>NZ_JBSFRG010000078.1:0-1070 GCF_053589115.1 Rhodococcus sp. NPDC003383 | reverse complement strand
CTGTTCGATGTGACCACCTTGTACTTCGAGGCCGAGAAGGAAGACGACCTCCGCAGGGTGGGCTACAGCAAGGAGCGCCGGGTCGATCCGCAGATCGTGGTCGGCCTGCTCGTCGACCGCACCGGATTCCCGCTCGAGATCGGCTGTTTCGAAGGCAACAAGGCCGAAACCCACACCCTGGTCCCGATGGTGCGCCAATTCCAGGCCCGCCACGACCTGGACGGGGTGGAGATGGTCATCGCCGCCGACGCAGGCATGCTGTCCGCCTCGAACCTGACCGCGCTGGACGAGGCCGGTCTGAAGTTCATCGTCGGCTCCCGGGTGACCAAGGCCCCGAACGATCTGACCTCTCATTTCCATTGGCACGGCGATGTGTTCACCGACGGGCAGATCATCGACACCGTCACGCCCCGGCATGCGCGCAGCGTGGTCAACACCGTGAAGAAGCGAGCCGAACCGGTCTGGAACCCGACTCGGGACACCACCTCGTGGCGGGCGATCTGGCAGTACACCCGCAAACGCGCCGTGCGCGACAACCAAACATTGAACGCGCAGGAAGCGCGGGCGAAGTCGGTCGTCGACGGCACAAAGAAGGCCAAGGCCACTCGGTTCGTCAAGACCACCGCCGGCGGCCAGCAACTCGATGAAGCCGCACTGGGCAGGGCGCGGTCGCTCGTCGGGCTGAAGGGCTACGTGACCAACATCCCGGTCACGCTCATGGAACCGGGTGAGGTGATCGGCAAGTACCACGACCTCTGGCATGTCGAACAGTCGTTTCGCATGTCGAAGACCGACCTGCGGGCACGGCCGATGTTCCACCGCACCAAAGACGCGATCGAAGCACACCTGACCATCGTGTTCGCGGCCTTGGCCGTGGCGCGCTGCGTTCAAGACCAGACCGGCGTCGCGATCGCACGAGTGGTCAAGCAATTGCGGCCGCTGCGGACTTCGACGATCGCGATCAACGGTGCCGTCCAGGACTTCCCTCCGCAGATCCCGGCCGCCGAACAGGAAATTCTGTCCCGCCTCGGGTTCGAAACGGGGTACTAAGCCAAATGTCCTAACTCAGG
>NZ_JBSFRG010000077.1:0-1100 GCF_053589115.1 Rhodococcus sp. NPDC003383 | reverse complement strand
CGAAGCCACACGTCACCACCCGACGTGGGGCCAGAAGTGCTGGCCGAGACGGTCTATCGGGGTATGGCGACCGGGCAGCGTTGGGGAAGGGGCCGGAGCAAGCTCAGGGACCCGTAGACATCCCAGGGCCGTAAGTCGTCAAGCAGCCCGGCTGGTGCGGCGGTGGTCCCAGGCAATGTGCTCGTCGTAGTGAGTGTGGTGGCGGAGGCAGCCGTGGAGGATGCCGACGAGGCGGTTGCCAAGTGCGCGGAGCGCCTGGTGGTGCGGGTCGCCGGTGTCGCGTCGCTGGTCGTAGAACTCCCGGGCTCCGGAACTGGACGACAAAGCGCAGAACGCCCATTGATCGATGGCGTCGTAGAGACGCCGGTTGCGGACGTGACGGGAGAGCACGGCGCGTTTCTTGCCGGAGGCGACTGTCAGTGGGGAGGTGCCGGCGTAGTTTCTGCGAGACTTGGTGGTGGTGTAGCGGTCGGGGTCGTCCCCGAACTCACCGAGCACCCGGGCGCCGAGGATGACACCAAGTCCTGGCAGGGAGCGGTAGATGTCGGCGTCCGGATGTGACTCAAAATGCGTTGCCAATTCACCCTCGAGTTCGGCGATCCGCCGGTTCAGCTCGGTGATGAGGCCGACCGCGGCGCGGGTGGTGGCGGCGAATGCTGCGGCGACCGGTGCCGGTGCGGTGAGGTGCTCGGCGCGCAGCCCAGCCCGGATTTCGCGGGCCCGGGTGTCGAGGTTACGTTGCCGACCAGCCTTTTTGAGAGCAGAGCGGATCGCCGACAGGGTCAGGTGCGCGGCCTCGGCGGGAGTTGGCGCGCGACCGAGTACGGCCAGCGTGTCGCGGTCGTGCAGGTCGTCGAACACCTCCAGCGCGGCCGGGTAGTACTCGCGCAGGGCCGAGCGCAGCGCGTTGGTGTGTCGGTTGCGGGTCCAGATCAGGTTCTGGTGTCCGCGGGCGAGGACCTTGATCGACTCCGCGTCTGGGCTGTCTCCGGGGATCGTGCGGTGGTGATAGCGCTCATTGATCCTGCTCAGTCCCGCTTACCGAAAGTGCTCACCCGTGTGGCTCCGCCGATGAGGGCGGGTCTCCTTCGATGCTGGTG
>NZ_JBSFRG010000076.1:0-1108 GCF_053589115.1 Rhodococcus sp. NPDC003383 | reverse complement strand
GGCCTATCAACCCGGTGGTCTGCCGGGGGCCTTACCCCCTCGAGGGGGTGAGAAACCTCATCTTGGAACAGGCTTCCCGCTTAGATGCTTTCAGCGGTTATCCCTTCCGAACGTAGCCAACCAGCAGTGCCCCTGGCGGGACAACTGGCACACCAGAGGTTCGTCCGTCCCGGTCCTCTCGTACTAGGGACAGCCTTCCTCAAGTTTCTAACGCGCGCGGCGGATAGAGACCGAACTGTCTCACGACGTTCTAAACCCAGCTCGCGTGCCGCTTTAATGGGCGAACAGCCCAACCCTTGGGACCTACTCCAGCCCCAGGATGCGACGAGCCGACATCGAGGTGCCAAACCATCCCGTCGATATGGACTCTTGGGGAAGATCAGCCTGTTATCCCCGGGGTACCTTTTATCCGTTGAGCGACACCGCTTCCACATGCCGGTGCCGGATCACTAGTCCCGACTTTCGTCCCTGCTCGACCTGTCAGTCTCACAGTCAAGCTCCCTTGTGCACTTGCACTCGACACCTGATTGCCAACCAGGCTGAGGGAACCTTTGGGCGCCTCCGTTACATTTTGGGAGGCAACCGCCCCAGTTAAACTACCCACCAGGCACTGTCCCTGAACCAGATCATGGTCCGAGGTTAGATGTCCAATACGATCAGAGTGGTATTTCAACAACGACTCCACACCCACTGGCGTGAATGCTTCACAGTCTCCCACCTATCCTACACAAACCGAACCGAACACCAATACCAAGCTATAGTGAAGGTCCCGGGGTCTTTTCGTCCTGCCGCGCGTAACGAGCATCTTTACTCGTAATGCAATTTCGCCGAGTCTGTGGTTGAGACAGCAGAGAAGTCGTTACGCCATTCGTGCAGGTCGGAACTTACCCGACAAGGAATTTCGCTACCTTAGGATGGTTATAGTTACCACCGCCGTTTACTGGGGCTTAAATTCTCAGCTTCGCGGGGCGAACCCCGCTAACCGGTCCTCTTAACCTTCCAGCACCGGGCAGGCGTCAGTCCGTATACATCGTCTTACGACTTCGCACGGACCTGTGTTTTTAGTAAACAGTCGCTTCTCTCTGGTCTCTGCGACCACCCCCAGCTC
>NZ_JBSFRG010000075.1:0-1231 GCF_053589115.1 Rhodococcus sp. NPDC003383 | reverse complement strand
TGCCGCATCAGGCTACGTTCGCCCTGTCGACGATCTCGCGTAGCCGTTGATCTCTGGCGTGCTGGTTCCGCCAAATGATGTAGCGACGAATCATCGACGCCTGCTCCCGGTGACTACCGTGGTCGGTGCCGTCGAGCGCGAAGTACCGCAACGCGGTGAACTGCGCCTCGATGCGGTTCAACCACGAACTGTTCGTCGGTGTGTATGCGAACTCGACATTGTTCGCCTCTGCCCACCGAGCGACCCGTTGGCACTTCTTCGTGGTCAGGTGAGGTGAGAAGTTGTCGCACACGATCGCGATGCGCACCGCGGCCGGATACAAGGTGCGTAGGTATCGGCAGAACTCGAGGAACGTGGTGCGGTTCTTCGTCGTCTTGACGTGCCCGTACAGCTTGTCCTTGCCGAGGTCGTAGGCGGCGAACAGATGCCGCACTCCGTGCGGTCGGGTGTAGGTCGCGCGCCGGCGGCGTCGCGGCTCCCGGTCCGGGTCCTTGTGCTTGCCACCACGCTGCGCCCACTGTCGACCGGGATGCGGCTGCAGGTTCAAGGGCCCGAACTCGTCGAGGCAGAACACGACCTCCGGCTCTCCGGGCTCGGCGACGACCTCACCGTCGGCGATCGCATACAGATGCTCGACCCGAGCCTTCTTCACTGCGTACTCGGGGTCGCGAGATCTCTTCCAGGTCTTCACTTTTTGAAAGGAGACACCCTCCTCCCGGAGCAGCACGCGCAGACCCTCGTGGCTGATGTCGTCGACCACCCCCTCAGCGACCAGGAACTCGGCGAGCTTGCTCAGGCTCCAGGTCGAGAATGGTAGGTCGTGTTCGGTCGGGGACGATTTGGCGATCTTCTTGATCTCGCGACGTTCGGGCAGTGTGAATGTCTTCGGTCGACCACCGGCGTATTTCGGGTACAGCGAGTCGAATCCGTCGGCGTTGAAGTTGTGGATGACGTCGCGGACCCGGTCGGCGCTGGTGAAGGCGACTTCGGCGATCTTTGCCACCGCCATGCCCTGGGCGGAGAGCAGGATCATCTGGGCGCGACGCCAGGTCACCACCGATCCGGTGCCGCGGCGGATGATCCGCACCAGCCGCTGGCCTTCGTCATCGTCGAGTTCTCGCACTCGTACTCGTTCTGCCACTCGACCAGGCTCGCCGATGCCGTGGTCGACACGCCGCAACCGGTCGGCGTGTCGACCGAAACGGGGCAAAGGTTCGCAGGTGCGGCACTA
>NZ_JBSFRG010000074.1:0-1303 GCF_053589115.1 Rhodococcus sp. NPDC003383 | reverse complement strand
ATCCCCCGTCCGATACAACCGCCCACCCGCAGTGAACGGATCGGCGACGAACCGCGACGCGGTCAACCCCATCCGCGCGTGATAGCCCCGCGCCAACTGCACCCCACCGAGATACAGCTCACCCACCACACCGACCGGCACCGGACGCAACCACCCGTCCAACACCACCACCGACGTATTGGCCACCGGCAACCCGATCGGCACCGACGACCCCGCCGACCGCACCCCGGCCCGCCACGACGTCACCTCCACCGCAGCCTCCGCCGGACCATAGGTGTTCCACACCGGCACCGACCACGACGCCGACACCCGATCGACCACCGACCAGGTCAACTCCTCACCACCGGCCGACAGATACCGCAACCGCGACCCCGCCAGCGACACCCCCGACTCCACCATCGCCGACATCACCGTCGGCACCAACTCCACGAACACCGCACCCGAGGAGACGATCCGCCGACCCAGATACTCCAGATCCCGCTCACCACCCTCACGGATCAACTCACACCGCGCCCCCACCAACACCGGCCACAACACCTCCGGCACCGCCGGATCGAAACTCGGCGACGTCTTCTGCAACACCACCTCACCGACCCCCACCGGGAACTCCGACTGCCGCCACCGCACCAGATTCACGATCGCCTCGTGCGAGACCACGATCCCCTTCGGCCGCCCCGTCGACCCCGACGTATAGATCACATACGCCGCCGACCCCGGCACCACCGACACCCCCGCCGCCGGCACCCCCGACCCCGACGCCCGCGACCACTCCGGCGCATCCACCAACACCACCGACGCACCCGACGCCGACAACACCGACGAAAAACGCTCCGCCACAGCCGAAGACGTCACCACGACCACCGGATCGGCATCCGAGACCATGAACTCCACCCGCTCGACCGGATACCCCACATCCACCGGAACGAACGCACCACCGGCACACACCACCGCCCACGACGCCACCACCGACTCCACCGACCGCGGCAACAACACCACCACCCGCGACTCGGCCGACACCCCCAGCCCGGCCAACACCCCCGCAGCCCCGAACACCCGCTCCCCCAACCGAGCGAACGACACCTCACCACCGTCATCCGACGACACCGCCACCGCATCACCGAACGCGGCCACCGCCTCGGCGAACAACACCGGCAACACCGACGAACACCCCACACCCGGACCCAACGGCAACGACCCCACCGCCGACACATCCGACACCACCGACACCGCCGCCTCCACCGACGACAACACCGACACCCCACCAACCCGCACACCCACATCCACCGCACACTGCGCCAGCACG
>NZ_JBSFRG010000073.1:0-1418 GCF_053589115.1 Rhodococcus sp. NPDC003383 | reverse complement strand
GCGGCGCGGATTTCGTCGAGTTCCACCCGGAACCCGCGGATCTTCACCTGATCGTCACACCGACCCAGATACTCCAACCCACCGAACGCATTCCACCGCACCAGATCCCCGGTCCGATACAACCGCCCCCCGGCAGCAGCGACATCCCCCGTCGCTCCGCTCGCCCCGACGCCGAACGGATTCGCCACGAACGCGGTCGCCGACAACCCCGGCCGACCGTGATACCCCCGCGCCACCTGCACCCCACCGAGATACAACTCACCCGGCACCCCCACCGGAACCGGACGCAGGAACCGATCCAACACCCACGCCGACGAATTGAACGCCGGCGACCCGATCGGCAACGCCGCCCGCGACCGCGACACCACCTCCCGCGAAATCACCTGCGAGGTGATCCCCACCGTCGCCTCCGTCGGACCGTACAGATTGAACAACCGATCCCCGAACACCTCCAACGCCGCCGACGCCGACGCAGGCGAAAGCTCCTCCCCACCACAGAACACCCGCTCCACACCCGCCACCTGCGACGGATCCGACACGAACTCGAGCAACGCATCGAGCATCGACGGCACGAACTCCACCACCGACACCGCACCCGAGGACATCAACCCCACCAGATACGACGGATCCCGATGACCCTCCGGCTCGGCCACCACCACCGTCGCCCCCGCCACCAACGGCACGAAGAACTCCCACACCGACGCATCGAACGCCGTCGGCGCCTTCTGCAACACCCGATCCGACGCCACGATCCCCGTCGCCCGCATCTTCCACACCAGGAAATTCACCAACGACCGATGCTCGACCACCACACCCTTCGGCCGACCCGTCGACCCCGACGTATAGATCACATACGCCGCATCCCGACCCGACACCGGCCGCGACAACACCACCGGCGCATCCGACACCCCCGACCAGCCGTCCCACGAACCCGGCGACAACTCCACCACCGGAACACCCGAGATCACCGACCGAGCCGACACATCCACCACCGCCAACGACGGCGCACTGTCGGAGAGCACATACTCGATCCGCTCCACCGGATACGACGCATCCACCGGCACATACGCACCACCGGCCCGCATCACCGCCGCCAACACCACCGGCAGATCCAACGACCGCGGCACACACACCGCAACCCGATCCCCCACCCGCACACCGGCATCGACCAACACCCGAGCCAACCGATTCACCCGCGACTCGAACCGCGCATACGACAACGACTCGTCCCCGAACGCCACCGCCGGCGCACCCGACCCGAAACCCGGAGACAACGCCAACAACCCATCCAACGTCGACACCGAAACCGGCACCGACTCCCCCACCGCAAACCCCGACACCAACACCCGATCCGCCACCGGCACCACATCCACCGACGACAACCGCACACCACCAGCCCCCGCCAACACACCGAACGC
>NZ_JBSFRG010000072.1:0-1429 GCF_053589115.1 Rhodococcus sp. NPDC003383 | reverse complement strand
CCCGACTCCGGCACCACATAACCCACCAGCTGCTGACCCAGATCACCGTCGTGCACCACCACCACGGCCTGCGCCACCGCAGCCACATCCAGCAACGCCGACTCGATCTCCCCCAGCTCGATACGCAACCCGCGCACCTTCACCTGGAAATCGGTCCGCCCGATGTACTCCAACTCCCCCGACACCGACCACCGCACGAGATCACCCGTGCGATACATCCGCGCCCCGGAGGCTCCATAGGGGTTGGCCACGAACCGATCCGCCGTCAGATCCGCACGCGCCACATACCCCCGCGCCAACTGATCCCCGGCCAGATACAACTCACCGGCCACCCCCACCGGCACCGGCGCCAACCGCCCGTCCAACACGAACACCTGCGTGTTCCACACCGGCACACCGATCGGCACCGACACCCGATCCGCATCCGACACCTCGTGGAAGGTCACATCCACCGCAGCCTCGGTCGGACCGTACAGATTGTGCACCCGCACCGACGGCAACAACTCACGCAACCGCAACGCCACCGAACCCGGCAACGCCTCACCCGAGGCGAACACCAACCGCAACGACCGCGCCTCGACCACCGACGGCTCCGCCACGAACACCGACAACATCGACGGCACGAAATGCACCACCGACACCCCGTACTCGACGATCGCCCGCACCAGATACGCCGGATCCCGATGACCGTCCGGCCGCGCCACCACCAACCGCGCACCAACCTGCAACGGCCAGAACAACTCCCACACCGACACATCGAACGTGAACGGCGTCTTCTGCAACACCACATCCGAGCCGGACAGACCGTACTGCGCCTGCATCCACAGCAACCGATTCACGATCGCCGCATGCGAAACCGCCACACCCTTCGGACGCCCCGTCGACCCCGACGTGAAAATCACATAGGCCGCCCCCTGCGGCCGCACCACACCCCACCGATCCGCATCGGACAACGGCGCATCGGAAAAACCCGACACATCCAACTCGTCCACCCACACCACGGACCGATCCCCCGGCACCGCAAAACCATCCCGCGAGGTGGACAACACCACCACCGGATCCGCCGTCTCCAGGATGTAACCCACCCGCTCCACCGGCTGATCCGGATCCACCGGCACATACGCACCACCGGCCTCGATCACCGCATACACAGCGACCAACATCTCCACCGACCGGCGCATCCCCACAGCCACCAACGACTCCGGACCCACACCCTCGGCCACCAGGAAACGCGCCAACCGCCGCACCCGCGACGCGAACTCCCCATACGACAGCGCCACACCGTCGAACACCACCGCCACCGCACCCGGCGTCCGCACCACCTGCGCCTCGAACAGATCGACCAGCGTCGCAGCCGAATCCACCTCATGCGCCGTGTCGTTCCACGACTCCAACACCAACGCCCGCTCCTGAGCACCCAACAACGGGA
>NZ_JBSFRG010000071.1:0-1465 GCF_053589115.1 Rhodococcus sp. NPDC003383 | reverse complement strand
AGGAGGAATCTCAATGAAGTTGTCAAGCCGCCGCGACGGTAGACGCGGGCTGGTAGACCGCCTCGTCGCGGAGCATCGCCCACAACACGTTCACACGTCGGCGAGCCAAGGCAAGGACAGCTTGAGTATGACGCTTGCCCTCAGCGCGTTTCCGGTCGTAGTACACCCTCGATTCCGCGCAACTGCGGATACTGACCATCGCCGACAGGTAGCAGGCACGCAACAGACGCCGGTCGTAGCGTCTGGGCCGGTGCAGATTGCCCCGCACCCGCCCCGAATCACGAGGAACCGGAGCAAGTCCGGCAACGCCGGCAAGCCGGTCGGCAGATTCGAACACACTCATGTCACCGCCGGTGGCCGCGAGGAACTCCGCGCCGAGGATCGGTCCGAAACCGGGCATGCTCAGGATGATCCGTGCGTGCCGATGACTGTGAAATCGGGCCTCGATCTGCGCTTCGGTCTCACCGATCTGCGCATCGAGGGCAATCACCTCTTTCGCCAGCCGTGCGACCACCTCGGCGGCGACCTGCTGGCCGGGCACCCGCGTGTGCTGCGCCCCGGCCGCCGCGATTGCGGTCTGCGCAACCTGAGATGCGTTGCGGGCATGATGTTTCCGCAGCCATGCTTCGAGCCGGCCGGCGCCGATCCGGCGGATCCCGTCGGGGGTTCGGTAGCCGGTGAGCAGCACCAAGGCGGCCTTGGAGGTGGAGTAGTCGAAGGCCCGCTCGAGAGCGGGAAAATACTCGAGCAGCTGGGCGCGCAGCCGGTTGATCGCCCGGGTGCGATCGCACACCAGGTCGGTGCGGCGGGTGGTGAGGATGCGCAGGTCCACCGCGATCTCGTCGCCGATTCGGATCGGGTGCAGATCGCGGCGCATGCGGGCCTGGTCGGCGATGATCGCCGCGTCCTTGGCATCGGACTTGCCGTCGCCGCGGTACGAGCCCGCCGCGTGGTGCACGGTACGGCCGGGGATGTACAGCAACTGTTGGTCGCGGTCGAGCAGCATCGCGATCACCAGGCCGGCGCCACCGTGGTTCAGATCGATCGCCCAGGTGAGCTGCCCGTCTCGGGCGAGTCCGGCGACCTGCGAGATCAGCTCGTTCAGCGCGGTTTCGTCGTTGGTCACCCGGCGCGAGAGCAGTCGGTGTCCGTCGGTGTCGATGACCACGCAGTGGTGTTCGGTTTTGCCGGCGTCCAGGCCGGCCCACACGTGTTGTTCCATGGTTGTCTTTCCCCACTCGGATCCGGTGTCGGCCCCAGCAGACGACCACGCCGTCGTGTCCTTACACAGCGATCACATCGCGTCTCTCAATCAGCGGTCGAGTCGTCGCGGGACGTTGGGTGGCCAATCCTCCTTGGCCATCGACGGGGGCAGCAGAGCGATGAAAGCCATGTCCGACGTCCCTGGGTGGTTCGAAGCCTACGGCCGTCGCCCAGTTCGAACCCCCTGAAAGAAAGGTAAGGA
>NZ_JBSFRG010000070.1:0-1537 GCF_053589115.1 Rhodococcus sp. NPDC003383 | reverse complement strand
ACGTTGGTTGCCAGGATGGTCGTGAGACACCCGGCAACCAACGCGGGGAACGGACACAGAGATGATCGACATCCCGATCGGACGGACTGCTACCGGTAAGCGTTCGTTCACGATGGCGTACAAGTTCGAGGTCTTGCGATTGTGGGACCAGTGCGTCGACCGGGGAGCCAAGGCCCGGCTGCTGCGGGAGAACAATCTCGACTCGAGTACCGTCCACGCGTGGGTTCGGGCCCGTGATCGGGGAGACTTCACCACTACCATGGTCAAGGCAGCGGACAAGTCGAGGATGCGTATGGACAGCCGGGATCGGGCGGAGCTGGCCAAGCTCCGCAAAGAGAACGAGCGACTCAGACAGAAGGTCGTGCAGGCCGAGACCGCCCAGGAAATTCTGGGAAAAGCATTCGAGCTCTTGCAGGGGATCACCACGAGCTCGACCGAGGACACCGAGATCCCGCCGGCGTTGATGAGCGCGGACGAGTACGCCGCCTGGCTCGACCGCAAGAGCCTGTCCTGATAGACACCGTCACCGCCCTGCACGCGGCGGCCGTGCCGGTGACCCGGGCCTGCGCGCTGGTCGGGGTGCCGCGGTCGAGCTACTACCGCCTCGCCCGTGGCTATACGCACTACCGGCCGGTCGAGGATCCGATCCCGCATGCCGACCGGGTCCAGCCGGCGGCTCTGGCACCGGCCGAGAGACAGGCAGTTGTCGAGCTGCTCCTCGCTGAAGAGAACGTGGATCTGTCTGTGGCGCAGGTGTATTGGCGTGCCTTCGACGACGGTCTGGTGTCGTGCTCGCAGTCGACGTGCTATCGGGTGGCGCGGGCACAGAACCTGACCGGGGACCGGCGCCGCACCCGCCGCGGCGGCGGCCTCGCGCGGCGCAGACCGGTGGCGGTGGCCGCGCGGACCGGTGATCTGTGGTCCTGGGACATCACGATGTTGCAGGGCCCGCGCCGGCAGGACCGGTATCTGTTGTATCTGGCGATCGACGTGTACTCGAGGTTTCCGGTGGCGTGGCGGATCGAGTACGCCGAGACCACCACGATGGCGGTGCAGATGTTCGCCGAGGCGTTCGCCGTGTTCGGGGTGCCGGCGGTGCTGCATGCCGACAACGGGGCGTCGATGCGCTCGCACGGGTTGCTCGACGCGCTCGAGACCGCGGGGGTGGCGGCGTCGTATTCGCGGCCGCGGGTCAGCGACGACAACCCGTTCTCCGAGTCGTTGTTCAAGACGATCAAATACGACCTGTCCTGCCCGCAGCGGTTCGACAGCATCGACCATGCACGCCGGTGGACCGAGCAGTTCCTGTTGCGGTACGCCACCGAACACCGGCACAGCGGTCTGGCCCGACACACCCCGGCCTCGGTGTTCTTCGGCACCGATGTCGAGGAGCGTCGGGCTCGCCAGGCCCGGCTCGATCAGATCTACGCCGAGCACCCCGAACGGTTTCACCGTCGCCCGCTCGCGCCACAGCTCCCCGTCCTCACCGGAATCAACATCAACCACTACCTGTCTCAGGCAGGTTGACAACTACCGT
>NZ_JBSFRG010000068.1:0-2018 GCF_053589115.1 Rhodococcus sp. NPDC003383 | reverse complement strand
TGGAATGCGTTCGGTGGGTTGGAGTATCTGGGTCGGTGTGACGATCAGGTGAAGATCCGCGGGTTCCGGGTGGAACTCGACGAAATCCGCGCCGCCCTCGATGCCCATCCGTGGGTCCGTTCGTCCGCGGTGATCGCCCGGACCGGAACCTCCGGTCGCGACGCGACTCTCGCCGCCTACTGCACGCTCGACCGTGGAACCTGGAACGCTGAGGATCCGACTTCCACTCTGCGGGAACATCTCTCGTCGCGGCTGCCGGACTACATGGTGCCGCCCACGATCACCGTGCTCGACGAGCTGCCGGTGACCGTCAACGGCAAGCTCGACCGCAAGGCGCTGCCGGAGCCGGTGGCACCGGTCCACGACGGAGGCCGGGCACCGGCCACCGAGTCGGAACGGGCCGTGGCCGAGGTCTTCCGCGACGTGCTCGGCTTGGACGAGACCGTTCCGATGGGTGTCGACAGCGACTTCTTCGACCTCGGCGGGCACTCGCTGCTCGCGACCCGGGCCGTGGCGCGGCTGGCCGCCCGCTTCGCCCGCAAGCTGACGCTGCGCGACCTGTTCGAGGCCCGGTCCGTCGGCGATCTCGCCCGCACTCTCGACGCAGCCGAGGGCGCGATCTCGATCGGTGTCGCCGACGTCGTCGTGCCGGAGACGGTTCCGGCGTCGGCGGGTCAGCGGTCACTGTGGGTGATCGAGCAGATCACCGGAGCCGGCTCGGTCTACACCGTGCCGCTCGTGCTCACCGTGCCCGACGACTTCTCCGCCGACGCGTGGGCGGCGGCACTGACCGACCTCACCATGCGACACGAGGCACTGCGGTCCCGGCTGGTACCCGGACCGGACGGCATCGAGCTCGACGTAGAGGCTCCGCGCACCGGCGCGTTCCCCGTCGAGGAGATCGTGAGCGATGCCGGCACCCTGACCGACGCGGTCGCGCAGTGGGTGAATCGTCCGCTCTCCCTCCGTCTGGACCCGGCGATGCGTGCCGCGGTGTTCACCGTCGACGGCCGGCCGCAGGTCGCGGCGCTGGCGGTGCACCACGCGTTCGTCGACGAATGGTCGACGCCGACGCTGCTCGGCGACCTCCTCGGCGCCTACACCGCGCGCCGCGGCGGCACCGCACCGCAGTGGACGCCGGAATCCGTGACGTTCCGGCACTTCGCGGCCTGGCAGGACGCGATGCTCGCCGGCGCCGACCGGCCCGGAACCGCCGCGGCCGACCACGTCGACTACTGGCGTGACCGGCTCACGGGCGTCCCGGAGGTGTCGATGATCGCCACCGACCGGCCGCGCCCGGCGGTCCAGGACTTCGCCGGGTACGAACTCGCCTTCACGATCGATCCGGAGGTCTCGGCCGCGCTGCGGCGGGTGTGCACGGAACGCGACGTCACGATGTACATGCTGGTCCAGGCCGCGGTCGTCATCGCGATGCAGCGGTTGGGTGCCGGTGACGACATCGTGGTGGGGTCGCCGGTGGGTGGCCGTACGGACGAGGCGTTGGCGTCGGTGGTGGGGTATTTCGTGAACACGCTGCCGTTGCGTCACGATCTGTCGGGGGATCCGACGGTGGACGAGTTGCTGGGCCGGGTGCGGGAGGTCGTGCTCGGTGGGTTCGCCCACCAGGACATGCCGTTCGACCACATCGTGCGGGTCAGCGGCACCACGCCGTCGGCCGCGCACAACCCGCTGTTCCAGACGCTCGTGTCCTTCCGGGTCGCGGACCTGGTCGACGAAACCCACGACGTCCTCGGCCGCGCCGGCTTCGGCCGGTACACCGAGGCCGACGAAACCAACAGCGTCAAGACCGACCTCGAGATCGAGATCGCCGATACGCCCGACGGACTGACCGGCACGCTCGCGTGCGCCGGTGCCCTGTTCGACGCCGAGACCGCTCAGCGGGCCGTCGAGACCCTGCGTGCTGCGTTCGGTGTGTTGGCGGGGGCTGGTGGTGTGCGGTTGTCGTCGGTGGATGTGGTGCCGGTGGCGGATCGGGTGTTGGTGTCGGGGTTTGCGGT
>NZ_JBSFRG010000067.1:0-2075 GCF_053589115.1 Rhodococcus sp. NPDC003383 | reverse complement strand
ACCGCAAACCCCGACACCAACACCCGATCCGCCACCGGCACCACATCCACCGACGACAACCGCACACCACCAGCCCCCGCCAACACACCGAACGCGCCGCGCAGCGCGGCGACGAATCGTTCGGCCGTGGCGGCCTCGAACAGTTCGGTGGCGTAGTCGACGGTCATGTCGAGTCCGGAATCGGTTTCGGAGACCGAGATCTCGAGGTCCGCCTTGACGACCGCCAGGTCTGCCGGTTCGGTGACCGAGTCGAGCCCGGCCCCGAACGCCAGGTCGCCGGAGTCGGCGCGGTAGGCGAGCATGACCTGGTAGAGCGGATTGTGGGTGCCGATGCGTTCGGCGCCCGACGCCCGGACGATCTCCTCGAACGGCAGGTCCTGGTGGGCGAACCCACCGAGCACGACCTCCCGCACCCGGCCCAGCAACTCGTCCACCGTCGGATCCCCCGACAGATCGTGACGCAACGGCAGCGTGTTCACGAAATACCCCACCACCGACGCCAACGCCTCGTCCGTACGGCCACCCACCGGCGACCCCACCACGATGTCGTCACCCGCACCCAACCGCTGCATCGCGATCGCGACCGCGGCCTGGACCAGCATGAACATCGACACCCCGGCACGGTCCGCGGTCGCGTGCAGCGCCTCGGTGATGGCTGCATCGACACCGCCGCGGACCTGCGCACCGTGGAAGTTCGGAGCCGTCGGGCGCGGGCGATCCAGTGCGATCGACGACGAGACCGGCGCCTCGTCGAGGACCCGTGCCCAATAGGCGCTCTGCTCGGCACGCACCGAGTCCGGGTTGTCGGCCGACCCGAGGAGCTCGCGCTGCCACACCGCGTAGTCGGCGTACTGCACTGCGGGCATGTCCCATTCGGGTGTGTGGCCGGCGCGGCGGGCCCGGTACGCGGCGGAGAGGTCGGACATCACGGTCGGGAACGACCAGTCGTCGATCGCCGCGTGGTGCACGGAGAGCACGAGCACGCACTCGTCGGACCCGGTGCGCAGGATCAGGGTACGCAGCGGCAGGTCGGTGTCGAGGCGGAACGGCCGGCGGCCGAACTCGTCGATGCGCGCCTGCGTATGCACCGGATCGGTGCACTCCGCGACGGTGACGTCGAGTTGACCTGCGACGGCTGCCGGTTCGACGATCCGCTGATACACGGCCGCATCGGATTCGGTGACCGTGTCGGCCGGAACCAGCAGCGTGCGCAACGCTTCGTGCCGTCGAACGAGATCGGCGACGGCCGCGGCGAGTGCGTCGGTGTCGATCTGTCCGCGCAGACGCAGGACGGTCGGCACGTTGTACTGCGCGTCCACGCCGGTGAGCTGCTCGATCATCCAGAGCGACTGCTGGCCGTAGGACGCGGGCAGCGGATCGGGACGCACCGCATCCCCGACACGAGGACGATGCGCGACGCGACGGGCACCGTCGAGGGCAGCGGCGAGCGTGCCGACGGTCGGGGTCTCGAAGATCGAACGCAGGGACAGGGACACTTCGTGCTCGGCATTGAGGCGCGTGAGAACTCTTGTCGCGGACAGGGAATGCCCGCCGAGTGCGAAGAAGTCGCTGTCGACGCCGACGGTCACGGTGTCGTCGAGGTCCAGCGCAGCCCGGAAGGCACGCGCGACCGACAGCTCCGCGGGCGACTGCGGCTCGCGGCCGGAATGGTCCGTGGCCGCGGGCACGGGCAGTGCGGCGCGGTCGAGCTTGCCGTTCGCGGTGATCGGCAGCTCCGGCAGCACCATCAGCGCCGACGGCACGAGGTGGGCCGGCAGCGTGTCGACGAGTCGGGCACGCAGCGCGGACGGATCGAGTTCGTCCACCGTGCAACCGTTTTCGGGCGTGACGTAGGCGACCAAACGGGTCTCCGCACCGGTGCCGTGGGCGACGACGGTCGCGGAACCGACGACGTCGATCGTGGTGAGCGCGGCTTCGATTTCACCGACCTCGATGCGCTGGCCGCGGATCTTCACCTGGAAATCCGACCGACCCACATACTCCAACCCACCCGACGGCAACCACCGCACCAGATCCCCCGTCCGATACAACCGCCCACCCGCAGTGAACGGATC
>NZ_JBSFRG010000066.1:0-2371 GCF_053589115.1 Rhodococcus sp. NPDC003383 | reverse complement strand
TGATGAGGCTCAGCGAATGTGCTCGCTTGTGCTCAACGAAAGTGCCCACTCGCGGGCGGTTTCACTGTAGCGGTTGCCGTGTTCCAGTGGTAGCCCGACGGAGCTTCTCGGCTCGGGCGTGGTGATCGCGCAGGCGGTAGGAATCACCGTCGAGATTGAGCACGACCGATCGGTGCAGAAGTCGATCGAGCATCGCAGCGGCGACGGTCGTATCGCCGAGGACCTCACCCCACTCACCGACACCGCGGTTGGTGGTGATGATGATCGAAGTCTTCAGATAGCGTTGCGCGACAACCTGAAATAAGGCGGATGCGGCCTCACCCGGTAACGGAAGATAACCGAGCTCGTCGATCACCAACAGCGTCGGACCCGCATAGAACCGCATCGTCGTCGCCCACCGGCCTTCGATCGCAGCGCGGTGACAGCGGGCCGCCAGATCCGCGGCGGTGGTGAAATAGGTGCGATAGCCGGCATGCGCGGCCGCCCGCGCCAAACCCACCGACAGGTGGGTCTTTCCGACGCCCGGGGGCCCGATGAGCAGGACGTTCGTCGCGGTTTCGAGGAATCGGCAGGTCCCCAGTTCGTCGATCAGCGCCCGGTCGATGCCCGGGGCTGCGTCGTAGTCGAAGTCGTCGAGGGAGGCCGGGGTCGGCAAGCACGCGAACCGCAACCGTCCGGCGAGCCGCCTCGCTTCGGTGGCGTCGACCTCGATCGACAGTAGCTGTTCGAGGGTCGCGGTCATCGACAGTCCGTCCTTCTGGGCCCGGTCGAGCACCGACGGCAGCGCTTCGGCGGCGTCGTGCAACTTGAGGGTGGCCAGGTGGCCCCGCAGCCGCTGATAGAGACTCGTCGAGGTGGTGGCGTCGGGGGTGGTGGTCATGCGAGGGTGTTCCTTCCGCGGGCAGCGCGCTCGTAGGCGGCCAGGTCGACAACCGTCGACCGCGGTGGCGTCGACGGCGAGTGATGGTCAGTGGTGTTGGTGCGCAATGCTTCTGCCGCAGCACGTGCGTCCGTACCGGGTGGGATGCGTTCCTTGCGGCGGTGCGGCCGGCCTCCGGCCGCGGCACCGGCCAGTGCGGCCTGTTCGAGGGCGTGGACGTGGCCGTGATCGCGCACGATCGCGCCGGCCCCGTCCGGAGCGAGCCGGTGCCGGGCGACGGTGATCTGCGAGGCGGTGACGATGTCGATCACCTCGTCGCCGAGCCGCCGGGTGACCTGCACCTGCGCCGCGGCCAGTTCCGGGGGCACCGAGTAGCGGTTGCCGCGGTAGGCCACCAACGCCTGCCGGGAGACGGTCCGCGGTTCGCTGATGACCACCGGATACGGATCGGCCGGCATCGGTGCCAGGGGTTCGCGGGCGGCGGCGGTCAGCACCGAAGCCTTGCCGTCGGCGGTGGCGCGCATCCGGGCATCGGCGCGCAGGGTGCAGAACTTGTCCACGCTCGCCTGTGCCTGCTCGACGGTCAACTCATCGGCCACGGACCTCCACCACCGCTGTGCTGCAGTGTGATTGGCTTTCTCGACAACGCCTTTGCGGTTCCCGGACCGTGGCGGGCAGATCGCCGGCACGACACCGTAGTACTTGGCGACCCCGGCGAAGGAGGCGGTGACTTTCCCACTGTCCGGGTGGCAGACCGTGGCCATCCGATCGAACCGCCAAGTGCGGGTCACGCCGCCGAGTTTGCGGCAGATCCGGTCCAGACCGTCGATCAGATGTGGCTGGGTCATCGCCGGGGCGAGCACCCCACGCCACCGGCCCGAGTGCGCGAGCGAGCCGACCAGCAGGTAGGCGGTCTTGCCCCACCCCCACGATTCGGGTGGGTTCGGTAGTTCGACCCAGTCCCACTGGGTTTCCTCACCGGGCGGATGCTCGATGACCGCGTTCGGCCGGTCGGTCGCGCACGCGCAGGACTCGCAGACGGGCCGGAGTTTTCGTTGCCGGATCTGACGGGTCAGCGTCTGATACGAGGCGGTGTAGCCGAGGTCCTCGAGTTCGTCGCACAAGGTCCGCGCCCACAGGTGCGGATCCTCGGTCAGGCGGGCTGTCACATAGTCGACGAACGGCTCGAATGGGTCCTCACCAGCGGGTTTGCGGACGCCTGGGGTGGTGGTGCCGTTCAGATAGTTGCGGATCGTGCGCCGGTTTCGGCCGGTGTGTCGGGCGATCGCCGAGATCGTCCAGCCTCGTTTGTGCAGTGCGTGGATCTCCACGTCTTCCTCCCATGTCAACATGAGAAAGCGGGCCTCCTTCGGGGTGCTGGTGCGTGGTCAGAGACCACCAGCATCGAAGGAGACCCGCCCTCATCGGCGGAGCCACACGGGTGAGCACTTTCGGTAAGCGGGACTGAGCAGGATCAATGAGCGCTATCAC
>NZ_JBSFRG010000065.1:0-2461 GCF_053589115.1 Rhodococcus sp. NPDC003383 | reverse complement strand
TATCCTTTGGCCACCAACGGATTCTACACAAAGCCGCAGGTCGGCCCCGCCGCGTCACGGCGAGACCGACCCGCGATTCTGCAACAGCCCGCAGATCGACCGGATGTATCGTTCGCTCGGAAAAGTGGGGGTCGCGCGCGGAAAACGCGGGGTCGGCGCGGAGCACTCTGTTTCAATGGAGATGTGTGCAGATGGATGGCATATTCCGGTGAGCCGATCCTCGCCGAGGACCTGCTGTTCCGGCCGGTGCACTCGCTCATCGATCAGAGTCTGCACTCGCAGCTCGGCGCGACGACCACGAACGGGGACGGGTTCGGCATCGGCTGGTACGGAGAAGGGCCCCGGCCGGCGCTGTTCAAGAGCATCGAACCCGCTTGGAACGACCGCAATCTGAGGGAACTCGCCAGCCAGATCCGCAGCGGCATGTTCTTCGCGCACGTGCGTGCGTCGACGGGATCGCCGGTCCAGCGCAGCAATTGCCATCCGTTCCGGTACGGCAACTGGTTGTGGATGCACAACGGCGAGATCGTGGACTACCGGAAGATCAAGCGGGAACTGCTGCTCGCGGTGGAGGCGGAGCTGTACACGGAGATCATGGGATCGACCGATTCGGAGGCGTTGTTCTACCTCGCGTTGACGTTCGGACTGACCGACGACCCGCTCGGCGCCGTCGGCCGGGCGGTCGGCTTCGTCGAGAAGACCGCCCGCGCGCACGGCATCGAGAACCCGGTGCAGATGACGGTCGCGACATCGGATGGAACCTCGATGTGGTTCTTCCGCTACTCGAGCCAGGTGCAGTCGCGGTCGCTGTACTACTCCACCGACATGACGACGCTGCGTGCCCTGCACCCGGAGGTGGAGGTGCTCGCGAAACTCGGACCGAGGGCGCGCCTCGTGGTGTCGGAACCGCTGCGTGACCTGCCCGGGGCGTGGAACGAGGTGCCCGAGGCCAGTGCGGGAACGGTCGGACCCTACGGGGACGAAATTCTGCCGTTCGTGCCGCTGGCCCCCTAGATCGCCGGGGCGCAACGCCATCGGGGCGCACCCACGTGGGATGCACCCCGAATTTCGGCGTTCGCGGACTTGTCAGAGGGCGCGGACCTGCTGGGCCTGCGGCCCCTTCTGTCCCTGCCCGACCTCGAATTCCACCCGCTGGTTCTCTTCCAGCGAGCGGTAGCCGCTGCCCTGGATCTCGGAGAAGTGGACGAAAAGATCGGCGCCCCCGTCATCGGGAGCGATGAATCCGAAACCCTTCTCGCTGTTGAACCACTTCACGGTGCCCTGCGCCATCTTGCCCAACTTCCTGTTCGGGAGCCGAACGTCACGTCGACGTCACGATCTCCACAATCGATCGTGCCACCCCTACGCCGTATGCACACCTTGTAGAGCACCGCCGATCCGAACCCACGAGGGCGGGCGCGCCGGGGCCTACGACGCGGTGCCGGCGCCCTTCGGGGAGGTCTCGAGCTCGAGGTCTGCGTCGTCGGCGAAGACGAGCCGACCGTCGTCGAGCGCGACCGCCCACCGGCGCACCGGGGCCCAGTCGCGGCCGAGGTCGTCGGCGACCAGCGCCGCGGCCTCGCCGTAGTCGGCGACGATCGCACCGTGTTCCGGTGCTGCGTGGCCGGAGCCGGATCGAATCGTCACCCGCGCGCCCAACGCGAGCGCGGCAGAGTTCTTGGTCTTAGCGCTCATGGCCATCAATTGTGACAGCTCACAGCGGGTGATGCAGGTCGGCCCGGGTCAGCCGTTGCGCGGTGGCGTCCAGGACGGCTCACGGCCGGTGAGCCCGAGCAGCCGATCGAGCGCGGACGCATCCTCCGCAACCTCCACCACCGGACCGAACAGGCCACCTTCGGCCCGCTGCTCCGGGGTGACGGTCGACGCGAACGCCGTGCAGGCCGCGACCGCCGCATCGTCGCAGGTGTAGGGCAGGCCCGCCGCGGCCGCGAGGTCCCAACCGTGGATCACGAGCTCGTCGAGCGCGACGAGTCCCGCGATCCGGCCGGGCAGGTCCAGCCCGGCGGCCTGCGTCGTTCCGGTCCACGCGGCGGGATCGTGCCACGCCTGCGCGAGCGCCGCGACCTGCGCGGGGATGCGCGTGCGCCAGTCGTCGCCCAGGTTGGCGGCGCTCGGCGCCGGCGGACGCGCCGTGATCTCCCCGAACTCCTTGGTCGCCGCGGCGGTGAACGCCACGGACAGGCCGCCGACGTGGTCGAGGAGGTCGCCGAGCGTGGCGTCCCGGCACGGTGTGCGGGCGGTGAGCTGGTCGTCGCGGATCCCGGCGATCACCCGGGTCATCGTGCGGGCGGCGGGATCGAGATCGAGCATTTCGGTCATCGGGGCACCTCGGTTCTCGGAGCGGTGGGGTCGCATGAGGACAGACCCGTCCCGCGCCGGAAACTCAGCGGCGTGACCGGTGCGGACGGCCGCGGGCCGCCGCGACCATCGTGGTCGCGGC
>NZ_JBSFRG010000064.1:0-3034 GCF_053589115.1 Rhodococcus sp. NPDC003383 | reverse complement strand
CATCCGACACCACCGACACCGCCGCCTCCACCGACGACAACACCGACACCCCACCAACCCGCACACCCACATCCACCGCACACTGCGCCAGCACGCGGACGAAGCGGTCGACGAGATCGGTGGTCAGCGCCGCCGGCAGATCGGGGTGGTACTTGACGATCAGCTCGAGCTGTTCGCCGGGCAGGACGAGCAGGGTCAGCGGGCAGCTGGTGCCGTCGTCGATGCCGCGCAGCTGCACGTCGAGACCGCTGCCCGCGGTCGCCCCGGTGAAGTCGCCCGGGTAGTTCTCGAACACCACGAGGGTGTCGAACAGTTCGTCGAGACCGGCGATCCGGTGCAGGTCCGCCAGGCCGACGTGGTGGTGGGCCTGCAGGGCGGCCTGTTCGGCCTGGACCCGGCGCAGCAGGTCGGCGACGGTTTCCGCGGGACGCAGCCCGACGCGGACCGCGATGGTGTTGACGGTCATGCCGATCATCTCGTCGATGCCGTCGAGGTCGGCGGCGCGGCCGGAGACCGCGGTGCCGAAGAGCACGTCGTCGCGGCCGGTGACGGCTCCGAGCGCCAGCGACCACGCGACCTGCACGATGGTGTTGAGCGTGACACCGGTTTCGCGGCGGAGCCTTTCGAGGCCCGACACGGTCTCGGCGTCGACGGTGAGGGTGTGGTCGACGCACGAACCGGGCGCGAGGGTCCGGCCGGCCGCGAGCAGCGTCGGCTCGGTGACGCCGTCGAGCGCCGCCGTCCAGGCCGCCCGGTCGGCGGCCTCGTCGCGGTCACCCAGCCATGTGAGGTAGTCGCGGTAGGGGCGCGCCGGTGCCGCGACCGCGGGCGCCGCGCCGATTGCGATGCCGTTGCCGTAGGCGCGCAGCAGGGCGTCGATCACCAGCGGAAGGGACCAGCCGTCGAACAGCAGGTGGTGGTGCGTGAGCAGCATCCGGTGCTGTCCGGATCCGGTGTGCACGAGCGTGATCCGCATCAGCGGCGGCGCAGCGAGGTCGAAGCGGGTCGCGCGGTCCTGCGTGGCGATTTCGGCCCAGCGTCGGTCCAGCTCCGCTCCGGCCGTTGCGGACAGGTCGATTTCGTGCCACGGCACGGCGGCACGGGCGGTGACGACCGCGACCTGGCGGCCGGCCTCGGTGGTGGTGAACGCCGACCCGAGCTGGGTGTGCGCGGCGAGCACCGCGTCGGCGGCGGCACGCAACCGGGTGGTGTCGAGGTCACCGGTGATGTCGAGCGCCATCTGCACGACGTAGGCGTCGTGCCCGGTGGTGTCGAAGGTCGACTCGAACATCAGGCCCTGCTGCAACGGCGTCAGGGGCAGGACGTCGATCGCCGACGGGTAGCGCGCGGTCAGCTCGTCGAGCTCGTCGAAGTCGACGGAGGCGAGAACATCCGACGGCGTCAGTCCACCGATGGAACCCGAATGACCTTGTGCAGCAATACCTTCCAGCAGCACCGGCCACAGCTGTGCGGCACGGTCGACGACACCGGCCCGCAGCACCGAGGCCGCGAAGCGCCACTGGGCGACGATACCGGCGGCGGTGGCCGCGGCGTTGACCTCGATGGGATGTGTCATCGGCATCGTCGGGTCGGACGACACGCCGAGGGTGCCGACGCCGTCCGAGTTCTCGACGGGGCACAGCGTCCAGGCCCCGCCGGTTCCCGTGGCCGGGGCGGCGTCGATACGGCCGAGGTAGTTGAACAGCACCGGGTGCGCGGCCCCGGCGGTGAGCTCGGCGGCGTGCTCGCCGCGGTATCGGGTGAGCAGTCCGTAGCCGATACCGCGGTTCGGGACGGCGCGGATCTGCTCCTTGATGCGCTTGACGAGGCGCCCGGCGGCGGGCGCTCCGGCGGCGACCGCGTCGAGGTCGACACCGGCCACGTCGAGCCGCAGCGGGTACAGCGTGGTCAGCCAGCCCACCGTGCGAGACAGATCGAGTTCCGGTGCGATCGAATCGGATTCGCGGCCGTGACCTTCGACGTCGACAACGAGCGCGGTCGCGCCGAGGTCCTGGGAGGCGGTGGTCAGCGCGGCCGCCAGGGCGGCGAGCAGGATCTCGTCGACCCCTACGCGCAGCGCCGGGGCGACCACCGACGACAGCGTCTCGAACACGTCCGGTGCCACGGTGATCTCCCGGACGGTCGACGCGGCGACAGTGTCCACCGCCGGATCGAGGGCGCGATCGGTGAGCGCGACGGCACCGGCCGGGTCGACGATCCGCCGCCACAGGTCCGCATCGTCGGCCGCGAGGTCGGCGGCGGCTTCGAGCGCCCGACTCCACGTGCGGAAGGACGTGGCGGGTCGTTCGAGCGATCCCGGCCGTTCGCACAGCCGACGCAGGTCGTCGAGCAGGATGTTCCAGGACACCGCGTCGACGACGAGATGGTGGGCGACGATCAGCAGGCGAGCCGCGGGTGCGTCGTCGAGCAGGACGAACACGACCATCGTTCCCGACGCCGGGTCGAGGCTGCGGTACGCGGACTGCACCGGCTCGGGATCGGCCGGATCGCGTTGCTGAAGAACGATTTCGGGTGCGGGCTCGGTCGAAACCTCGAGGGTCCGGCCGTAGGTGGGGTCGTCGACGACCCGGGCACGGAGCATGTCGTGGGTCGCGACAAGCGCGTTCAGCGCGGTCTCGAGTGCGTCCTCGGTCAGATCGGCGGGGAGCGTGACCACCCGGGCCTGGGCGTACCCGTCGACCCACGCGCCGTCGTGGGCGAGCAGATCGGTGATCATCGCGGTCGGCACGACGACACCGAGCGCGTCCTGCCGGTCCTCGGCCGCGGCCATCAGCGTGTCGGTCGGCACGGCCCGGGAGGCCAGACCCGCGGGGGTGGGCGCTTCGAAGACGTCACGGGACGTGAGGGCGAAACCGGCACGGCGGGCTGCGGTCACGACGCGCAGCGCGACGATGGAGTCGCCGCCGAGATGGAAGAAATCGTCGTCGACACCCACCCCCACCACACCGAGCACGTCCACGAACACCGAGCACAACACCCGCTCGGCCACCGACACCGGCTCCCGGCCGGCACC
>NZ_JBSFRG010000063.1:0-3046 GCF_053589115.1 Rhodococcus sp. NPDC003383 | reverse complement strand
CATCCGACACCACCGACACCGCCGCCTCCACCGACGACAACACCGACACCCCACCAACCCGCACACCCACATCCACCGCACACTGCGCCAGCACGGCACGCACGGCCTCGGCCGCCCGGACCGCGACGGATTCGTCGACGAGCGTGGGCAGGTAGGCGACCTCGACCGCGATCTCGTCGCCCGGGGTGACCTCGAGGGTCATCGGGTATTGCGTGGAGTCGCGCCCGCTCAGACCGGCCAGGCTCAGCGCGTCGTCGTCGAGCATCGCGGTGAGCGCGGACTCGTCCATGGGGTACGACTCGAACACCACCAGCGTGTCGAACAGGCGCTGCTGCCCGGCGATGCGGTGCAGTTCGGTGAGCGACACGTGATGGTGGTCGAGCACCGACACCTGCTGCTCCTGCACGCGGACCAGGGCGTCTTCGAGCCGGTCGGCCGGGTCGAGTTCGACGACGACCGGAATCGTGTTGATGAACAGGCCGATTGCGGATTCGACGCCGTCGACCTGGGACGGGCGACCGGAGACGGTGGCACCGAAGACGACGGTGGACTGCCCGGTCTGCTGCGCGAGCGCCATCGCCCACGCAACCTGCGCGACCGTCGCCACGGTGACACCGCACGCGCGGGCCGCGGCGACGACACCGGCGCTGGTCTCGGCGTCGAGGGTGACGGGCACCGTCTGCGGGAACTCGGCGACCGAGACGCGCTCGGCCGGCGCGACCAGCGTCGGACCCTCGACGGGGTCGAGCACCTGCTGCCACGCAGCGCGGGTCGCCTCCGGTTCCTGCCGGGCCAGCCAGGTCAGGAAGTTGCGGTAGCCGTCGCGGTCGGCGGTCGTGGACGAGGTGCCGCCGCGGTAGTTCTCGAGCAGTTCGGCCACGAGCAGCGGAGTCGACCAGCCGTCGATCACCGCGTGGTGTTCGGTCACCACCAGGCGATGCCGCTCCGGGGCGAGGACGACGAGCGCGCACCGCAGCAGCGGCGGCACGGCAGGATCGAACCGGGTGTCGCGCTCCGCGTCGGCGACCCGGTCGGCGGCGGCGTCCGGATCCACGTCGCCCGTCACGTCGATCACCTGCCACGGCATCGGAACGGACGCGGGCACGACACTGCGATACGTGCCGTCCGCGTCGGTCACGAAGGCGGCCCGCAGGTTCGGGTGCGCGTCGAGCAGCGCCTGTGCGGCACGGTGGAGCCGGTCGCGGTCGAGCGGTCCGGTGAATTCGAAGGCGACCTGCCCGACGTAGACGTCGACGGCGTCCGAGTCGGCGTGCAGCTGTGATTCGAAGATCAGGCCCTGCTGCAGACCGGTCATGGGCAGCACGTCGGTGAGCTCGCCGAATCGCTGCTCCCACGCGCACACGTCGGCCTGCGAGACGCCGGTGTCGAGGAAGTCACCCGGTGTGTGCCGGACGGTCGGCACGATCTCGGCGTGCCGGGCGAGCGCAGTGGCCGCCTCCACCCAGGCTTTGCCCAGGGTGCGGGCCTGATCTTCGGTGAGGATGCCGGTGGCGTAGGTCAGGCGGGCCTGCAACCGGGGACCGTCCGGACCGTCGACGGTGACGGCGTTGATGTCCACGGCAGTCGCGGCGGGCATCTCCGGGCGGGTGTGCCCGAGGAGCCCTGCGAATCCCGGCAGTGCCGACCAGTCCCGGGCCTCCCCGCTGTCGGCGGCGAACCGGCCCAGGTAGTTGAACCCGATCTGCGGGCGAGCGCAGCGGGCGAGCACGTCCTCCCCGACCGGGTCGAGGTACCGGGCGAGGCCGTGATCGATCCCGTCGGCGGCAGCGGCACGCAACTGTTCCTTGACGGTACGCACGAGCGCATCGGTGTCGAATCCGTCTGCACCGGTTTCGATTCCGGTGAGATCGAGCCGGACGGGGTACATCGCGGTGAACCAGCCGACCGTGCGGGACAGATCGGCGCCGGAGACGAGTTCGTGTGCGCGACCGTGCGTTTCGCGGGCGACGAGAACACTGTCGGTCGCGGTGCCACGGCCCCGGTGCCAGTTCACGACGGCGGCGGCCAGCGCCGCGTAGAGCCCGTCGTCGACACTACCGGCGTACACCCGCGGCAGGGTCGACAGCAGCGAACGGGTGGTCGCGACGTCCAGTTCGACGGTGACGTCCGCGGTGGACGCGTGGGTGTCGAGTGCCGGATCGAAGTCGCGGCTTCCGATCGGCGGCTCGAAGTCCCCGATCCGGGCGGCGAAGGACCGGGCACGGGCCTCGGTGTCGCCGGTGCGCGCCCGCTCGGCCAGCGCGGTGTTCCAGGTGCGGACGGACGTCGGCACCGGGTCGAGTTCCTCACGGTTCCAGCGTGCGGCCAGATCTTCGAGCAGGACGCGCCAGGACACGCCGTCGACGACGAGATGGTGTGCGGCGATCAGCAGTGCGCCGCGCTCGTCCGGCGCGACAGGAGCCAGGAACACCGTCTGCACCATCACACCGGCCGCAGGATCGAGACGCGCTGCGGCAGAAGCGAGTTCGGCTCGCACCTGCGCGTCCCGATCGGTGCCGGTTGCGACCTCGCGCACCAGGGCGTCGAGATCGAGCGTCGTCTCGCGGGGCACGTCGAGTGCGTCGGGCGTGCCGTCACCGTCGGTGTCGACGAGGCGCGCACGGAGGATGTCGTGGTGCGCAATCACATCCGCGAGAGCCGCGGCGAGGGCGCCGCGATCGGCTCCGACCGGCGTGTGCACGACGGTGGCCTGGCAGTAGTTCTCGTAGTGGCCGTCACGGATCGTCGCGGTCGCGAGCGGCGTCAGCGGCACGAGTCCGGTGCCGTCGTCCGAGATCGCGGGGGCATCGTCGAGCGTGCGGGCCGACGCGGCCAGGGCCGCGACGGTGCGATGGGTGAACAGATCCCTTGCGGTGACCGCGATTCCGGCGCGCCGTGCGCGCGAGACGACCTGCAGGGACATGATGGAGTCGCCGCCGAGATGGAAGAAGTCGTCGTCGACACCCACCCCCACCACACCGAGCACGTCCACGAACACCGAGCACAACACCCGCTCGGCCACCGACACCGGCTCCCGGCCGGCACC
>NZ_JBSFRG010000062.1:0-4276 GCF_053589115.1 Rhodococcus sp. NPDC003383 | reverse complement strand
ACATCGCGGGGATGCGGGTGGTGGATGTCTCGGGCGTGGATGCGGCGCATTATCCGATGGGTTTGGTTGCGCACGTGGACGATCGGCTGCACCTGAAGATCAAGTATCTCCCTGATCTCTTCGGCCACGGTGAGGTCGCCGCGATCCTCGACCGCGTGCGTCACATCATCGAATCGCTTGTCGTGCAGTCCAATACACCCATCGACCGGTTCTCACTGCTCGACGACGCCGAGCGCGCCGAACTGGTACCGGTCGCGGGTGGATCGCCGATTCTCGGCGTGACGTTGCCCGACATCCTGGTCGCGTCGGCCGCAGCGGATCCGGACGCGGTCGCGGTAGTCGCGGGGGAGCATCGGCTGACCTACCGTGAGCTCGACGAGCAATCGAATCGTATGGCGCGGAAGCTGATCCGATACGGTATCGGACCGGAGGCGGCGGTCGCGATCGCGGTACCGCGGTCGGTGGAGTCGGTGCTGGCGGTGTGGGCGGTCGCGAAGACCGGAGCGGCCTTCCTTCCCGTCGACCCGAACTATCCCGCATCGCGGATCGAGCACATGATCACGGATTCGGCTGTGACGGTCGGGTTCACGACTGCCGATGCGCGCGATTCGTTGCCGGCAACAGTCATGTGGCTGAACCTGGACGACCCGTACGAACAGGCGTCGCCCGATCGCGTGACCGATGCGGATCGCGTGTGCCCACTGCGGATGGAGAATCCCGCGTACGTGATCTACACGTCCGGGTCGACGGGTGTGCCCAAGGGTGTGACCGTCACGCACGCGGGCCTGGTGAACCTGGTCGCCGAACAGCGTGCTCGGTTCGGGCTCGGTCCGGATTCTCGGGTGCTGCACGCAGCGTCGCCGAGTTTCGACGCGGCGGTGCTGGAAATGTTGTGGGCCTTCGGATCCGGTGCTTGTCTGGTGATCTCCCCGCCCGGGGTGTTCGGCGGGTGTGAGCTCGCAGACGTGCTGGTGCGTGAGCAGGTCACGCACGCGGCACTGACTCCCGCGGCGCTGGGCACGGTGGATCCGATCGGACTCGACCGGTTGGGCACGGTGATCGTCGGCGGCGAGGCCTGCCCGCCGGAGCTGGTGGCACGGTGGGCGCCGGGCCGGACCATGGTGAACACCTACGGCCCGGCGGAGACGACGATCCAGTCCAACGCCGGCCGGCCGCTCACTGCGGGAGAACCCGTCACGATCGGCCGCCCGATCCGCGGCTTCGCCGAGCTCGTCCTCGACGACCGGCTGCGGCCGGTGCCCGTCGGGGTGGTGGGGGAGCTGTATCTGTCCGGTCCGGGGCTGGCCCGCGGCTACCGCAATCGTCCCGGATTGTCGGCGGCACGGTTCGTCGCCGCACCGGACGGGCAGCGCATGTACCGCACCGGCGATCTGGCGCGGTGGCGTCGCCGCGACGACGGGACGCTCGAACTCGACTACGTCGGCCGCTCCGACCAGCAGGTGAAGGTCCGCGGCTTCCGCATCGAACTCGGCGAGATCGAATCCGCGCTGCGGGCGTGCGACGGTGTCGAGCAGGCGGTGGCGAGTGTCCATCGCGGTGCGGTGGATCGGCTCGTCGGATACGTGGTGCCCGAATCCGGCGCCGAGCTGGATCCGGTGGCGGTGCTGGCGCAGGTAGGGACGCGGCTGGCGCCGCACATGGTGCCGGCGACGGTGTCGATCCTCGATGCGGTGCCGGTGACGGCGAACGGGAAGGTGGATCGGGCGGCGTTGCCGGAACCGGACTTCCGTTCGGGTGCGGCGGAGTTCCGGGCACCGGCCTCGGAGACGGAGGCGGTGCTGGCGGAGTTGTTCGCCGAGGTGCTGGGCGTCGAGACGGTCGGGGCGCAGGATTCGTTCTTCGCGCTCGGCGGGGACAGCATCATGTCGATCCAGCTGGTGGCGCGGGCGAAGGCGCGGGGGTTGGTGTTCTCGCCGCGGGATGTGTTCGAGTGCCGGACGGTGGCGGCGCTGGCGCAGGTGGCCGCGTCCGGTGGTGCGGGTGCGGTGGTGCTCGAGGAGCTGCCCGGTGGTGGTGTCGGCGACCTGCCGCTCACCCCGATCATGCACTGGCAGAGCGGACGAGGCGACGCGGGATTCCACCGGTTCTCCCAGGTCGTCGTCCTGGCGCTCCCCACCACCGTCGACGAGGAGACCCTCGCGGGCACGCTCCAGGCCGTGCTCGATCGGCACGACATGCTGCGCAGCCGACTGCAGCGCGACCCCGCAGCGCCGAACCGCTGGAATTGGGAAGCATTGCCGGTCGGCGCGATTCGCGCACGCGACGTGCTCCACCGGGTCGTCGTCGACTCGGCGCCGGGCACCGCCGGATTCCACGCGACCGCGGCCGCCGAGGCGGACGCCGCCGCGGACCGACTCGACCCGGCCTCGGGAATCGTGGTGCAGGCGGTGTGGTTCGACCCCGACGACACCGAAATCCCGGGCAGGCTGCTGGTCATGATTCATCATTCGGCAGTCGACGGCGTGTCGTGGCGGATCCTCGTCCCGGATCTCGCGACCGCGTGGTCGCAGATCGCGGCGGGACAGGACCCGCAACTCGAGGCGGTCGGTACGTCGATGCGCCGCTGGGCGCACGGTCTGGTCGAGGCCGCGCAGCAACCCGAACGGCTCGCCGAACTCGACTTCTGGCGCGCGACCGCGGCCGCGGACGACCCGACGATCGGGTCCAGGCCGCTGGATCCGGCGACGGACACCGCCGCCACGACCGGCAGCGTCGAGGTCGAACTGTCGGCGGAGGTCACCGAGGCGCTGCTGACCACCGTCCCGGACGCGTTCCACGGCAGCGTGTCCGACGGGCTCGTCGCCGCTCTCGCCGTCGCCCTCACCACGTGGCGGCGCGACCACGGTCATCCCGCACTGACGGACGCGGTGATCGGACTCGAGGGCCACGGTCGTGAGGAAAGCGTCGTTCCCGGCGCCGATCTGAGTCGCACCGTCGGCTGGTTCTCGACGAGCTATCCGATGCGCCTGGACCTTTCGGGCTTCGATCTCGCCGACGCGTGCGAGGGCGGACCGAATCTCGGGGCTGTCGTCAAGTCGGTCAAGGAACAGCTTCTCGCGGTCCCCGACCACGGCATCGGCTTCGGATTGCTGCGTCACCTCGGTGGGGAGGCCGGACGCGTCCTCGCCGAGTGCACACCACCGCAGGTCGCATTCAACTATCTGGGACGCGTGACCACAGGATCGACCGAGACAACTCAGGACGTGCCCTGGATGCCCGTCGACGACGCCGGCGATCTCTCCGTCGCACAGAATCCGGATCTCCCGGTGCCGGCGGTCCTCGACGTCAACGCGCTCACCCTCGACGACGGAGGCCGCTCACGCCTGCGGGCGATCTGGTCGTTCCCGACCGGGATGCTCACCACCACCGAGGTCGACGCAGTCGCCCGGCTGTGGGTCGACGTCCTCGAGCGCATCGCCGCCCTCGCGACCGTGGCCGGCGGCCTCACGCCGTCGGATCTGGGTCTGGTCACGCTGGAGCAGGCACAGATCGAGGAGCTCGAGCGGCGGTATCCGGATCTGACCGACGTGTGGCCGCTGTCGCCGCTGCAGGAGGGCCTGCTGTTCCACGCGCTGGTGTCGGAGGATTCGGTCGACGCGTACCTGGTGCAACTGGTACTCGAACTGCGCGGAACGGTCGACCCGCAGCGGTTGCGGCGCGCCGGAAAGGTGCTGCTCGAACGCCACGCCAACCTGCGAACCGCGTTCGTACGGTCGCCGGGCGCACCGAGCGTCCAGGTGATCCACGACCACCTCGACGTCCCGTTCGACACGCTGGACCTGTCCGGATCCGACGAGACCACCCTCGACCGCGAGTTCGCCGCGGTCATGGCCGCGGATCGCGCCACCCGGTTCGACCCGGCGCAGGCGCCGCTGATCCGGTGGCTGCTGGTCACCACCGGACCGGACAGCCATCGGCTGGTGATGACCAACCACCACCTGCTGCTCGACGGCTGGTCGACACCGTTGCTGCTGAAGGAACTGCTCGTGCTCTATGCCACCGACGGCGACGACACGATGCTGCCGCGCTCCCGGTCCTACCGCGACTTCCTGGCCTGGATCGGCGAGCAGGACATCGAGACATCGCTCGACGCATGGGCCCGTGCATTCGACGGCGCGACCGAACCCACCCTCGTCTCCGACCTCGACTCCGCCCGCCGATACCGCGAATCACGGGACGTGTGTGCCGATTTCGGTGTGGAGGAGACGGCGGCGTTGTCGGCGTGGGTGCGTGATCGCGGGGCGACGTTGAACAC
>NZ_JBSFRG010000061.1:0-4831 GCF_053589115.1 Rhodococcus sp. NPDC003383 | reverse complement strand
CAGATCGACCAGCGTCGCAGCCGAATCCACCTCATGCGCCGTGTCGTTCCACGACTCCAACACCAACGCCCGCTCCTGAGCACCCAACAACGGGAGGTCACCGACCAGCGTGGACGGCTCCGAGACCACGGCCTCGAGCAGCCGCACGAAACGCTCGGCGAAGGAACGGACCGTCGATTCGTCGAAAAGATCGGTCGCATAGGTCAGTTCGGCGGCCATGCCGGCCGGCGAACCCTGCTCGTCGATCGATTCGGTGAGCGTGACCTGCAGATCGAACTTCGACACCTGCGCGTCGAAGTCGAGACCGCTCACGGACAGGCCGGGCAGCTCGAACGACGTCTGGGCGAGATTCTGGAACGCCAGCATCACCTGGAACAGCGGGTGCCGGGCCTGCGAACGGGCCGGGTTGAGCACCTCGACCAGACGCTCGAACGGCACGTCCGCGTGCCCGAACGCCCCGAGGTCCACCTCGCGCACCCGGCCGAGCAGGTCGCTGAACGACTCGGCCGGATCGACCGGGGTGCGCAGGACCAGCGTGTTGACGAACATGCCGACCAGATCGTCGAGACCGGCTTCACCACGGCCCGCGACCGGGGTGCCGATCGCGACGTCGTTCGATCCCGACAGGCGCGACAGCAGCACCGCCAGCGCGCTGTGCACGACCATGAACAGGGTGGTCGCGTGTTCCCGCGCGAACGTGTTGAGGGCCGAATGCAGTTCCGGTTCCACGGTGAAGCGGATGCTCGCGCCCGCGAAGGACGCGGTGGACGGACGCGGGCGATCGCTGGGCAGGTCGAGCTGATCCGGCAGGCCGGCCAGCGTGGCCGACCAGTAGTCCAGCTGACGTGAGATCAGCGAATCCGGGTCGTGCTCGTCACCGAGGACCTCGCGCTGCCAGAGCGCGAAGTCGGCGTACTGCACCGGAAGCGGCGCCCAGGCCGGGGCGTCCCACGACGACCGCGCGGCATAGGCCACCATGACGTCCCGGGCGAGCGGCCCCATCGACCAGCCGTCCGCGGAGATGTGGTGGACGACCATGCCGAGGACGTAGTCGCGTTCACCGATCTCGAACAGCCGGGCGTGCATCGGAACTTCGGAGGTCACGTCGAAGCCGACGGAAGCGAGTTTGAACAGCTTGTCCTGGAGTTCCTCCGGGGTGACCTGCTCGGGTGTCAGGTCGGGAACGGTCTGCACCGCCTCCTGCACGACCTGCCGCGGGCCGTCCGGCGAGTCCGGGAAGATCGTCCGCAGCGACTCGTGCCGCTCGGTCACGTCGATGACCGCGACCTGCAGCGCGATGATGTCGAGTTCACCGCTGAGCCGGATCACGACCGGAATGTTGTTGACCGCCGAGCCCGTGTCGAAACGGTTGAGGAACCACATGCGCTGCTGCGCGAGCGACAGAGGGATCCGGTCCGGGCGCTCCATCGGTGCCAGTGCGGCGCGACCGCCGGCACCGGCATGCTGCTCGACCCGGGCAGCGAGCGCTTCGACGGTCGAGGCCTCGAACAGCGCCCGGACCGGGACCGTGGTGTGCAGCGCGGCACCGAGCCGCGAGACGACCTGGGTCGCGATGAGGGAGTTGCCGCCCAGCTCGAAGAAGTCGTCGTCGACGCCGACCCGCGTCACGCCGAGCACGTCGGCGAACGTGTTGGCGACGATCTCCTCGACGGGGGTCGACGGGGAGCGGAACACCTTGGTCTCGAAAACCGGCGCGGGCAACGCCTTCCGGTCGAGCTTGCCCTGCGGGGTCAGCGGGACCTCGTCGAGGACGACGATCGCCGCGGGCACCATGTGCGAGGGCAGGCGATCGGCGACGAACGCCGTCAGCGCGTCCACGCGCACCGAACGCCCCGGCACGGCCGTCACGTACGAGACGAGCTGGGCCGTGCCGGACACACCGGTGTGGCCGACCGTCACCGCGAAGTCGACGTCCTCGTGCGCTGCGAGGGTCGCGTCGATCTCACCGAGTTCGATGCGGAAACCGCGGATCTTCACCTGGAAGTCGCTGCGGCCGACGTACTCGATACGCGGCGTCGGCGCCCCGGGCACCCAGCGCACCAGGTCACCCGTGCGATACATGCGCCGGCCGTCTCCGGCGAACGGATCCACGAGGAACCGTTCGGCCGTCAGGCCCGCGCGGGCGTGGTATCCGCGGGCCACACCCGCACCCGAGATGTAGAGCTCACCGACGACGCCCTCCGGCACCGGGCCGAGCCTCGAGTCGAGCACGTAGGTCGTCACGCCGCGGATCGGGCCGCCGATGACGATCGGCTCGCCCGCGACCAGCGCGTCGGAGATGTTGGACGCGACGGTCGCCTCGGTCGGCCCGTACGCGTTGAACATCGACCGGCCCGGCACCCACCGGGCGACGAGTTCCGGCGAGCACGCTTCGCCGCCGACCACGACGACGCGCAGGTCCGGCAGACCGGTGGGATCCACCGATCCCAGGGCCGCAGGGGTGACGAACGCGTGCGTGATCCGGCCGCGGACCAGCACGTCCGCCAGGTCGCTGCCACCGAAGACGGAGGTCGGGACGATCACCATCGCCGCCGAACCGGCGGTCGCGAGCAGCAACTCCAGAATCGACGCGTCGAAGCTGGGCGAGGCGAAATGCAGTGTGCGCGAGGACGGCCCGATGCCGTACCGGTCCCGCTGTTCGGCCTCGAATCCGGCGAGGCCGGAGTGGGTGACCGCGACACCCTTCGGGGTGCCCGTGGAACCGGAGGTGTAGATCAGGTACGCGAGGTTGTCCAGGCGCAGCGGGCGGATCCTGTCCGCGTCGGTGATCGGAGCCGGCGAGGCGACCGCGCGGTCGCCGAGGAATTCGGCGTCGTCGACCGCGAGCCAGGTGACGCCACCCGGCAGGACCGACCGGTACTGCTCCGTCGTCAGGCCCAGCTCGGCACCCGAATCGACGATCATGTGCTCGATACGGTCGGCGGGGTAGTTCGGGTCCACCGGAACGAAGGCGGCACCGGACTTGGCGACCGCCCACCACGAGATCACCGAATCGATCGACCGCGGCACCGCGATCGCCACCACGGACTCGGGGCCGATTCCGCGGGCGATCAGCATGCGCGCGAATTGCGAAGAGACCGCGTCGAGTTCGCGATAGGTCAGCGTCCGGTCTCCCGAGACGAGGGCCGTGCCGTCCGGGTTCCGGGAAGCGGCGTCGGTCAGCAACCGGGCCAGGGTGGCCGGTTCGGCACCGCCGGCACCGGTCGTGGAGACGAGCGCGCGCCGCTCACCCACATCGAGGATCTCGAGATCGCCGACGGACCGCTTCGGATCGGCGACGATGGCCCCGAGCAGGCGCTGGAACCGCTCGGCGAAGCCACGCACCGTCGAGACGTCGAACAGATCTGTGGCATAGACGAATTCGGCCCCGAGACCGACGGTCGCGCCGGTGCTGTCGGTGCGTTCGGACAGGGTCAGCTGCAGATCGAACTTTGCGACGTCGACGTCGACCTCGCTCGCCTCGATCGTCAGACCGGGCAGTTCGAGACTGGTGTTCCCCATGTTCTGGTAGGCCAGCACGACCTGGACCAGCGGGTGCCGGGACTGCGAACGTGCCGGCTTGAGGACCTCGACGAGCCGCTCGAACGGCACATCCGCGTTGGCGAAGGCCCCCAGGTCGATCTCCCGCACCTGCTGCAGCAGCTCCGTGAACGACGTCTTCGGGACGATCCGGGTCCGCAGCACCAGGGTGTTGACGAACATGCCGATCAGGTCGTCGAGGGCTTCCTCGCCACGACCGGCGATCGGGGTCCCCACGGCGATGTCCTCCGTGGCGGAGAGCCGGGCGAGCAGGACCGCCAGCGCCGAGTGCATGACCATGAACAGCGAAACATTCTGTTCGCGAGCAAGTTCCTCGAGTGCGCGGTAGGTGCGTGCGTCGATGTCGAACCCGACGCGGCGACCCACGAAGGACTGCACCGCCGGCCGTCGCCGGTCCGAGGGCAGGTCGAGCTGTTCGGGGATCCCGGCGAGCTGGTTCGACCAGTATTCGATCTGCATCGCGGCGAGCGAGGTCGGGTCGGCCTCGTCACCGAGGACGTCGCGCTGCCACAGGGTGTAGTCGGCGTACTGCACGGACAGCGGCGCCCAGGTCGCTTCGGTCGATTCGGTGCGTGCGACATAGGCCGCCGCCATGTCGCGCGCGAGCGGACCGAAGGACACGCCGTCGGCCGCGATGTGGTGGATGACCATGGCGAGCGCGACTTCGTTCGCACCCATGCGGAACAGTCGGCAGCGAACCGGAATCTCTTGGGAGACATCGAATCCCGCCGATGCGAACTCGGCGAGGACTCCGGGAAGCTCGTCGGGACCGGCGAACTCCTCCTCGAGACCGAGGTCGACGTCCCCGATCGGCAGGATCAGCTGGTACGCCCCGGCACCCGATTCGGGGAAGACGGTGCGCAGCGACTCGTGCCGCTCCACGACGTCGTACAGCGCCGCCCGGAGCGCCTCGACGTCCACGTTGCCCTCCATGCGCAGCACGAACGGCAGGTTGTAGGTGGCGGCGGACGGGTCGAACTGGTTGAGGAACCACATCCGCTGCTGAGCCAGCGAGAGCGGAATCTCGTCCGGACGGGGGTAGCGAACGAGCGCCGGCCGTCGGCGATCTCCGGCGCGCGACTCCGAAATAGCCTGCGCCAGTTCGGAAACCGTCGGAGACTCGAACACCGTGCGCACGCCGAGCTGGACGTCGAGTGCCGCGGCGATCCGCGCGACGACCTGGGTCGCGATCAGCGAATTACCACCCAACGCAAAGAAATCGTCATCCGCACCGACCCGCTCCACCCCGAGCACATCGGCGAACACCCCC
>NZ_JBSFRG010000060.1:0-6228 GCF_053589115.1 Rhodococcus sp. NPDC003383 | reverse complement strand
GCGGCATCGCCACCGGCGAGGTCGCCGTCAACCAGGCCACCGTCGACCCCGCCGGCTTCGTCGCCGCCCCCAAGGCCCACGTGTCCGACCGGTCGGTGCCGGTACGCGGCCACCACCTGCCGGTCGCGGCGACCATCGCCGCGGTGCTGCGCACCGTGCACACCCGCGCCCTGGCCGCCCACAACAACCAGCCCCCGTCCGAGGTGGTGCTCACCCACCCCGAGGCCTGGTCCGGCCGGGAACTGACGGTGCTGCGCGAGGCCGCCACCTCCGCCGGCCTGGGCGGGCGCGTGTCGCTGATCTCCGAACCCCGCGCCGCGGCGTTCTACTACTCGCGCCAGCACGACGCCAAGATCGTCAAGGGCTCGACCATCGCGGTGTTCGACTTCGGCGGCGGCACCTGCGACGTGGCGGTGCTCACCGCCACCGACGAGTGGACCTTCGAGGTGCTGCGCGCCGGCGGCGACAACGCCCTCGGCGGCAAGAACCTCGACGCCACCGTCTCGCGCTGGGTCGAGCAGCACCTGGCCGACGAGAACCCGCAGCTGGTGGCGTGGCTGCGCAGCCCCGCCGGGCTCGATACCCGCCGCACCCTCGACGATCAGATCCGCCGCGCCAAGGAACTGCTCTCCGACGCCCCGTCGGCGACGATCCGGGTGACCGGCCACGGCGCCGACCTGACCCTGACCCTGACCCGGGAGGAGTTCGAGCAGCTGATCGAACCGCAGATCACCCGCGGGGTGCAGCTGGCCGCGACGGTGCTGCGCGAGGCCGGCATCGACCGCGGCCGGTTGCAGGCGCTGTATCTGACCGGCGGCTCCTCGCGGATCCCGTATGTGCACCGGCGCCTGGCCGAGCTCGGCCCGATCGCCACCCTCGACGACCCGAAAACCGTCGTCGCCAAGGGCGCGGCCGGGTTCGTCGCCGGCGGACGCGCCACCGACCCGATTCCGTTGCGCGACACCGAGGTGATCGAGCGTGGCCCGGCCCGACCGGGTGGTCCCGCGCGGACGTCGCCCGGAATTCCCGGCGCTTCCTTCGCTCAGCCGTCCGCTGCCGCCGCCGCGCCGCGGAAGTCGCAAACGCCGCTGGCGATCGCGGGTGTGGCGGTCGCCGCGGTACTCGTCGCTGCCGGTGCGTTCTTCTTCGTCACCCGCCCGGACACGGGCTCCGCGTCCGCGGCCGCGCCGCAGTCCGGTGCCGCCGTGGCGATCAACAGCACCGAACCTCTGAACGGCTCCGCTCCGGCCGCCACTGCGGATTCGACGTTCATCAGTGAATCCACCGACGACGTGACCACTCTGCTGCCGGCGAAACTGATCACGTCGTCGACGGCGTGTGAGAAGTCCGGCTTCGCACCCGACAGCTCGGCACTGCAGGTGCGTTGCCTGATCAACGTGAACTCGAACCTCGGCAAGACGATCGGCATGAAGGCCAACGAGTATCTCGGTGTCACCGCGTGGCGGGACGACCGGTACGCGCGTTCGCACCTGATCGAGTTGCGGGACAACAAGACCGGCACGTACACCACGATCGAGTCGCCGGACGGGAACCGCATCGTCGGCTACATCCCGAACAGTTCCACCGTGATATTCGAGGTGGTCGACAAGTCGCGCGGGCTGCTCATGCAGTTCTCCACCAAGACGGCCGATCAGGGCCTGGCCCTGCTGAAGGAACTCGGCTACGTCGGCTGAGGTGCGGCTCCGCCGCCGGTGTGCCTTTGTGGCGGTCAGGACCGCCACAAAGGCACACCGGTGAAGCACCGGTCAGAAGTACACGTAGATCGGACGGATCGGGTTGGGAATCAACCGAAGTTCGTGCGCGACATAGTTCGTGTCGTACTGAACGCACTCGTGGATCTGGACGTAGTGCCCGTCGCCGCGGCACTCGATCTTCCGCGTAGCGCCGTAGGGGCTCAGGATGATCGGCTTGTAGCTGTTCTCACCGAACAGTGCACCGGGGTCGAGGGGTGCGACGAAGTAGTCGGTCCGATCGCGAACTGCGTTGAAGCCGTACGGGTCGTCATCCGGGGCAGCCGACGCACCCGTCGCCGCCATCAGAGCACTGCCGACGACCATCGCAGCAACAGCCAGGGTTCGAGTGAGCATGAGAAGTCCTCGTCTTTCGTCGAGCCGGCACCCCTGCGTACTGACAATCGAGAGTACAGACCGACCGTTACGTTCCGAGGCGGGTTGAGAGGGGCAGGTCGCAGACTCCCCGATGGGTCGCGGCGCGGACGGCTACCGTGGAGATCATCGAGCGGTTCCCGTTTCACCGAAGCCGGACTTCGAGGCAGTACTCGTGACGACGCTGCAACCGACCGCCTCGTGGGCGGAGAGGACAGCCCAGCACACCGGGCTGGGCGTCTATCTGCTCGGGATCGTCGCGTTCGGCGTCTCGGCATCCCGAGCGGAGACCGGCACCGGATGGGTGGTCGCCGTGGTCATCGCGGTGGGACTCACCGCACGTGGGACGACTCTGCACCGCCCGCTGACTCCGACGCACGTGACCGCCGCGATCGTGTGTCTGCTCCTGGCAGATCTCGGCTGTGCCGAGGGGCGTCCTCACCTGGGGTTCGTCCTGGTCGTGGTGTCCGGGTGGGTGCTCGTGTGGCCGGTCCCCAGCGTCCCGCAACCCGAGGAACACCCCCGCATCGAGGCTCTCGTACAACGGACCGCGGGTGATCCGCTGGCACCGTTCGCACTGAACTCCGCCAAGTCCTACTTCTTCGACCCCTCCGGAACCGCAGCGATCGCCTATCGAACCCGCGCGGGCGTCGCCGTGGTTTCCGGGGATCCGGTCGGTGATGCGCGGGCATTCGGCAACCTGCCGACGCGATTCACCACCTTCGCCGAGGCTCGAGGCTGGCGGGTGGCGGTTCTCGCGGCGAGCGAGCACACGGCACGGTTGTGGCAGAACCGGGACGGACGCTCGCCGCTACGCGCGGTGGACATCGGGTGCGATGTCGTCGTGGACGTGTCCCGATTCTCGCTCGACGGACGGCGATTCCGGAATCTGCGGCAGGCGGTGCAGAGGAGCCGGAACGCCGGGTTGAGTACCGAGATCCTCTCCGAGCGAGACGTTTCCGCGGCACTGCGCCGGCAGTTGCTCGCGATCGTCGCCGAGACCCGCGGCGGACATCAGCGTCGGGGATTCTCGATGATTCTCGACCACCTGCTCGACGGTGTGCTTCCGGGGATGATGATCGTCGTTGCGCGTGACCGGCACGGTCGCCCGGTCGGGTTCCAGCGATACGGCACCGCGCACCACGGAAACGAGTGGAGCCTGGACGTCCCGTGGCGCAGCACCCGGGCTCCCAACGGCACCGACGAACGCATGATCGTCGATGTCGTCGAGCATGTCCGCCGCCGGGGTGGAACGTCGGTGTCGTTGGCCTTCGCCCCGTTTCCCCGATTGTTCGCCGACGCCGGAACCGGCGTGCGACAGCGGACGCTGCGGACCGCGCTGCGGCTGGGCAACTCGGTGATCGCTCTCGAATCGCTGTACCGATACCTGCACAAGTTCCATGCCGCCGCAGGTCGTCGCTACGTCCTGTTCGAACCCCGGTACGTCGTACCCGCGGCGTACGCCATGTTGACGTCGGAGTTCGTCCCCCACCGCGAGCACAGTCCTCGTCGCACCTCGCATCGCAGCGGCCGCAACCGGTACGGTTCGACGCCGGCAGGCCGGCGAAAGCTGTCATAGAGCGACAGCGATCCTCTCGGGCCGGAGTACGCGGGCGAGGAAGTCGAGTTGATCGGCAAGCACCCGCCGGTGCCATTCGCCCCGGTAGAAGTCGAAGTGATCGACGGGGTACTCACGCAGCTGCGCCCACCTGCCGGCCTTGCGTGCGGTGCGGCGCGCGGCGTCGGGCGGGGCGACACGATCGTCGGTGCCGACCTGCACCAGCAGCGGGCACGTCAGCCGGGAGGCGTAGGTGGTCGGACGGTTCAGCCCGACTTCCAGGCCCGTGCGTGCGCAGACCTCGTTGCGCCAAGTGGGCCCGGCCATCGAAAGATAGGCCTCCTCGGCGCCCGGCGTGCTGATGATCGCTGTCGACCCGGGCTGCGCGACGACGGGCGCGTGATAGGGCGACCGGCCGGTTAGAGCGCGCGCCACATCGCGCAATCCGTGCCCTGTGGCGCGGACGAGTTGGCTCACCCCGGCGTAGCGCGCGATCTGTACGAGGGCGGCGAGCCCGTCGGTGGCCGGATTCATGGACACCACCGCCGCGACGCGCTGGTCCTGGGCGGCGACCGCGACGACGTGTCCGCCCGAGTAGGACGTGCCCCACAACACGATTCGGCCGGGATCGACCCCGGGCAGGTGGCGGGCCGTGTCGACGGCCGCGTGGTAGTCCTGCCGCTGCCGGCGGAACGCGACATCCTGACGAGGTTCCCCGGCGGAGTCGCCGAAACCGCGGTAGTCGAACACGAAAGCGTCGATACCGGCGGCTGCGAAAGCCTCGGCGAAGGCGAGCAGACCGGTGTCGCGGGTGCCGCCGAAGCCGTGCCCCAGGACGATGCAGGGCCGGCCCGCCTCACCGGCAAGAACGCCGGTGCTCGCCGGTAGGTGCCAGGCGGCACAGGTGATTCCGTGGCTCGTGAAAGTCAGCTCGTGTCTCATCGTCCTTCTCCCTACCCTGCGAGCACGCTCGAGCGAGTGGAGGTGAATCTCAACGCGGGATCCTCGACCGGGCCCACGCGAAGCCGTTCGACATCTGATTCGTAGGCCATCTCCGCCGTCCACGGGCCACGGGTACCTGCCCGCGGGAACGCGGCGACTCCCCGCTGGATGTAGCCCGAACTCAGGTCGAGAAGGGGGACCCGCTCCATGTCGGGATCGTCGAGTACGGGTTCGACGACGGTGTGTCCCTGTGCATCCATGTGGTCGAGCAGTCGGCAGAAGTGCTCGCAGACCAGATCGACCTTGAGCGTCCAGGCGATGTTCGTGTACCCCATGGCGAACGCGAAGTTGGGCACCCCGGAGAGCATCATGGCCTTGTAAACGGTGGTGTCCGGCAGATGCACCGGCTTTCCGTCGACGGCGAGCGCGATCTTGCCCAAGGGCGACATGGTCAGCCCGGTTGCCGTGACGATGATGTCGGCGGCCAGTTCCCGGCCCGATTCCAGCCGGATTCCGGTCTCGGTGAATCGTTCGATCCGGTCGGTGACCACCGATGCCTGCCCCGACGAAATCGCCTTGAACAGATCACCGTTGGGAACCATGCACAACCGCTGCTCCCACGGGTTGTACCGCGGGGTGAAGTGGGTGTCGACATCGAAGTGCCGGGGCAACTGTCGACGCACGTTGGCGATCAACAGCTTGCGCATCAGCTTCGGGGCGCGCATGCATGCCTTGTAGATCCCACGGTTGAGCATGATGTTCTTGCGCCGGACGATTCGATACGCACGCTCGGGGCCGAGCACCGTGTTCAACGTGTTCGCGATCGCGTCCTCGGCGGGAAGCGAGAGCACATAGCTCGGTGATCGTTGCAGCATGGTGATGTGGCCCGCTTCGGCCGCCATCGAGGGAATCAAGGTCACAGCCGTTGCGCCGCTTCCGATCACGACCACGCGCTTGCCCGCGTAGTCCAGGTCCTCGGGCCAGTGCTGCGGATGGACCAGTGTCCCGGCGAAGTCCTCGACTCCGGCGAACTCGGGGGTGAACCCGGATTCGTTGTCGTAGTATCCGGTTCCCGAGAACAGGAACCGCGCGGTGAATTCGGTCAGTGCTCCGGTGCCGGAATGCCGTGCCGTCACCGTCCACAGTCCCTCCGTGGAGGAGAACTCCGCCTCGAGTACCCGGTAGCCGAATCGGATGTGTTCCGCCACACCGTTTTCGGCGACCGCCTCCTGCAGGTAGTCCATGATGATGTGGCCGTCGGCGATCGACTTGCGATGCGTCCAGGGCTTGAAGCCGAAACCGAAACTGGGCATGTCCGAATCGGAGCGGATGCCCGGGTACCGGAACAGGCTCCAGGTTCCCCCGATCGTGTCGCGGCCTTCCAGAATCGCGAACGAAGTATCCGGGCGACGCATCTTCAGATGGCAGGCAGCGCCGATACCCGAGATTCCGGCTCCGATGATCAATACGTCGAAGTGGGTGCTTGCCGTCGCTGCGGGAGTGCTCCTCATCGATCCTTACCTTTCTTTCAGGGGGTTCGAACTGGGCGACGGCCGTAGGCTTCGAACCACCCAGGGACGTCGGACATGGCTTTCATCGCTC
>NZ_JBSFRG010000059.1:0-6347 GCF_053589115.1 Rhodococcus sp. NPDC003383 | reverse complement strand
CCATGATCACGTACTCCACCTGCTCCGGGGCGACCCCGGCCCTGGCCAGTGCCCCCTTGATCGCGACCCCACCCAGATCCGACCCCGAGAAATCCTTCAACGCGCCCTGCAAACGGCCCATCGGGGTACGGGCACCGGCAACGATGACTGAAGTGGTCACGGGGAATTCCTCCGAGGTCTCGAGGAACAGCAGCCTGGCGCGTTCCTGGGGTTGTGCCGGAAGCGACCTCCCGGCGTGATCTGATCTAACGTTAGCGCTACCGTCTAGAACATGACTGAGTCGTCCTCCCATTCCCCCGCAACCGGCGCCGTGCTGGCCTCCGGCCTCGTCACCGCCATCGATCACGTCGGCATCGCGGTGCCCGACCTCGACGCCGCCCTCACCTGGTACGCCGAGAACCTCGGCCTGGTCTCCACCCACGAGGAGGTCAACGAGGAGCAGGGCGTGCGCGAGGCGATGCTGTCGGTGCCCGGTTCCCCCGAGGGTTCCACCGCGATCCAGCTCCTCGCACCGCTGAACGAGAACTCGACGATCGCGAAGTTCATCGACCGCAGCGGCCCGGGACTCCAGCAGCTCGCCTACCGCGTCAGCGATCTCGACGCCGTGTCGACCATTCTCCGTGAGCAGGGTGTGCGGCTGCTGTACGACGCACCGCGCCGCGGAACCGCCGATTCGCGCATCAACTTCCTGCATCCGAAGGACGCCGGTGGTGTGCTCGTCGAGCTCGTCGAGCCGGCCGCCGACGTTCACCACTGAGTCCTCGACGCGGCGCTTATCACAACGCGGGATCGCCCGCCGCCCGAGCCTCACCGACCGGGTAGATTGACGCCATGGTCTTCGATCGCGATCGCACCCCCAGCCATCTCCCGTTTTCCATCGTGCGCAAGGGCTTCGACCGCGACGAGGTGACCAACTACTTCGCACGGTTCGAGGCCGAGCTGCGGGTGACCGCGACCGACCGGGACGCCGCCGCGGCTCAGGCCCGCGACCTGTCCCGTCAGCTCGAGAACGCCCGCAACGAGATCGACGAACTGCGCAGGGACGTCGATCGGTTGTCGGTGCCTCCGACGACCGCCGAGGGGATGAGCGATCGCATCTCCCGGATGCTCCGGCTGGCGTCCGACGAGGCGTCCGAGCTTCGGGCGCGCGCGGAAGCCGAAGCGGCGGAAATGATCTCGCTCGCCGAGCAGGAAGGCATCCGTCTGCGCGGCGACTACGAAGCGAAGATCGCCGAGCTCGAGCGGCGGCGCGTCGCGTTCGAAGAGGAACATGCGGAGACGATGGCCGCGGCACGCGCCGAGGCCAATCGCATCATCGCCGCCGCCGAGGCGGAACGCGACCGGCTCGCCGCGGAAGCCGAAGCCAAGCGCGCACAGGTCCAGCAGGACTTCGAGATCACGATGGGCGAGCGTCGGTCCAAGCTGCTCGGTGCGCTCGACGAACTCGAGCGCACCAGCAAGGCCGAGGCCGACCGGCGCGTCGAGCAGGCGACCCAGGAAGCCGCACGACGTCTCGCCGTCGCGACCGAACAGTCGGAGCGCAAGATCGCCAACGCCCGCGATCTCACCGAGGAGCTGCGCGTGCTGCGCAGCCGGATCCTCACCCAGCTCGACGGGGTACGCGAGCAACTCGAATCCGTTCCGTCGATGCTCGCCGCGGTCACGCGGGAAGGCGAGCTGCTCGACCGCGACGGGCAGTCGACACAGGACGACCGCACCGACCGAGCGGAAGCCGACAGCGCAGGGTCGGACGATGCCGAGGCTTCGGCCCCCGAGTCGACGGCGAACAACGACCGGTCCGGCGACGAAACCGAGCGGATGCCGGCAGTGGCGGGCGATCGGGGTCGTTCCCCCGCGGTCACCAGCAAGGCACGCAGGTAGCCGAATCGCGCGTGTTCGACCCGCGTCCGGCGACTACGACCAGCGTCTCGTCGGACTGCGAGTCGCGCGTCCCGACCAGCATCCGGTGTGCCAGTGCCGGCGGTCGTCCGCGCCACCGAGCGCATCGGTCGACCAGGCGACCACATGCGCGGTGCCCGGCGCGATCTCGTGGTCGCATCCCGGGCACCGATACGACTTGGTCGCTCGCGACCCCGGCACCGTGCGTACGGTGAACCGTTCCGACTCGGCGCCCGCCGGCCCGTACTCGGTGCGGACGGTCGCGGACGCGTGCAGGTTCTGCCCGCGTTGCCGCGGCGGCTGAGCTCGGTTGCGGCGCGGCATGATCAGAACAACCGAAACTCGGTGCTCTCGGTTCCGCGCAACGCCTCGTAGTCGAGGACGAGGCAGCGGATGCCCCGGTCGGTGGCGAGAGTCTTGGCCTGCGGTTTGATCTGTTGCGCCGCGAACACGCCCGTCACCGGCGCCAGCAGCGGATCCCGGTTGAGGAGTTCGAGATAGCGGGTGAGCTGTTCGACCCCGTCGATCTCGCCGCGTCGCTTGATCTCGACCGCCACCGTGCCGCCGTCCGCGTCCCGGCACAGCAGATCGACCGGGCCGATCGCCGTCGGGTACTCCCGTCGGATGAGCGTGTACCCGGGGCCCAATGTATGGACGTGCTCGGCGAGCAGCTCCTGCAGGTGCGCCTCCACACCGTCCTTGATCAGGCCCGGATCGACGCCCAGTTCGTGACTCGAATCGTGCTCGATCTCCTCGATCGTGATGCGCAGTTGCTCACCTGCCTTGTTGGTGACCACCCACAGAGCCTCCGCGTCCTCGGTCGGCTCCTCGGCCATCCAGCACGGCGGGCTCATCCAGTTCAGCGGCTTGTAGGCACGGTCGTCGGCATGGACGCTCACCGAACCGTCGGCCTTGACCAGCAGCAGGCGTCGCGCCGTCGGCAGGTGTGCCGTCAGGCGTCCGATGTAGTCGACTCGGCAGCGGGCAATCACTAGGCGCACTCCTGCCACCCTAATGGATGCCCCGTGCCACGCACTGATATGGACGTCGCTTTGTCAAGAATGCAGGGTGAGGCGGCGCCGGGGACCGTCGTCGCGGGGCGCCGCCTCTGGGGTCCGGCTGAATTTTCGGGTGGTGACGAGCGTGTCGGTTCCGACGCGTGGTCACTCTGATATGCGCGGGTTGGGTACCGCAGGACGGTTATTCGGCTGGGAGCGGCTCGCTCGTCTAACGTCGAGCGTGATCCACCTCGAGGGGTTGGATTGCTCATAGTGCGTGCGCGGATCACTCCCTGACGCTGCCGCCACCGACCCGGATGATTCAGTCGGACGTGTCGAGGTTCCCCCGTGCGGGCCCGGTCCGTGCTCCGTCGGTCGTCGACCACGGAGTGGGGCAAGGTGGAGTCCCCGCAGCGCAGCGAGGAGAACCGACCTTGCCGACCGACGGGTCGAGGACCATACTCGCCGACCGGATGTGCAGCGGGAACCGTTCTTGTCAGGTTTCGAGCACCGCCAGTGACCAACACCAGCCGGCGAGTTCACGGGCGATCGCGGTGTTGGCCACCGCGGGGCGTTTGCGCCGGACGTCGAACCCGACCCACCGCTCGTGCAGCCGCCGATTCGCCTGCTGTCCACGAGCTCGCGCGGCCGGAGATGCCTTGTCCCAGCGGCGCCGCAGGGTCACTCCCGGCAGATACCGGGGCCGGTGGTGCCAGGCGGCCTCGATCAGCAGTCGTCGGGCATGCCCGTTGCCGGTCTTGGTGATCGACCCTTGTGATCGCACCGAACCGGACGAATGCTCGGTGGGCACCAACCCGAGATACGCGCCGATCGAGCGTCCCGTCAGACGCTGCCAGTCACCGATCTCCACCGCCAACCCGAATGCGGTCAATGTCGAGATTCCGCGCAGGCACGCGAGACGGGTGACCACCGGCGTGTACTCGCTGTCCGCGGCCATCGTCTCGATTGCCGCATCGAGACGATCGCGTCGGTCCACTACGGCGAGCATGGTCTCGTAGGCGCTCTCGTATGCCAGCTGCAGACCCGGTGGATCGAAACGCTGGGCGCGCAACCAGGCATCATGCGTTTGCGTCCATGCGTGACCGCCGGAGTAGACAATTCCCTGCCGCAGAAGCAGTTTCGATATCCGATGGCGGGCCGCCATGAGATCGCAGCGGCAATCCTCGCGGGCTCGCACCAGGTCGCGAGCTGCCTCCTGCTCGACACTGGGGACCGTCACCGCGACGATCTGCTGCAGGTGCAGCAGCCGGGCCAGATGCCGGGCGTCGATCGTATCGGTCTTGACGCGGTCTCCCGGTGGACGTTGCAGTTTCGACGGGGCCGCGACCAGGCATTCGATGCCCTCGGTGGACAGGAACCGGGCCAGTCCGAACCCGGTGGGTCCGGCTTCGTAGGTCACCGCTACCGGGCCGGGAAGCGTGTGGATCCAGTCGAGCAGATCGTGATGCGCCGGCGTCAAACGGCGTTCGAACAGCTCACCGGTCCGGCCGTCGAGGCCGCAGGCGACCACCGATCGTGCGTGCACGTCCAGCCCTACACTCGTACGCTGATTCATTGCTGGGGCCTCCCACATCTGTGGCTCCACCGGCCAGGACCCGTTTCCTGCCGGCAACCCACGTTCACATGTGAGTGAGGCCCCAGCCCAGCCCCTCATATCGTCTAAACGACTAGTCTCCAACGACTATGCCCGTACGCCGTGCAAGTGACGCGCCACTCGGTTCCCCGATCCTCGGTGAGCCCGCCGAACCGGTTCGGCGGCAACGCATCCGAATCCAGACCCTGTTGACCTTCTCGCTGCTCGGCACGCACTTCCTCGGGGCGGCCATCGCCGCCGTGCTGATCAACGTGGTGGTCCCCGGCCCGACGGTGCTCACCCGCGAATTTCTCGTCGTCGTCGCCGTGATCGCACCCGTCTACGTACTCGTCGCGATGGTCGTCGGAACGGTGCGCGGCACCAGGCTCGGACTCGAGCAACTGCGCTGGGCGCTCGACGACCGGCCCCCGACCGACACTCAGAAGCGGGCTGCGCTCCGCCTGCCGTGGCGGCTCACCCTTCAGCAGGGAACGCTCTGGTTCATCGGATTGGTCCTGTTCACGACGTGTTTCGGCATCGTCGATCCGACGACGATCCCCAAGGTCTCCCTGACGATCACCCTGGCCGGTCTGACCGTGTGCGGCTTCGTCTACCTGTTCGGTGAGTTTGCGTTGCGCCCGGTAGCGGCCCGCGCACTCGAAGCGGGTGGGCCGGTGAACCGACGGCCGGCGAGTGCCGGCGGCAGATTCATGCTCGCGTGGGGACTGGGCAGCGCCGTCCCGATCGTGGGGCTGCTCCTGGTCGCGGTGTTCAGCTTCATCCGGCCCGTCACTCCCACCCGGTTCGCGGTGACGATCCTGACGATCGGCTCGATCGCGCTCGTCGTCGGTGCCCTGCTGATGTGGCTCAGTGTGCGCGCGAGCATCGCGCCCATCGAATCCGTGCGGGCCGGCATGACCCGAATCGAGCAGGGCGACCTCGACACCAGGGTCGTGGTGTACGACGGCACCGCCCTCGGCGAACTACAGGCCGGGTTCAATCGGATGGCCGAAGGACTGAGCGAACGCGAACGACTGCGAGACGTCTTCGGCCGGCACGTCGGACGCGAGGTCGCGGCGGCCGCGCTCGCCAATGCAGATGTCCTCGGCGGAGAAGAACGGGATGTGGCGGTGCTGTTCGTCGACATCATCGGTTCCACTGCGATGGCCGCGAGCCGACCGCCGGCCGAGGTCGTCGCGCTGCTCAACCGGTTCTTCGAGGTCGTCGTCGACGAAGTGCACCGCGCCGGCGGCTTCGTCAACAAGTTCGAAGGCGATGCCGCCCTGGCAATCTTCGGCGCACCCGTCGAAACCGACGACGCTGCCGGCTCCGCCCTGCGCGCCGCCCGCGAGATCGCCCTCCGCATCCTCACCGAGGTCCCCGAGTGCCGAGCCGGCATCGGCGTGGCCGCCGGACGGGCGGTCGCCGGGAACGTGGGGGCACGGGAACGCTTCGAATACACCGTGATCGGTGATCCGGTCAACGAGGCGGCACGGTTGTCGGAGCTGGCGAAGTCGGTCCCCGGAAGGGTCGCAGCCTCCGGGCGCGCCGTCGATGCCGCGTCGGATTCCGAAGGCGCACTGTGGACTCCGCACGATCGGATCGCTCTGCGCGGCCGCGCCGAAACGACGATCGTCCACATCCTCGCCCACCTCTCCGAGTGAGGGGGCAGATCGCCGTAGATCCGCGGGTGAATCCCAGCGACACACCGGCAGCCGGACGCACACTGTTGGTCACCGGCCGGGACCGGAACACCCGGACCCGGGAAAGCCGAAGACCCCCACCGGAATCGGTGGGGGTCTTCGGTAACGGGTGTTCGGCGGTGTCCTACTCTCCCACACCCTGTCGAGTGCAGT
>NZ_JBSFRG010000058.1:0-12479 GCF_053589115.1 Rhodococcus sp. NPDC003383 | reverse complement strand
GTGAACGTGTTGTGGGCGATGCTCCGCGACGAGGCGGTCTACCAGCCCGCGTCTACCGTCGCGGCGGCTTGACAACTTCATTGAGATTCCTCCTGCGGTCGTCGGGTGCACTCGGTGTCTTCCGGATGCACTGGAAACAGCGTATGCACCGATCGACACAATGGGAGGCATGCCGAACACACTCGCGCCCGGACGGGACGTGGTCGTGGAGACGGAGGTCAAGCACTCGCGCTTCCTCGCCGCCCTGCGCCGGGTCGAATCCGCTGCCGACGCCGCCGCGTTCACCGACGAGCAACGCCGTCTGTACCCGGATGCGCGGCATCACTGCTGGGCGTTCGTCGTCGGCGACGAACCGGCCTCGCGGGCCGAGCGGTCCAGTGACGACGGAGAGCCCGGCGGCACCGCGGGCGTCCCGATGCTGCAGGTGCTGCACCACCGCGACGTGGTGAACGTGGCGGTGGTCGTGACCCGCTGGTTCGGGGGGATCAAACTGGGGGCGGGCGGGCTCGTGCGCGCCTACTCGGGGGCCGTCGCGGTCGCGCTGGATTCGGCGCAGCTGGTGCCGCGCGAGCGGCGGGAGGTGTTCACCCTCGCGGTCGGGCACGGGGACGCGGGCCGTGTCGATGCGGAACTGCGCGGTCGCGGGGTGAGTGTGCTCGGGGTGTCGTACGAGGACCGGGCGAAGTTCACGGTCGCGGCGCGGGACCCGGAGCAGCTGGCGAGTGTGGTGGCGTCGGTGACGTCCGGCGCCGGGGAGCTGGAGCCCGTCGGCCGGGAGTGGATCGACGGATAAACGCGTCGTGCGCGGTTTCGGTAGTGGGAACTACCGAAACCGCGCACGGAGGGCGGAAGCCGCTTACAGGGACTTCAGGATCTCGCGTGCGAGAGCAGCGGTCTCGGACGGCGTCTTGCCGACCTTGACGCCGGCCGCCTCGAGGGCGTCCTTCTTGGCCTGCGCGGTGCCCGAGGAACCGGAGACGATGGCGCCGGCGTGGCCCATGGTCTTGCCCTCGGGGGCGGTGAAGCCGGCCACGTAGCCGACGACCGGCTTGGTGACGTTGGCCTTGATGTAGTCGGCGGCACGCTCCTCGGCGTCGCCACCGATCTCACCGATCATGACGATGACCTTGGTCTCCGGGTCCTTCTCGAACGCCTCGATGGCGTCGATGTGGGTGGTGCCGATGACCGGGTCGCCGCCGATGCCGATGGCGGTCGAGAAGCCGTACTCACGCAGCTCGAACATCATCTGGTAGGTCAGGGTGCCGGACTTGGACACCAGGCCGACCGGGCCCTTGCCGGTGATGTTCGCCGGGGTGATGCCGACGAGCGCCTCGCCCGGGGTGATGATGCCGGGGCAGTTGGGGCCGATGATGCGGGTCTTGTTGCCCTTCTCCACGTTGTAGGCCCACGCGTACGCGGAGTCCTGCACGGGGATGCCCTCGGTGATGACCACGAGCAGCGGGATCTCCGCGTCGATGGCCTCGACGATGGCGTCCTTCGAGAAGGCCGGGGGAACGAACGCGATCGAGACGTCCGCGCCGGTCTCCTTCATGGCCTCGGCGACGGAGCCGAAGACCGGCAGCTCGACCGGGTTGCCGTCCTTGTCGGTGTGCGACACGGTGGTGCCGGCCTTGCGGGCGTTGACGCCGCCGACGACCTGGGTGCCGGCCTTGAGCATCAGCGCGGTGTGCTTGGTGCCCTCGCCGCCGGTGATGCCCTGGACGATGACCTTGGAATCCTTGGTAAGGAAGATTGCCATTGTTCTGTGTGTCCCTTTACTTCGCTGCGGCGGCGAGCTCGGCAGCCTTGTCGGCAGCTTCGTCCATGGTGGCGACGAGCGTGACCAGCGGATGGTTGGCCTCGGCGAGGATGCGGCGACCCTCGTCGACGTTGTTGCCGTCCAGACGCACGACGAGCGGCTTGTTGGCCTCGTCACCGAGGATCTCGAGAGCCTTGACGATGCCGTTGGCAACGGCGTCACACGCGGTGATGCCACCGAAGACGTTGACGAACACGCTCTTGACCTGCGCATCGTTGAGGATGACGTCCAGGCCCGCAGCCATGACGGCCGCGGAGGCGCCGCCACCGATGTCGAGGAAGTTGGCGGGCTTCACGCCACCGTGCTTCTCACCGGCGTACGCGACGACGTCGAGGGTCGACATGACCAGACCCGCGCCGTTACCGATGATGCCGACCTCACCGTCGAGCTTGACGTAGTTGAGGTCGTTCTCCTTGGCCTTGAGCTCGAGCGGATCCGTCGCGTCCTTGTCCTCGAACGCGGCGTGGCCGGGCTGACGGAAGTCGGCGTTGGCGTCGAGGGTGACCTTGCCGTCGAGCGCGAGGATCTGGTCGTCCGGCGTACGGACGAGCGGGTTGACCTCCACGAGGAGAGCGTCTTCCTTGACGAAGACCTCCCACAGCTTCTGGATGGTCACGGCCGCGGCGTCGAGAACCTCGGCGGGCAGGTGGCCCTTCTCGGCGATCTCACGGGCGAAGGCGAGGTCGACACCCTTGACGGCGTCGACGGGGACCTTGGCGAGACGCTCCGGCTTGGTGGCGGCGACCTCTTCGATCTCCATGCCACCCTCGACCGAGCACATCGCCAGGTAGGTGCGGTTGGTGCGGTCGAGCAGGAAGGAGATGTAGTACTCCTCCGCGATCTCGCTGGCCTCGGCGACCAGAAGCTTCTTGACGATGTGACCCTTGATGTCGAGGCCGAGGATGTTCTCGGCGTGGGTCTGCGCGTCGTCTGCGGTGGCGGCGTACTTCACGCCACCGGCCTTGCCACGGCCACCGACCTTGACCTGGGCCTTGACCATCACCGGCTTGCCGATTTCCTCCGCGATCTCGCGGGCACCGGCGACCGTGTCGGTAACACGGCCGGCCGACGTCGGCACGTCATGCTTGGCGAAGAGTTCCTTCGCCTGGTATTCGAAGAGATCCATCTGCTCACCGTCTCGTCTGCGTTCACGCCCGCTCGGGGGTTTTGAGCGGGCCAGGTTCGGACTCTAGTTACTTGGAAGCCCCATGAAACGATCGCACTCGGGCCATGTGGCGCATGTCACGGAGTGCGAGGGCTCGCGAGCTACCTCACGGAGATTCCTCCCGGAGTGTGAGCGACGCCGCAACCAAGAGGAGCACCGCCCCCAGGATGACAGGTGCCACTCGGGCCACCTCGACCGGATCCTCGATCACGCCCCGGACCAGCGCCCACGAGGACGCGTACACGGCCGTCGCACCGGCCGCACCCAGCAGCAATGCCCCTCCTCGCGCGGGTCGCGACCGCACCGCCACCGCCGCGGCGACGCCCACCGCGACCGCGAGCAATGCACGTCCCCACAGGTCGTATCCCCACGGATAGGCGAGCACCGACCCGGCACCGTGATACAGGGGCACGGCCGACCCGACGACGCACACGACGGCCGCCACCGCGACGACCACGCGCGTGCGCGCGGTGACGTGCCGGTCGGCCGAGGTGTCGATCCGATCGCGCTCGGCGGCCCCCGCGACGAGGACCGCGACACCGGCGGCGGCCGCACCCACCAGGGCGCAGAACACGACGGTGGTCCCCGGACCGGCGCCGACCCCCGGCAGATCCGCGGCCACCACCCACGCCTGCAGCACCGCGGCGGCCGTCGCCACGACCGCGACGATCGGCACCGCGACCGCCGGCCGCACCGTCTCGGCGTATGCGGACAGCAGCAGCCACACGCTCAGCGCCGCCAGCAGCAGCCCGGCGACGAGCAGCACGCGGGTCTGCGGCAGGTCCGGGACGTCGTGGCCGGCCGGCACGGAGAGCGTGGGCAGCAGTGCCCCGACGACGGCGAGCGCGGCGGTGACGAGACCGAGGACACCGGCGACGGCGTGTGCCCGGCCGGAGCGGAGAACGCCGACAGGTCCCGGCCGGACCGGACGGGCGGCACGCCGCGCACTCGCCGCGGGCATCGCGGCGGCGAGTACGACGAGGAGCACCGCGGCGATGGTTCCGGCAACGGTCGCCGGCGTCGGTGAGAGCCGGTCCCCGGCCAGGCCCGCGGCGAATCGTGGCGCGAGCAGGGCGAGCGCGGCCGCTCCGGTCCCGGCGATCGCGCCCGACGCGGCGGCCGTCGTTCCGGAACCGAGCGCCCACGCCACGGTGGCGAGCGCGAACGTCGCGGCGAGCACACCGCCGAGCGCAGTGGTCGCGGGAGCGTCGAGCACCCCGCGCGCGACGATCACCGGGTCCGCCGACACGACCACCGGCGCGAGCAACCCGACGGCCACCGCCGTCGCGGCGCCGACGATCCCGGCGACGACGGGCGTGCCCGGCCGGGTACCGACCGGTCCCTCGTGGGCGTGCGGGGCGCCGGCCGCGGCGATCGCACCGGCCACACCGGCGAGCACCGAGCCCAGGTGCCCGGCGAGCAGCATCGCGGAACCGGGACCGGCGGCGAGCGCCGCGGCAGTCACGGGACGGAAGAGTTCGAACCGGTTCGCGTCGATCGCGTCGACGAACAAGGTGAGATCGGCGAGCGCTGCGCCCGCGGCGATACCCCCGGCCCCGGCGAGCAGAGCGCCGGCTGCGGTAGCCGATCGGCGCGCGACCGCGAAGGCGGCGACGGGGATCGCCGACGCGGTGAGCGCAGCGACAACCGTGGCGACGAGGATCGCGGATCCCACGTCGCCGGTTCCGGCCCGCACGACCGGCAGCAGCGGCGCCGCCGCGACGGCGAGGGCACCCAGGACGGAGAGCGCGAGTCCGAATCGGAGTGGTGGGGGGCGATTCGACACGGGGCGACGCTACGCGACCTGTATGTCACCGGACCGTGACACACCGAAATGTTCTGTATCGGCGGGGCAACTGCGGAATGTTTCCGCTTTTGCCGCAGGTGAGACTGTGATGCCGCTCACAGCGCCTGGGCGTGTCTCCCGTATGGGTTGCCAGCCCAGCGATCGTTTCGTTACGGTCCCTTTGGTCGAAATAACGGTCAGGTCACGAACGGGAGGAACGGCGAATGAGCCCGAGCAGTCAGCTCACCAGCCGTGGGGTCCACGACGGATCATCGGAGACCGACCACTACGCAGGCGCTGGCTACTCCGCAGACTCCGGTTACTACACGGAGTCCGGGTACTACGACTACGAGTCCGACTACTACACCGACGCCCCCTACCACTACGGCGACGACCAGCCGACCGCCGCGCCGTCCTACGCCGACCGGTCCTACTACGGGCAGGCCCCCTTCCGTGACGTCGGCGCCCAGACCTACTACGAGAACGATCCGGTCGACGTGGATGCCCCGGCCCGCCGTGGCGGCGCCCACCGCATCCCGACGCCGCCGAGCGCGCTCAAGGGCCGCGCCGCGGTGTTCGCCGTGGCGGCCGGCGCAGTCGTCGCCGCAGGCCAGGCCGCAACGAACGGACCCTCTCAGGGGTCCGAGCACTCCGAGGTCGCACTCGCTGCGAACGAGTCCGATTCGAACGTCATCACCGCCACCGCGGTACCCCAGGCTTCCCAGTTCGCCGCGACCGCCTCGGACGGCGCTGCTCCGTCGCAGGCGCCGCAGGTCCTCAACATCGCGGACCCGAACGATCTCTCCCAGTTCTCGAACCTGCTCGCGAAGGGCCAGCGGTTCAGCGAGGAGCGCGCCGCCCGCGAGGCCGCCGCCCGTCGCCCGCTGTTCGTCCTCCCCGCCATCGGCACGTTCACCTCGAACTTCGGTGCCCGCTGGGGCACCCTGCACGCAGGCGTGGACATCGCCGGCCCGATCGGCACCCCGATCCTCGCGGTCGCCGACGGCGTCGTCATCGATTCCGGTCCCGCTTCCGGCTTCGGCCTGTGGGTCCGCCTGCAGCACGCCGACGGCACCGTCACCGTCTACGGACACGTCGACCAGACCCTGGTGAGCGTGGGCCAGCAGGTCATGGCGGGCGACCAGATCGCGACGATGGGCAACCGCGGCTTCTCGACCGGCCCGCACCTGCACTTCGAGGTGCATCTGAACGGCACCGACAAGATCGACCCGGTTCCGTGGCTCGCGACCCGCGGTATCAGCCTCGGCATCGAGCAGGACTGAACCAGCTCACCGGCGACGGTCGGCGGACCCCGCGCGGCGCCGGAACCCCGTTACCGGAGCCCCGGCGCTATCTCTCCCCTAGAGCTTGACCATCGGCACGCCGCCGACGAGCATCAGCCGCACCTTGCCGGCACTTCCGAAGTCGATGACGACCGTCGCGGTCGGTCCCGACCCCTTCGTCTCGAGCACCGTCCCGAGCCCGTACTTGTCGTGACTGACCCGGTCCCCCACCGCGAGCACCAGCTGATTGTTGCGGGCGCGCGCACTGCCGAACCCGCCGCCCGATCCGGAGCCGCCACCGAAGCCCGAACCGCCCCCGAAGCCGGATCCGACGCCGCCGTAGCCGCGTGAGCGTCCGGACCCGATGGCGTGGCCGGCCGAACGAACCGGCTCCTCCCGCTTCCATTCGATGAGGTGCTGCGGAATCTCTTGCAGGAAACGCGATTCCGGGTTCGACACGGGCTGACCCCAGGACGAGCGCAGGACCGCGCGGCTGAGGTAGAGCCGACGTCGGGCCCGCGTGATCCCCACGTACGCCAGGCGGCGTTCCTCGGCCAGCTCGGCCGGGTCGCCGAGCGCGCGCATGTGCGGGAACTGCCCGTCCTCCCAGCCGGTGACGAACACGACCGGGAACTCCAGGCCCTTGGCGGTGTGCAGCGTCATCAGCGTCACGACGCCGTCGTCGTTCTCCGGGATCTGGTCCGCATCGGCGACGAGCGAGACCTTCTCCAGGAATGCGGGCAGCGATCCCGGTTCCGGATCGCCCTCGTCCCGCTCGATGTCCTCCAGCCCCGCCGCATTGCGCGCATCGGAGCTGAATTCCCTTGCCACACTGACCAACTCGTTGAGGTTGTCGAGGCGGGCGCCGTCCTGCGGGTCGTCGCTCGCGGCGAGTTCCGCACGGTAGCCGGTCCGTTCGAGGATCGCCTCCACCAGATCACCGAGATCGACGAGTTCGTTTCCGTCCGAGTCGGTTTCGGTGAGCATCGCGCGCAGTCGGTCGAGCATCTCGGTGAACGCGGCAATTGCCTTCTGGGAACGCGTGTTCAGCAACGCGACCTGGCCGGCGGCGGCGTCGGCCAGCGCCTGCCCGAAGCCGATCCCGAGCCGCTCGGCGTGCACCGCGACGCACGCCTCGGCGCGGTCGCCGATGCCGCGGCGCGGGGTGTTGAGGATGCGGCGCAGGCTCACCGTGTCGTCCGGGTTGGCGAGCACCTTCAGGTACGCGACCAGGTCGCGGACCTCCTTGCGCTCGTAGAAGCGCACCCCGCCGACGACCTTGTACGGCACGCCGTGGCGGATGAAGACGTCCTCGAGTGCCCGGGAGGAGTTGTTGGTGCGGTAGAAGACGGCGACGTCGGCGAACTTGACCTCCCCGGCGGCGGTGAGCCGGTCGATCTCCGCGGCGACGAACTGCGCCTCGTCGTGTTCGTTGTCGGCGACATAGCCGACGATGAGATCGCCCTCGCCGGAGTCGGTCCACAGCCGCTTCTCGCGGCGTCCGGCGTTGCGGGAGATGACGGAGTTGGCCGCCGACAGGATGTTCTGCGTGGAGCGGTAGTTCTGCTCGAGCAGGATGGTCCGGGCGTCCGGGTAGTCGCGCTCGAACTCCTCGATGTTGCGGATCGTCGCGCCACGGAAGGCGTAGATGGACTGGTCCGCGTCGCCGACGACGCACAGTTCGCTCGGCGGCACCGGGCTCCCGTCTCCGGCCTCACCGACGAGCGTGCGCACCAGCACGTACTGTGCGTGGTTGGTGTCCTGGTACTCGTCGACGAGCACGTGGCGGAACCGGCGCCGGTAGTACTCGGCGACCTGCGGATGAGCCTGCAGCAGCGCGACCGTCTCGCCGATGAGGTCGTCGAAGTCGAAGGCGTTCGCCGATCGCAGCCGCTGCTGGTAGTGGGCGTACACGGTCGCGACGATGCGCGGCAGCTCCGCGGGGTCGCCGTCCGCGTCCGCGGCGGCCTCCTGCGGATCGATCAGCTCGTTCTTCAGGTTCGAGATCTGGGTGGCGAGCAGGCGCGCCGAGTACTTCTTGGTGTCGAGATCGAGATCCTTGACGATCATCGTGAGCAACCGGCGCGAGTCGTCGGCGTCGTAGATCGTGAAGTTCGAGTTCATGCCGGGCAGCAGGGCCGACTGGGCCCGCAGGATCCGCACGCAGCTGGAGTGGAACGTCGAGACCCACATGCTGTTGGCACGCGGCCCCACCAGCTGCGCGACGCGTTCGCGCATCTCGGCCGCGGCCTTGTTCGTGAACGTGATCGCCAGGATCTGACCGGCCGCGACACCGCGCTCGGCGAGCAGGTACGCGATCCGCCTGGTGAGCACCGCCGTCTTGCCGGAGCCGGCGCCGGCGACGATGAGCAGGGGACCACCGTCGTGGGTCACCGCTTCCCGCTGCTGGGGATTCAGGCCCGCGAGCAGCGAGTCGGACGAATCCGCACTCGCTCGCCGGGGTGAATCGGAGTCGGGGTGGCCGAAGGCAACGGGAGTGTTCATCGTCGTACCAAACTACCGGCGGACCCCGACAATCGCGTAGACGGGCGATCCGGACGTTCCGGCCAGGTCGCCCTTACTTGGCGACCGGATTCCACGGATGGCAGACTGGTTTGCATGTCATGTGACCGCTGTCGACCGGATGGACAGGATGCACTACGGTGTCGGTTTCCCAGCACCGACGCCTGACCGCACGGTCCTGATCCACCTCCGGCGGTAACGCCCACCGGTTCCGGAGCGATCCCAGTTCTGACGCGAGGAGATGACATGAGCACCAACATCGACGCTGCCACATCCGACTCTGCCGCCGACGTCCCCGCCAGCCAGGCGGAGATCGACGAACTTCGCAAGGAGATCGACCGACTCGACGCCGAGATTCTCGCCGCGGTCAAACGCCGCACCGAGGTCTCGCGAATCATCGGCCGTACCCGCATGGCTTCCGGCGGCACCCGTCTCGTGCACAGCCGTGAGATGAAGGTGCTCGAGCGGTTCAGCGATCTCGGCCAGGAGGGTCACACCCTGGCGATGCTGCTGCTCCGCCTCGGCCGCGGCCGACTCGGCCAGTAGTAGCCACAACCGACTCGGCCGGTAGCCGCACGGGCTTCCGGCCGTAGCCGTCGGCCTACTCGAAGGCGATGTACTTGGTTTCGAGGTACTCCTCGATGCCTTCATGTCCGCCTTCCCGTCCGATCCCCGACGCCTTGACCCCGCCGAACGGCGCGGCCACGTCGGAGATCACCCCGCGGTTGACCCCGACCATGCCGGATTCGATCGCCTCGGACACCCGCAGCGCACGATCGAGGCTGCGCGTGTACATGTAGGCGGCCAGGCCGTACTCGGTGGCGTTGGCCGCGGCGATCGCTTCGTCCTCGGTGTCGAATCCGGCCACCGCCGCCACCGGGCCGAAGACCTCTTCCCGCAGGATCCGCGCGGACGTCGGGACGTCGTCGAGGACGGTCGCCGGGTAGAACCAGCCCGGCCCGTCCGGAACCTTGCCACCGAGCCGCACCCGCGCACCGTTCGCGACCGCATCGTCGACGAGGGTGGTGACGGTGTCCTTCTGGTCGGCGTCGATCAGCGGTCCGAGTGTCGTGTCCGGATCGGTGCCCGGTCCGAGCCGGTAGGCGGCCATCTTCTCGGTGAGTTTCGCGACGAACTCCTCACGCACGGAGTTCGCGACGTGAATCCGGTTCGCGGCCGTGCAGGCCTCGCCCCCATTGCGCAACTTCGCGGCGAGCGCGCCGTCGACCGCGGCGTCGAGATCGGCGTCGTCGAACACCAGGAACGGCGCGTTGCCGCCGAGTTCCATCGACGTGCGCAGCATCGCATGCCCTGCCTTCTCGGCCAGGGCGCGGCCGACGCTCGTCGACCCGGTGAAGGTGAGCTTGCGCAGTCGCGGGTCGTCGAGCAGCGGACCGGTCACGGCACCCGCGTGGGAGGTCGGCAGCACCGAGAGCACACCCTTCGGCAGGCCCACCTCCTCGAACACCCGGGCGAGCAGCAGCATCGTCAGCGGGGTCGCCGACGCCGGTTTGACGAGCATCGTGCAGCCGGCGGCCAGCGCCGGCGCGATCTTGCGGGTCCCCATCGCCAGCGGGAAGTTCCACGGCGTGATCGCCAGGCACGGGCCGACGGGCTGCTTCGTGACGAGAATGCGCCCGGTACCGGCCGGCGAATGGGTGTAGCGGCCCGCGATGCGGACCGCTTCCTCGGAGAACCAGCGAAGGAACTCGGCGCCGTACCGGGCCTCGGCGCGGCTCTCCGGCAGCGCCTTGCCCATCTCGAGGCTCATCAGCAAGGTGAACTCCTCGGCGCGGGCGGTGACCGCCTCGAAGGCCGCGCGCAGCAGCTCACCGCGTTCGCGGGGCGCGGTCGCCGCCCACTCCGGCCCGGCCGCGACCGCCGCGTCCAGTGCTCTGGCCGCGTCGGCGGGACTCGCGTCGGCGACTTCGGTGAGGACCTTCCCGGTCGCCGGATCATGAACGGGAAAGGTCGCGCCGTTCTCCGCAGCGGCCCAGTCGCCGCCGAGGAACAGATCGGTGGGCACGGTTCGCAGCATCTCCGAGATGTCCATGTCCCCATCATGCGCCCGCGCATTTCACATCGGTTTCCGACCGACCGGTAACTTCCGTTCCGCACTAGTCTCTGCAGACATGGAAAACGTGACGCGAACCGCCCCGTGGCAACAGCTCGCCGAACATCGTGCGGAGATCGAGTCGCTGCACCTGCGCGAGTTGTTCGCGGCGGAACCGGGTCGCGCCGAGGCGTTCACGCTCACCGCCGCCGACCTGTACATCGACTACAGCAAGCACCTGATCACCGGCCGCACCCGCGAGTTGCTGCTCGACCTGGCCCGCGCGTGCGGCGTCGAAGCACACCGCGATCGGATGCTCGCCGGCGAGCACATCAACACCTCGGAGGACCGCGCGGTGCTGCACACGGCGCTGCGGCTTCCCCGCGAGGCGACGCTCACCGTCGACGGCCAGGATGTCGTCGCCGACGTGCACGCGGTGCTCGACAAGATGGGTGAATTCACCGACCGGGTCCGTGACGGCCGGTGGCGCGGCGCCACAGGGGAACGCATCACCACGGTCGTCAACATCGGCATCGGTGGGTCGGATCTGGGTCCGGTGATGGTGTACCGGGCGTTGCGGCACTACGTCGACGCCGGTGTCGAGGCCCGGTTCGTCTCCAACATCGATCCGGCGGATCTGACCCACAACCTGCAGGGTCTCGACCCGGCCCGGACGCTGTTCGTCGTTGCGTCCAAGACGTTCTCGACGCTCGAAACCCTGTCGAACGCGACCGCGGCGCGGCGCTGGCTGGTCGCGGCGCTCGGCGAGGACGCCGTCGCGAAGCACTTCGTCGCGGTGTCCACCCACAAGGAGCGGGTCGTCGAGTTCGGGATCGACCCGGAGAACATGTTCGGGTTCTGGGACTGGGTCGGCGGCCGGTATTCGGTGGGCTCGGCGATCGGGTTGTCGGTGATGGCCGCGATCGGCAGGGAGCGGTTCGCGGAACTGCTCGCCGGGTTCCACGCGATGGACACCCATTTCGCGACGGCGCCGCTCGAATCGAACGCGCCGGTGCTGCTCGGTCTGCTCGGCGTCTGGTACACCAGCTTCCTCGGGGCGCAGTCCCGCGCGGTACTGCCCTACAGCAACGATCTGGTGCGGTTCCCCGCGTATCTGCAGCAGCTGACGATGGAGTCGAACGGCAAGTCGGTGCGCTCGGACGGCACCGCGGTGGACTATCCGACCGGGGAGATCTTCTGGGGTGAGCCGGGCACCAACGGCCAGCACGCGTTCTACCAGCTCCTGCATCAGGGCACGCACCTGATCCCGGCGGACTTCATCGGCTTCGCCCGCCCCCTCGACGACCTGCCGACGATCGACGGACGCGGCTCGATGCACGACGTGCTCATGTCGAACTTCTTCGCGCAGTCGACGGTGCTCGCGTTCGGCAAGTCCGCCGAGCAGATCCGCGCCGAAGGCACCGACGAGGCGCTGGTGCCGCACAAGGTGATGCCCGGCAACCGCCCGTCGACGACGGTCCTGGCCCCGTCGCTGACCCCCTCCACGCTGGGTCAGCTGATCGCGCTGTACGAACACGAGGTGTTCGTGCAGGGCGTGATCTGGGGTATCGATTCGTTCGACCAGTGGGGTGTCGAACTCGGCAAGGCGCAGGCGCTCGCGCTGGAGCCGGCGCTGACCGAGCCGGAAGAGCCCGCATCCCTGGGGGATTCGTCGACAGACGCGCTGATCCGCGAGTACCGGCGGCTCCGCAACAGCTGACGATCTACGCGGCTTCTGCGAATTCGCTCGTGCTGCACGGTAGTTGTCAACCTGCCTGAGACAGGTAGTGGTTGATGTTGATTCCGGTGAGGACGGGGAGCTGTGGCGCGAGCGGGCGACGGTGAAACCG
>NZ_JBSFRG010000057.1:0-13478 GCF_053589115.1 Rhodococcus sp. NPDC003383 | reverse complement strand
CCGGTGGGTGTTGCGGGTGAGTTGTATCTGTCGGGTGTGCAGTTGGCTCGGGGGTATTTCGGTCGGCCGGAGTTGACGGCGGATCGGTTCGTGGCCAACCCGTTCGGTGACCCAGGGGTGCGGATGTATCGCACGGGTGACCTGGTGGCGTGGAACGAGCGCGGTGGGCTCGAGTACATCGGGCGTACCGATTTCCAGGTGAAGGTGCGTGGTTTCCGGATCGAGCTCGGTGAGATCGAATCGGTTCTGCGGAACCAGGATTCGGTGTCGCAGGCCGTCGTCGTGGTGCGTGAGGACGCGCATCTCGGCGAGCAGCTGGTCGCCTATCTCGTGCCCGACGGCGAGCTCGACCTCGATGTGGTGAAGCAGTCGGCGGCGTGGGAGCTGCCGTCGTACATGGTGCCGACCGCGTGGGTGGTGCTCGACGCGCTGCCGTTGAACATCAACGGCAAGATCGACCGCAGGGCACTGCCCGCGCCGGTGTTCGAGGCCGTGGCCTTCCGTGCCCCGGTCACCGCGATCGAGCAGATCGTCGCGGGTGTGTTCGCCGAGGTGCTCGGCGTCGAGCGGGTCGGCTTGGACGACGACTTCTTCGCGCTCGGCGGCAATTCGCTGGTGGCGACGCAGGTGACGGCCCGGCTGGGTGCGGCGCTGGATGCGCAGGTGCCGGTGCGGACGGTGTTCGAGGCCTCGACGGTGGCGGCGCTGGCCGCGGCGGTCGAGTCGCACGCCGGTTCCGGGGCACGGGCGGCGCTGACGGCGCGTCCGCGTCCGGAGCGGGTGCCGTTGTCGTTGGCGCAGCAGCGGATGTGGTTCCTCAACCGCTTCGATTCCGGCACGGCCGTGAACAACATTCCGGTGGCGTTGCGGCTGAGCGGAGCGCTCGACGTCGCGGCACTCACCGCAGCGGTCTCGGATGTCGTGGCCCGCCACGAGGTGCTCCGTACCTACTACCCGGAGTTCGACGGCGTGGGACAGCAGGTCGTGCTGCCCGTCGCCGACGCTCCGGTGCTGCGGGTCGAGCGTGTCGACGCCGAGCGCGTCACCGAGCGGGTCGCCGAATTGATCGGTACCGGCTTCGATGTCACCGCCGAGGTGCCCTTCCGTGCCGCGCTGCTCGAATTGTCCTCCGACGAGTTGTCCACAGCCGAGCGGATTCTGGTGCTCGTGGCGCACCACATCAGCGCCGACGGGTTCTCCATGGGCCCGCTCGCCCGCGACGTGATGGTGGCCTACGCGGCCCGGTCGCGGGGAGAGGCGCCGTCGTGGGCACCGCTCGAGGTGCAGTACGCGGACTTCGCGCTGTGGCAGCGCGAAGTCCTCGGCGACGAGAACGATCCGGAATCGCTGATCTCCGCCCAGCTCGCCTACTGGTCCGAGACCCTCGCCGGGACCCCGGACGTGCTGGACCTGCCCACCGACCGGCCCCGGCCGGCGCAGGTGACCTATCGCGGCGACACGCACCGCTTCGAGCTGCCGGCGGACGTGTTCGACGCCGTCGAACGGTTCGCGTCCGAGCAGTCGGCGACACCGTTCATGGTGGTGCACGCGGCGTTCGCGGTGCTGTTGGCACGCCTGTCGGGTACCGAGGACATCGTGATCGGGTCGCCGGTCGCCGGCCGCGGTGAGGCCGCGCTCGACGACCTGGTCGGCATGTTCGTCAACACCGCGGTGCTGCGCACCGTCGTCGACGGCTCCGAGTCGTTCACCGATCTGCTGCGCCGGGTCCGTGAAGGTGACCTCGCCGCGTTCGGTCACGCCGACGTTCCGTTCGAGCGCCTCGTCGACGAGCTCGATCCCGTCCGTTCGCAGGCACATTCGCCGATCTTCCAGGTGGCGCTGGCCTTCCAGAACCTGGCCGCGGGAACGTTCGAGCTCGGCGACCTGTCGGTGGCGCCGGTTCAGGCCGACGCCCACATCGCGAAGTTCGACCTTCAGCTGACCCTCGTCCCGGGAGACCGGGACGAAGGCGCGGCTGTGCCCGCGATGTTCGAGTACGCGACCGATCTGTTCGACGACTCGACGGTCGCCGCGTTCGGGGAGCGTTTCGTGCGGCTGCTCGCCGCACTGACCGGGTCCCCGGAGCGGGCCGTCGGGGACGCCGATCTGTTCGCTCCCGGCGAGCTCGCCGGGCTCCTGGCGCACGCCGGACCGACCGGTCCGGAGCCGTGCACGTTGCGCGAGCTGATCGCTGCGGCCGTCGCCGCGAACCCCGACGGGGTCGCGGTCCGCTGCGAGGATCGCGAGCTCACCTACCGTGAGCTCGACGCCCGTTCGTCGCAGTTGGCCCGCGTGCTGCTGCAGCGCGGTGTCGGTGCCGAGCAGCTCGTCGCGGTCGCGATTCCGCGATCGATCGAATCGGTACTCGCGGTCTGGGCCGTGACGAAGACCGGGGCGGCGTTCGTCCCGGTGGACGCGAACTACCCGGCGGACCGGATCGAGCACATGGTCACCGATGCGCGCGCCGCGGTCGGTCTGACCCTGGCGCAGCACGTGGAGGCACTGCCCGGCGTCACCGACTGGCTCGTCCTCGACGACGCCGAGCTGCAGACCGCGATCGAGGCGGAAGCGGCGACTCCGGTGGCCGAAGGTGAACTGCCCCTGCCGACCCGGGTCGAGCAGGTGGCGTACGTCATCTACACGTCCGGCTCCACGGGTAAGCCCAAGGGTGTCTCGGTCACGCACGCGGGTCTGCACAACTTCTGTGTCGAGCAGCGTGAGCGCTACCGTCCCGGACCGGATTCCCGGATCCTGCACGTGTCGTCGCCGAGCTTCGACGCATCGATGCTCGAGCTGCTGCTCGCGCTCGGCGCGTCCTCGACGACGGTGATCTCGCCCGCCGGCGTGTTCGGTGGTGCGGAACTGGCGGAACTCATTCGCCGCGAACGGGTTTCGCACGCGTTCATCACCCCGTCGGTGCTGGCGTCGATGGACCCGTCCGGTCTGGATTCGCTGCAGCACCTCGCCGCCGGCGGTGAGGCGGTGCCCGCCGACGCCGTCGCGCGCTGGTCGCCCGGTCGTTCGCTGTACAACGGCTACGGCCCCACCGAGACCACGATCATGGCGAACATCTCGGAGCCGATGGTGCCGGGCGCCCCGATCACCATCGGTGGCCCGATCCGCGGTATGCGCGAGGTCGTGCTCGACGCGCGGCTGCGCCCGGTACCGGTCGGTGTCGTCGGCGAGTTGTACATCTCGGGAATCCAGCTCGCACGCGGGTATCACGCCCGCGGCGCACTGACCGCCGACCGGTTCGTCGCCGACCCGTACGGCGAACCCGGCGAGCGGATGTACCGCACCGGTGACGTCGTGCGGTGGACCCCGAGCGGGGAGATCGCCTACGTCGGCCGCAGCGACCACCAGGTGAAGATCCGCGGCCTCCGGGTCGAACTCGACGAGATCGACGCCGTGCTCGTCTCGCACGAGAGCGTGGACTTCGCGGCGACGATCGGCCACGAGACCCCGACCGGTGGCACCGCCGTCGTGTCGTATGTCGTCCCCGCCGCCGGCGCCGACCTCGACGTCGACGCGCTGCGGGAGTTCGCGGCGACCTCGCTGCCCGCACACATGGTGCCGGTCGTCGTGATCCCGCTCGACGCGATCCCGCTGACCCCGGTCGGCAAGCTGGACCGCAGGGCCCTGCCGGAACCGGTGTTCGAGGCCAGGGCGTTCCGTGCGCCGTCGACGCCGATCGAGGAGATCGTCGCCGGGGTGTTCGCGGACGTGCTCGGCGTCGACCGCGTCGGGGCGGACGACGACTTCTTCGATCTCGGTGGCAACTCGCTGATCGCGACGCAGGTCGCGGCTCGGCTCGGCGCGGCACTCGACACCACGGTCCCGGTCCGGGAACTGTTCGAGGCGCCGGCTGTCGGGACGCTCGCGGCCCGGCTGGAAGGGCTCGCCGGCGGTGGTGGCCGTGCGCCGCTCACGGCCGGTCCGCGACCGGAGATCGTGCCGCTCTCGCTTGCGCAGCAGCGCATGTGGTTCCTCAACCGGTTCGATCCGGCTTCCGGGTCCTACAACATCCCGCTGGCGATCCGGTTGTCCGGCACGCTGGATGTGGCGGCGCTGCAGGGCGCGGTCGGCGACGTGATCGGCCGGCACGAGATCCTCCGCACCGTCTATCCCGAACTCGACGGCAGCGGGCACCAGTTGGTGCTGCCGGTCGCCGACGCCCTGCCGGACCTGACCCCCGAGCGGGTCGGCGCCGACGAGCTGCCCGACCGGGTCCGAGACCTGGCGTCGGCGGGATTCGATGTGACCGAGGCGATTCCGGTCCGGATCCGGTTGTTCGCGGTCGACGAGACCGAACACGTCCTCGTGCTGGTCATGCACCACATCAGCGGCGACGGCTTCTCGCTCGGTCCGCTGACCCGTGACGTCATGGTCGCGTACACCGAGCGGGCCGCGGGACGCCTGCCGGAATGGGCGCCGCTGCCGGTGCAGTACGCCGACTTCGCGCTGTGGCAGCGGGCCGTCCTCGGCACCGAGGACGAGCCGGACTCGCAGATCTCGGCACAGCTCGGTTACTGGCGGGAGGCTCTCGCCGGACTGGCCGACGATCTCGAACTGCCCACGGACCGGCCGCGGCCGGCGATGCCGTCCATGGCGGGCGCGTACCACGCGTTCACGCTCGAGCCCGAGCTGCACCGCGGGCTGACCGAACTCGCGCGCGCCCACAACACGTCGATGTTCATGGTGGTGCACGCGGTGCTGGCGGTCCTGCTGGCACGGCTCACCGGCGGCCGCGACATCGCGGTCGGCACCGGTGTCGCGGGACGCGGTGAACCCGAACTCGACGACCTGATCGGCATGTTCGTCAACACGCTGGTGCTGCGCACCGACGTCGATCCGTCCCGGTCGTTCGGTGAGCTCGTCGACCGCGCCCGGGAAACGGACCTGTCGGCATTCGCGAACGCCGATGTGCCGTTCGAGCGTCTCGTCGAGGTTCTCGATCCGGCACGGTCGTCGGGACGTCACCCGTTCTTCCAGGTGATGTTGTCGCTGCAGAACTTCCGGCCGGTGTCCTTCGAGCTGCCGGGCCTGACGATCAGCGGCCTCGACACCGGGGAGGTCGCGGCCAAGTTCGATCTGATGCTGACTCTCGAGGGCACCTACGACGACGCGGGCGACCCGGACGAGCTGATCGCCGGGTTCACCTACGCCACCGACCTGTTCGACGCCTCCACCGTCGAGCGGTTCGCCGAGCGGTTCACCCGGATCGTGGAGGCGGTCGTCACGAAGCCCGACGTGACCGTCGGCGACATCGACATCATGGGTGCCGCCGAACGCGCACAGTTCCAGTCCCGCACCACCGACACGGAATCCGAGTCGGGGGCCACGGCCCGCAACCTGGTGTCGGTGCTGATGTCCACCGTCGAGTCCGACCCGGAGGCTCCGGCGCTCGCGGACGGCGAGGACGAGGTCTCCTACGCCGAGCTGGACGCGAGGTCGTCGCGTGCGGCCCGGTTCCTGCTCGGCCGCGGAATCGGCGCCGGAAGCCGGGTCGGCATCCGGATGCCGCGCTCGGTGGACCGCACCGCCGCCGTGTGGGCCGTCCTCAAGACCGGTGCCGCAGTCGTCCTCCTCGACGAGGCGGTGTCCGGCGGGGCAGTGTCCGGCGGGGCAGTGTCCGGCGGGGCGGGGCTCGACGTCGTGCTCGGTGTCGCCGGGGACCCCGCCGATGCGTCGGTGATCGTCCTGGACGATCCGGACACGACCGCGGCGATCGAGGCGCAGTCCGGGACCCCGGTGACCTACGCGGACCTGACACGTCCGATCCGGGGCGACGACCCGGCGTTCGTGATCGCGGCCGGCACCGAAAAGGAGCGGGTGATCGGTCACGCGGCCGCGGCGGACACCGCCGCCCGGCTCGCGGCCCGCACCGGCGTCGACTACGAGTCCCGCACCCACGCGCACGGGCCCGCCGATTCGGAGGCCGCAGTGCTCGAGCTGCTCGTGGCCGCCACTGCCGGTGCCGCCCTGGTGGCGCCGCAGGAACGCGCGGAGTCGTTCGAGGACGAGCTCGCCGATCAGTGGGTGACGCACCTGTTCGTCGGGTCACCCGGCGCGCCCCGGTTCGACGACGGAATCCCCGAGGACCTCGCGGCGATGGTGTTCGTGGACGTGCAGCCGGAGCCCGGATACGAGGACCTGCTGGGCGCCGACGGTCCGGATCTGTTCACCGACGTGGTCACCGCCGCCGGCGGCGGCCGGTAGGGGGACGGCAGCTCGATCGGCCGCCGCGCGGGCCGGAACCCGGACCACGCGGCGGCCCGGATTCCGGGCACTCCAGGTCGCGATCGTGTAACGAATCGGCGCGCCGCGAGGGTATAGAGTTGACGCTTTCGTGCACGCATCAGCCGGATGTGGCGCCGAAGCGCCGGCTCGTACCATGGAGCGGGTTGTTGGGTCAATAGACGAGAGAGCCCCGCGTCGCGCTGCGACCGAGGTTCTCCTGTCCTGGGCATGAGGGGTTGTTAACGAATGACGGCTGACGAGACCGGTGCCAAGGCTGCAGGTGGGGCACGCCGCAGGACCGGCTCCAGCAGGCCCGCTCGTCGACGCCGCACACGTGCACTCACCCTCCCGCAGTTGCTCGCCGCGGCCGTGGAGATGGACCCGACGGCCACCGCGGTCGTTCTCGGCGACCGCCGTCTGACCTACGGCGAGCTCGACGAGCAGTCCTCCCGCCTCGCGCGGGTACTGATCGCGCGCGGCGCACGGCCCGAAACCTTCGTCGCGCTCGGATTGACCCGTTCGATCGAATCGGTCCTCGCCTGGTGGGCCGTCGCGAAGACCGGTGCCGCCTTCGTTCCGATGGACCCGACCTATCCCGCCGACCGCATCGAGCACATGGTCACCGACTCCGGCTCGCGCTTCGGCCTCACCGTCACCGAGCACCGCGACCGCCTGCCCGACTCGGTGGAGTGGCTCGCTCTCGACAGCGCGGAACTGGCCGCCGAGTGCGCGGCGGTGTCCGGGGCGCCGGTCACCTACGCGGACCGCGTCGGTTCGCTGTCCGTCGACAACACCGCGTACGTCATCTACACATCCGGCTCCACCGGCCTCCCGAAGGGCGTCACGGTCACCCACGGGGGCCTGTCGAATCTGTCGGCCGAGCAGCGCGAGCGGTTCAAGATCGACTCTTCCTCCCGCACCATGCATTTCGCGTCGCCGAGCTTCGACGCGTCGATCCTCGAGCTGCTGCTCGCGGTCGGTGCCGGGGCGACCATGGTCATCGTGCCGCCGACGGTCTACGGCGGTGACGAACTCGCCGAACTGCTGCGGAAGGAAGGTGTCACCCACGCCTTCATCACCCCCGCCGCGCTGGCGTCGATGGATCCGGCCGGGCTGGATTCGCTGCGCGCGGTCATGGTCGGCGGTGAGGCCTACTCCACCGAGTTGATGGCGAAGTGGGCCGGCGACCGCGACTTCTTCAACGTGTACGGGCCGACCGAGACGACCGTCATCTCCACCAGTAGCGACCCGCTCGAGGCGGACGGCCCGATGCCGATCGGTGTCGCCCTGCGGGGTGTCTCGGCACACATCCTCGACGGCCGCCTCAACCCGACGCCGATGGGTGTCGCCGGTGAGCTGTACCTCTCCGGACCGGGTGTCGCGCGCGGCTACCACCGGCGGCACGGACTGACCGCCGAACGCTTCGTCGCGAACCCGTTCACGGACGACGCGGGCACCGAGCCCGGCGCGCGCATGTACCGGACCGGCGACGTCGTGCGCTGGATCGACGGTCCCACCGGGCCGGTCATCGAGTACGTCGGCCGCAGCGACTTCCAGGTCAAGGTCCGCGGCTTCCGCATCGAACTCGGGGAGATCGACGCCGCGCTGTCCGCGCACGACTCCGTCGAGTTCGCCGCTACCGTCGGGCACACGTCCACGACCGGCGTGACGACGCTGGTGTCGTACGTGCTGCCCGCAGCCGGATCGGTCGTCGACCAGGACGCGCTCAAGGAATTCGTGGGTCGGTCGCTGCCGTCCCACATGGTCCCCTCCGTGGTGATGACCCTCGACGCGATCCCCCTCACCGGGAACGGCAAGCTGGATCGGAAGGCCTTGCCGGAGCCGGTGTTCGAGGCCAGGGAGTTCCGCGCTCCGTCGACCCCCATCGAGGAGACCGTCGCGGCCGTGTTCGCCGAGCTGCTCGGTGTCGAACGTGTCGGCGTCGACGACGACTTCTTCGAACTCGGCGGCAACTCCCTGATCGCGACGCAGGCGGTCGCGCGCCTCGGCGCCGTCGTCGACACCCGCCTTCCCGTACGGGACCTGTTCGAGTTCTCCACCGTCGAATCCTTCGCCGCCTACCTCGATTCGCTCGGCGATGCGGCAGGGCGCATCCCGCTCGTGCCGCAGGACCGGGGCACCGTCGTCCCGCTGTCGCTCGCGCAGCAGCGGATGTGGTTCCTCAACCGGTTCGACACCACGTCGACCGTCAACAACATCCCGCTGGCGATCCGCCTCACCGGCCACCTCGACGTCGCGGCCCTGCGCGCGGCGATCGGCGACGTCGTCGAGCGGCACGAGATCCTGCGGACGGTCTACCCGGAACTCGACGGTACCGGGCACCAGGTGGTTCTCCCCACCGCCGAGGTCGTCGACGAACTGATCCCCGTTCCGTCGACCGCAGGCGAAATCCTCTCGGACGTGGTCGATTTCGTCGACGAGGGATTCGACGTCACCACCGCGGTCCCGGTGCGGATCCGTTTGTTCACCCTCGGCGAGGACGAACACGTGCTCGTTCTCGTCGTGCACCACATCAGCGCGGACGGCTCGTCGATGGCCCCGCTGACCCGCGACGTGGTCACGGCGTACGCGGCCCGGAGCGTCGGATCGGCGCCGGCCTGGGAACCGCTGCCGGTCCAGTACGCGGACTTCGCGCTGTGGCAGCGCCGGGTCCTCGGTTCCGAGGACGATCCGGACTCGCTGATCGCCGCGCAGCTCGACTACTGGAAGAACACGCTCGCCGGGTTGCCCGACGAACTCGCCCTGCCGACCGATCGTCCTCGGCCGCAGACCGCGTCGAACGCCGGTGCGATGTACCGCTTCCCGATCGACGCGGATCTCGTCGAACGCCTCGAAGCGGTGGCCGCCGCCCAGCACGGCACCCTGTTCATGGTGGTCCACAGCGCGCTCGCCGTGCTGCTGGCCCGGCTGTCCGGCACCGAGGACATCGCGATCGGCACGCCCGTCGCGGGCCGCGGTGAGCAGGCGCTCGACGACCTGGTCGGCATGTTCGTCAACACCCTCGTGCTGCGTACCCAGGTCTCGCCCGCAGCCACCTTCACCGAACTCCTCGCCCAGGCCCGCGAGACCGACCTGGGTGCGTTCGGGCACGCGGATCTGCCGTTCGAGCGGCTCGTCGAGGTGCTCAACCCCGTCCGGTCGCAGTCGCGGCACCCGCTGTTCCAGGTGGCGCTGTTCTTCCAGAACCTCGAGGAAGCCCACCTCGACCTCGCGGGCCTGCGCGTCGAGGGGCTCGACGCCGGCACGACGACCTCACGGTTCGACCTGCAGCTGACCCTCGCCACCGACAGCGACACCGACGGCATGGTCGGCATGCTCACCTACGCCACCGCGCTGTTCGACGAATCGTCGGTCGTGGAGATCTCGAAGCGACTGCTGCGCATCCTCGACGCGGTCTCCACCGATCCCACGGTGACCGTCGGGGACCTCGAGATCCTCGGCGCCGGCGAGCGCCGCGTCCTGCTCGACACGTGCAACGACACCGAGCACACGATCGCGGACCGTCTGCTGCTCGACGGCTTCGACGCACAGGTCGCCCGGACCCCCGACGCGACCGCACTCGTGTACGAGGGTCGCGAACTCACCTACGCCGAATTCGATGGCGAAGTCAATCGTCTTGCGCGGCACCTGATCTCCCTCGGTGTCGGACCGGAGTCCCGGGTCGCGCTGGCGATGCGCCGGTCCGTCGAACTCGTCGTCGGCATGTACGCGGTCCTCCGCGCGGGCGGCGCCTACGTGCCCGTGGACCCGGACCACCCGGCCTCGCGCACCGAGTACATCCTCGACGCCGCCGAACCCGTCTGCGTGCTCACCACCGAGCGCGACGATCTCACGCTGCCCGAGCGCATCCCGGTCCTGCACCTCGACACCCTCGACCTCGCGCACCTGCCGGCCACGCCGGTCCCGGCGAGCGAGCGAACCGGGGTGCTGCGTCCCGGGAACACCGCCTACGTCATCTTCACCTCCGGATCCACCGGACGCCCGAAGGGTGTCGCGGTTCCGCACGGCGCGATCGCGAACCAGATGGCCTGGATGCAGGGCGAATACGGACTCACCGAGGCCGACGTCTATCTCCAGAAGACCGCCACCACGTTCGACGTGTCGCTGTGGGGCTTCTTCCTGCCGCTGCGGGTCGGCGCGACGCTCGTCGTCGCGACACCCGACGGGCACCGGGACGCCGAATACGTCGCCCGCACCATCCGGGAACGGTCGGTCACCGTCACCGATTTCGTGCCGTCGATGCTCGCCGTCTTCGTCTCGTACGCGGACCCGGCCGACCTGGTGACGCTGCGCGACGTGTTCGTCATCGGTGAGGCACTGCCCGCGCAGACCGCGCACGCGTTCGCGTCGGTCTCGTCGGCGGGACTGCACAACCTGTACGGGCCGACCGAGGCGGCCGTGTCGATCACCTACCGGCAGGCGGCGCTCGACGACGCCGGGTCGGTCCCGATCGGTGTGCCGCAGTGGAATTCGAAGGTGTACGTGCTCGACGGGCGGCTTCGTCCCGTCCCGCTGGGGGTCGCGGGTGAGCTGTACCTGTCGGGCGTCCAGCTCGCACGCGGGTACCACGGCCGGGTCGACCTGACCAGCGACCGATTCGTCGCCGATCCCTTCGGTCTCTCCGGCGATCGCATGTACCGCACCGGCGACCTCGTGCGCTGGACCCGCACGGCCGGCGGCGCACCGGAACTGGTGTACATCGGCCGCACCGACTTCCAGGTGAAGTTCCGCGGCCAGCGCATCGAGCTCGGCGAGATCGAGACGGCCCTGCTCGCCGACCCCACCGTCATGTCCGCATCGGTGCAGGTCGTCGCGACCCCGACCGGCGATCAGCTCGTCGCCTACCTCGTCGCCGAGGCCGGCGCCGACATCGACGAGCAGTCGCTGCTCGCCGGGCTCGGCAAGAATCTGCCGTCGTACATGGTTCCGGCGGCCGCCGTCGTCCTCGACGCGTTCCCGCTCAACGCGTCCGGCAAGCTCGACCGCAAGGCGCTGCCCGAGCCCGTGTTCGAGACCCGCGCGTTCCGCGCCCCCACCACGCCGGTGGAAGAGATCGTCGCCGCGGTGTTCGGCGAGGTGCTCGGCGTCGAGAGGGTCGGTCTCGACGACGACTTCTTCGCGCTCGGCGGGAACTCCCTGATCGCGACCCAGGTCGCGGCGCGCCTCGGCGCCGCCCTCGAGGTCCGCGTTCCGGTGCGGGAACTGTTCGAGGCCTCGTCGGTGGAGGCCCTCGCCGCCCGGCTCGAGTCGCACACCGGTGCCGGTGGACGCGCTGCGCTCACGGCGCAGGTGCGCCCGGAGCGGATTCCGTTGTCGCTGGCGCAGTCCCGCATGTGGTTCCTCAACCGGTTCGACCCGGACTCGACCGCCTACAACCTGCCGACCGCGCTGCGCATCCGCGGAGCCCTCGACGTCGAGGCGCTGCGCGCGGCGGTCGCCGACGTGGTGGCGCGGCACGAGTCGCTGCGCACCGTCTACCCGGAGACCGTCGACGGGCCCGTCCAGGTGATCCTGCCTGCCGGACGCGCCTCGGTCGCAATGGACGTCGTCACCGTCGACGAGGCGTCGATCACCGGGGCGATGGCCGGATTCGTCGGGCAGCCGTTCGACGTGACCACCGAAATTCCGCTCCGCGCACGGGTTTTCGAGCTCGGCGCCGAAGACTTCGTGGTCGTCACGGTCGTCCACCACATCTCCGCCGACGGCTCGTCGGGCGGGCCGTTCGTCCGTGACCTCGTCACCGCGTACACGTCCCGGATCGGCGGCGGCGTGCCGTCGTGGGAACCGCTCGCGGTGCAGTACGCGGACTATGCGTTGTGGCAGCGGTCGGTGCTGGGCTCGGAGGACGATCCGTCCTCGCTCATCTCGCAGCAGATCCGCCACTGGACCACAGCCCTGGCGGGTCTGCCGGACCAGTTGGAGTTGCCGGCCGATCGTCCGCGTCCGGCGGTGCAGTCGGTGGCCGGTGCGCGGGTCGGTGTGGAGATTCCGGCGGAGTTGCACGGGCGGTTGGTGCAGTTGGCGCGGGCGCACAACGCGACGTTGTTCATGGTGGTGCACGCGGCGTTGTCGGTGCTGCTGGCGCGGTTGTCGGGCACGTCGGATGTCGCGGTGGGTACGCCGATCGCCGGGCGTGGTGAGCGTGAGCTCGACGATCTGATCGGCATGTTCGTCAACACGCTGGTGTTGCGGGCGGATGTGCGTTCGGGTGGTTCGTTCGAGGAGTTGCTGGGGGCGGTTCGGGAGTCGGATCTGCAGGCGTTCGCGCATGCGGATGTGCCGTTCGAGCGGCTGGTGGAGGTGCTCAATCCGGCGCGGTCGACGGCGCGGCATCCGCTGTTCCAGGTCGGCCTGTCCTTCCAGAACCTCGCCCGGACCACCCTCGAACTGCCGTCGGTCACCGTCGAGGGCATCGACCTGGCCGGCGACACCTCGCAGTTCGATCTGCACTGGATCGTGCAGGACACCTACGACGAGGCCGGGGCCCCCACGGGGATCGGCGGTTTCGTGACCTATGCGACCGCGTTGTTCGACGAATCGACGGTGGTTTCGTTCGTCGAGCGGTTCGTGCGGGTGCTCGAGGAGATCGTGGCGGATCCGTCGCGCCCGGTCGGGGATCTGGAGATCCTCGGTGCGGGGGAGCGGTCGCGAATTCTGGAGTCGTTCAACGACACTGCGCACGAGGTGGATGCGTCGGCGACGTTGGTGTCGTTGTTCGAGGCACAGGTCGCCGCGAACCCGGACGCCCCGGCTCTCGAATTCGACGGCCGCACCTGGACCTACCGGCAGCTCGACGCGTGGGCGGGCGCGACCGCCCGGCAGCTGGTCGACCTCGGCGTCGCTCCCGAGGAGCGGGTCGCGCTCGGTATGCGCCGGTCCGTGGAGCTGGTGATCGGCATGGTCGCGGTCGCGAAGGCCGGTGGTGCCTACGTGCCGGTGGATCCGGATCAGCCGGCGGAGCGGACGGACTACATTCTCGGCACCGCGGATCCGGTGTGTGTGCTGACCACGCGCGGCGAAGGCTTCGGGGCCGACGGTGACCGCGCCGTCCTGTTCGTCGACGACTTTGTGCCGCAGGATGATTCGACGGTCGATGTCCCGTTGCGCGTGGCGTCTCCGGCGCCGGAGCACACGGCGTATGTGATCTTCACGTCGGGTTCGACGGGTCGTCCGAAGGGTGTGGCGGTGCCGCATCGGGCGGTGGCGAATCAGTTGGT
>NZ_JBSFRG010000056.1:0-15582 GCF_053589115.1 Rhodococcus sp. NPDC003383 | reverse complement strand
ACCAACTGATTCGCCACCGCCCGATGCGGCACCGCCACACCCTTCGGACGACCCGTCGAACCCGACGTGAAGATCACATACGCCGTGTGCTCCGGGCGCAGCGGAACGATCCGCTCCTCGTCCGTGATCGGCGCGGTGGACAGATCCGTGGTCACCGCGTCGTCGACGAACAGCACCGGCCGCCCACCACCGCCGACGCCGAAGACACCGCCACCGAAATCGTCACGGTGCGTGGTCAGCACACACACCGGATCCGCGGTGCCGAGAATGTAGTCCGTCCGCTCTGCCGGCTGATCCGGATCCACCGGCAGGTAGGCACCACCGGCCTTCGCGACCGCAACCATGCCGATCACCAGCTCCACCGACCGGCGCATACCCAGTGCCACAGTGGATTCCGCGCGCACTCCAGCGGCGATCAGCTGCCGCGCCAGCAGGTTGGCACGGGCGTCGAACTCGCGATAGGTCAGCGCGACACCGTCGGCCTGGACAGCGACGGCGTCCGGGTTCGCGGCGACCTGCGCGTCGAACAACGACACCAACGTCGCCGACGCATCCACCTCGTGCGCAGTGTCGTTGAACGACTCCAGAATTCGCGACCGCTCCCCCGCACCGAGGATCTCCAGATCCCCGACCGGGCGCGACGGATCCGCCACGATCTCCTCGAGCACCCGCACGAACCGCTCGACGAACGAAACCACCGTCGATTCGTCGAACAACGCGGTCGCAAAGGTCACGAAACCACCGATCCCCGCAGGAACCCCGGCCTCGTCGTAGGTGTCCTGCACGATCCAGTGCAGGTCGAACTGCGAGGTCCGGTGCTCGAGGTCGAGCGGGGCGATGGCGAGGTCGTCGAGTTCGAGGCTGGCCTCGTTCAGGTTCTGGAACGAGAAGCCGACCTGGAACAGCGGATGCCGCGCCGTCGACCGCGCCGGATTCAGCACCTCCACCAGCCGCTCGAACGGCACATCCGCATGCGCGAACGCCTGCAGATCCGACTCCCGAACCGCCCCCAGCAACTCCTCGAACGAGCCACCCGAACGCACATCCGCCCGCAACACCAACGTATTGACGAACATGCCGATCAGATCGTCGAGCTCACGCTCACCACGCCCGGCGATCGGCGTGCCCACCGCGACATCCGACGTGCCCGACAACCGCGCCAGCAGCACCGACAACGCCGCGTGCACCACCATGAACAACGTCGCATTGTGCGCCCGCGCCAACTGCACCAACCGCCCGTGCAGCTCCGCCGGCACCGCGACGTCGACCCGCGCACCGGCCACCGACTGCACCGCCGGACGCGGACGATCGGCCGGCAACTCCAGCTGATCCGGCAACCCGGCCAGAGCGCCACGCCAGAACGCCAGCTGCTGCGAGATGAGCGAGGACGGATCGTCCTCCGAGCCCAGCACCGACCGCTGCCACAACGCGTAGTCCGCGTACTGCACCGCCGGCGGCTCCCAGGACGGGGCTCCGCCGCCGATCCGGGCGCTGTAGGCGAGCATCACGTCCCGCACGAACGGCGCCATCGACGCACCGTCGGCCGAGATGTGGTGCACCGCCATCGCCAGCACGAACTCGTCGCCGCCGAGATCGAACAAGCGGATGCGCAGGGGCACTTCACTCGTCACGTCGAACGGCCGCACCATGAAGTCCGTGACGGCGGCGAGCAGCTGCTCGGCCGTGGTCCGTTCGACGTCGACGTCCGGAACGGACTGCAGCACCGGCAGCACGACCTGGACGGGTCCGTCCGCGGTCTCCGGGTACACCGTGCGCAGCGACTCGTGCCGCGCCACCACGTCGGCGACCGCCGCGCGCAGCGCCTCGACGTTGAGGGCACCGCGGATCCGCAGAGCCATCGGCAGGTTGTAGGCGGTCGAGTCCGGGTCGAAGCGGTTGAGGAACCACATGCGGGACTGCGCCAGCGACAACGGAATCCGCTCCGGGCGCACCTGTGCCGTGAGCGCAGCCCGTCCACCCGCACCGACGTGCGACTCGAGCCGGGCGGCCAGGTCCACTACTGTCGAGGCTTCGAACAATGTACGGACCTGGACGCGGGTGTCGAGTGCCGCGCCCAGACGCGAGACCACCTGGGTCGCGATCAGCGAGTTGCCGCCGAGCGCGAAGAAGTCGTCGTCGAGACCGACCCGCTCGATGCCGAGCACCTCGCCGAACACCCCGGCGACGATCTCCTCCACCGGCGTGGTGGGGGCACGGAACTCGCGAGCTTCGAACTCCGGTTCCGGCAGCGCCTTGCGGTCGAGCTTGCCGGACGCGTTGAGCGGGAACGCGTCGAGCACGGTCACCACCGACGGAACCATGTACGACGGAAGCGCCGCGGCGGCGGCCGTGCGTGCGGCGCCGGCGTCGATCACCGCGCCCGGCACCGGGACGACATAGGCGACCAGGTGCTGGCCGGTCGACGATTCGTGCACGAGCACCACCGCCGACAACACGGACGGATCGGCGGACAGGACCGCTTCGATCTCGCCGAGCTCGATGCGCTGGCCGCGGAACTTCACCTGGAAGTCGGTGCGGCCGATGTAGACCAGTTCCGGTTCGCCACCGGCCGTGGGAGTCCAGCGGACGAGGTCACCGGTGCGGTACATGCGCTCGCCCGGCGCACCGTACGGGTCGGCGACGAAACGGTCGGCGGTCAGGTCGACCCGGCCGTGATACCCGCGCGCGAGCTGGACGCCCGACAGGTACAGCTCACCCGCGACCCCGAACGGCACGGGACGTAGACGCGAATCCAGCACCAGCGCACCGGAATTCCACACCGGACGACCGATCGTCACGGCGGCGTCGGGCCGCACCGCGGCCTCGGTTGCATGCACGGTGAACTCGGTCGGGCCGTACAGGTTGTGCAGCGCGGCCCCCGGAATCGCCGCGTGCACCTGGGCGGCGGCGGACGGCGGAAACGCTTCACCGGCGACGAGCACAGCACGCAGGGACGCGGCACCCCCGGACCCGAGCACCGAGACGAAGGGACCGAGCATCGACGGCACGAACGACACCATCGTGACCGACTGATCGTCGATCAACTGCGCGAGATAGACGGGGTCGCGGTGCCCGTCCGGCTCCGCGATCACCATGCGCGCACCGGCGATCAGTGTGCAGAACAGTTCCCACACCGAAACATCGAAGGTCACGGGGGTCTTGAGCAGCACCACGTCGGACGAGTCGATCCCGAAGCGATCCGTGAGCCACAGCACCTGGTTCACCACGGAGCGCTGCGCGACGGACACACCCTTCGGGCGGCCCGTCGAGCCGGAGGTGAACAGCACGTACGCGGTGTTGTCCGGACGCAGCACCGATCGCCGGTCGGCGTCGGTGACGGGTGCGTCGGAGACGGTCGGATCGTCGTCGCCGGCGACGAGCACGGTCCGGTCGCCGAACCGCTCGGCGTCGGCGGCGTCGGCCACCAGCACGCACAGCGGCGCGGCGGTGTCGAGGATGTAGTCGATCCGGTCGGCGGGCTGATCCGGGTCGACGGGCACGTAGGCGCCGCCCGCGGTGAGCACCGCGTACATCGCCACCACGAGATCGGCGGACCTGCGCATGGCCAGCGCGACCCGCACCTCGGGCCCGACGCCCTGCGCGACCAGCCGTCGCGCGAGCCGGTTCACCCGGGAGGCGAACTCGCCGTAGGTCAGGCTCTGCCCGCCGGACACCACGGCGACCGCACCGGGGTTGTCCGCGGCGCGCGCCTCGAACAGCGCCGGTAAGGTCGTTGACGCGTCGATGGCGTGCCGCATCGCGTCGACACCTGCCACGAGCGCGTCGCGCTCGGCCGCGTCGAGCAGTTCGATGTCACCGACCACGGCAGCGGGATCCGCCGCGACCGCTTCCAGCACCCGCACGAAGCGGGCGGCGATCGACTCGACGGTCGCGGTGTCGAACAGGTCCGTCGCGTACGACATCTCGACGAGCAGACCGTTGTCGGCGCCGTCGGGATGGTCCGCAACCGTGACCTGCAGGTCGAACTTCGCCAGGTCGTAGTCGAATTCGACGCCGCTGACGGTCAGACCCGGCAGTTCGAGCCGGGTGTTGTCCATGTTCTGGAACGCGAGCGCCACCTGGAACAGGGGATGCCGGGACTGCGACCGGACCGGATTGAGGACCTCGACAAGCCGCTCGAACGGAACCTCCGCGTGGGCGAAGGCCCGCAGGTCCGATGCCCGGACCCGGGACAGCAGTTCGGTGAACTGCTCGGCGGGATCGACCGCCGAGCGCAGGACGAGCGGATTGACGAACATGCCGATCAGGTCGTCGAGCGCGACGTCCCCACGGCCCGCGACGGGAGAACCGATTGCGATGTCGCGCGAGCCGGACAGCCGCGACAGCAGTACGGCCAGCGCACTGTGCACGACCATGAACAGCGTGGCGTTGTTGTCCCGCGCGACCGCGTTCAGCCGGTTCCGGAGCTTCGCGTCCACGGAGAACCGCAGCAGGTCACCGTGGCTGGTCGCCACCGCCGGACGCGGCCGGTCGGTGGGCAGCGGAAGCTCGTCGGGCAGATCTGCGAGTTCCCGCTTCCAGAAGTCGATCTGGCGTGCCGCGACCGACTCCGGATCGTCCTCCGAACCGAGCATCTCCCGCTGCCAGATGCTGTAGTCGGCGTACTGCACCGTCAACGGCTGCCAGTCGGGGGACTCCCCCGCCGACCGCGCGGCGTAGGCGGTCATGACGTCCCGGGTGAGGGGACCCATCGAGAAGCCGTCCCCGGCGATGTGGTGCACGGAGAACGCCAGCACGTGCTCGGTCGCGCTGATCTCGAACAGCCCCGCCCAGAACGGCACCCGCTGGGTGACGTCGAACGGTGCCGCCATCTTCTCCGCGATCCGCTCGGCGACCTCGCTCTCCGACACGGCCACCGGGCTCAGGTCCGGGATGACCTCGCGGGTCGGCACGACCTTCTGGTAGCCGACGCCGTCGACCTCCGGGTACACCGTCCGCAGCACCTCGTGCCGCGCGAGCACGTCGGCCACCGCGATCTGCAGGGCGTGCCGGTCGAGAAGCCCGGACAGCCGCAGCGCGAACGGAATGTTGTTGACCGCGGAGTCGGGTTCGAGCTGGTTGAGGAACCACATGCGCTGCTGCGCCAGCGACAGCGGCACCCGGTCGGGACGCGGCATCGGACGCAACGGAAGCCGCGGCCCGGTTCCGCGGTCGGCGGCCTCGTCGACGAGTCGCGCCAGATCGGCCACGGTGGGCGCGTCGAAGAACTCCCCGACCTCGACGTGCACCGAGAACCGCGAGTTGATCCGGGCGACGGCTCGCGTCGCGATGAGCGAGTTGCCGCCGAGCTCGAAGAAGTCGTCGTCGGCGCCGACCCGCTCCGCACCGAGGAGGTCCGCGAAGATCTGCGCGACCGCCTGTTCGGCGGGCGTCGACGGTTCGCGGTACTCCCGCGCGGACGCGAAGTCCGGGGCGGGCAGCGCCTTGCGGTCGAGCTTTCCGCTGGCGTTGAGCGGGAATTCGTCGAGCTGGACGAACAGGTTCGGAACCATGTAGTCCGGGAGCCGCTCGCGGGCGGTCGCGGTCAGCTCGGCCGTGTCGAGGGTGACTCCCCCCGTCGCGACGACGTACGCGACGAGGTGGTCGCCGGTGACCGGATCGGAGTGCACGACCACCACGGCCTGGGACACGTCGTCCCGTCCGAGGATCGCCGCTTCGATCTCGCCGAGTTCGACGCGCAGTCCGCGCAGCTTGACCTGGAAGTCGACGCGTCCGATGTAGTCGAGCTGTCCGTCGGGGCGGCGCCGGACGAGGTCACCCGTCCGGTACATGCGTTCGCCGTTGCGGCCGGTGGGGTCGGCGACGAAACGATCCGAGGTCAGATCCGGCCGGGCGACGTAGCCGCGCGCGAGCTGGACACCCGACAGGTACAGCTCGCCGGGGACGCCGGGCGGGACCGGCCGGAGCGCGTCGTCGAGCACGTGCAGTCCGGTTTCGTCGACGGCGGCGCCGATCGGGATCGTCCTGTCGCCGCGTGCGGTCGCGTAGTAGGTGACGTCGACGGCGGCTTCGGTGGGACCGTAGAGATTGTGCAGCTCTGCCGAGCTGATCTCGTGGAAGCGGGCGACGGTCTGCGCAGGCAGCGCCTCGCCGGACGCGAAAACGTAACGGAGAGAATCGGTTCGGGAAGCGAGCGGCTCCGCGACGAAGACCGAGAGCATCGACGGCACGAAGTGCAGTGCCGTCACACCGCGGTCGGCGATCGTGCGGGCGAGGTACTCGGGGTCGCGATGACCGTCGGGCACCGCGATCACCAGGCGCGCTCCGACCTGCAACGGCCAGAAGAACTCCCACACCGAGACGTCGAACGTGAACGGAGTCTTCTGCAGGATGACGTCGGCCTCGGTGAAGCCGTACTCGCGCTGACGCCAGCGCAGATTCGCCACGATGGCCCGATGCGCGACGGCCACACCCTTGGGCAGGCCCGTCGAGCCCGACGTGAAGATGATGTAGGCGGTGTTGTCGGGGCGCAGCGGACCGGTGCGGTCGGCGTCCGCGAGCGGAGCCTCGTCGAAACCGGTCAGGTCGAGCCGATCCACCTCGTGGAGCGCAACGTGTGCGGGCACCTCGATTCCGTCGCGCGAGGTCGTCAGGACCGCGACGGGACGTGCTGCGGCGAGGACGTGCGCGATGCGGTCGGCCGGGTGGTCCGGGTCGAGCGGCACGTAGGCACCGCCGGCCTTGACGATGCCGTACATGGCGACGAGCAGATCCAGCGATCGGCGGATCGCGAGGCCCACCGTCGTCTCCGGACCCACGCCGATCGAGACGAGGTAGCGGGCCATTCGGTTGGCGGCGGCGTCGAACTGCGCGTAGGTGAGGGTCTCCCCCTCGAACTCGAGGGCGATCGCATCCGGCGTGCGGGCGACCTGCTCCTCGAACAGCGCCGGCAGGGTGTCGGCCGCCCGGGCGACGACGGGCACGTCGACGACCTCACCGGTGTCGCAGATGAGGGTCTCGACGACACCGGCGAGGCCACCGTCCGCTTCGGATTCGAGCAGGGCGGGAACGAGGTTCGACAGCACCACCGGAACGAGGGCGTCCGGACCGAGCGCTCCGCCCATCGCGGTGTCGAGAACGGTCAGTTCGTCGTGGAGCGTTCCGTAGGTGACGGCGGTGTCACCGTGCGAGAGCGCGACCCGCTCGGGCGCTACCGCCGCCACCTCTGAAATCAGCCGCGGGAGGTCCTCGATGGTGAGAGATTCCTGACCGGGCTTCCGAACCGACATCTACCTTTTCCTCTGTGTCGCCAAGCTCTGCGCTTGGGTGATGAGTGACTCGATCAGTGCGGCGTATCCGTCGACGCCCAGGGCCGGGAGGATTCCCGGAACCAGACCGGACAGGGCCACCGAGACCTGCGCCTCCGGCTTGAGCGTCGCCCCCATCGCCTTGGCGACCGACACCAGCTTGTCGTTCAACGCACCGAAGGTGACGGTGGCGTCGCCGTGGGTCAGGGCGATCTCGTCGGGCCGGGCTGCCGCGGCGGCCGCCACCAGCTCGGGCAGGTCCGCGGCAGTGAGCTTCCGCTGCGGCGTCAGGCTCGCGCGTTCCTCGTCGTCGAGGATGTCGATCTCGCGGATCACGACGCCGGGGTTGTCGGTGACCGCGTCGACGACCCGCAGGTACCGCTTCGCGAAGCGGGCGACGGACTCCTCGTCGAACAGGTCGGTGGCGTACGTGAACAGCAGCCGGATGCCTCCACGGCGACCGTGCTCGTCGAACATCTCGCCGCCGCTGAGCTGCAGATCGAACTTCGCCTGGTCGAAGTTGCCCTCGACCACCGAGACCTCGAGTCCCGGCAGCTGCAGCGACCGCGGCGCCATGTTCTGGAACGCGAACAGCACCTGGACGACCGGCGAGTACGCGGCGGTCCGGCGGCGGCCGAGCGCGTCGACGACCCGCTCGAACGGCACGTCGGCGTTGCCGAACGCCCCGAGGTCGCGGTCGCGGACCTGGGCGAGCAGATCGACGAACCCGGCGCTCGACTCGACCTCCGTGCGCAGGGCCAGAGTGTTGACGAACATGCCGATCAGATCGTCGAGCGCCGCCTCACCGCGACCGGCGGTCGGCGTTCCGATGACGATGTCGCCGGTCCCGGTCAGCTTGGACAGCAACACCGCGAAGGCGGCGTGCATCACCATGAAGACCGTCGAGTTGTGCTCGCGCGCAACCTTGTCCAGCAGTTCGGCCTGGTTCGCATCCAGCGCGAACTCGTACTCCGCGCCGCGCATGGAGGCGCGTGCGGGCCGCGGCCGGTCCGTCGGCAACTCGAGCAGTTCGGGGGCGCCGGCGAGCGTGGACGACCAGTAGTCGAGCTGCCGCGCCACCGCGGACTCGGGGTCGTTCTCGTCACCGAGGATCTCCCGCTGCCACAGCGCGTAGTCGGCGTACTGGACCGGCAACGGCGACCAGGTCGGCATCTCGCCGTCGAGACGGGATGCGTAGGCCGTCATCACGTCCCGGGTGAGCGGGCCCATCGAGAACCCGTCCGCGCTGATGTGGTGGACGACCATGACCAGCACGTGATCGGTGGGGCTGACCGAGAACAACCGGCCTCGGACCGGCGCACTCGTCGTGACGTCGAACCCGGTACCGATCATCTCGGCGATCCTGGTCGGCAGCAACGCCTCCGACACCTCCACCGGCGCCAGGTGCGGCGCGGCGTCGGCGACCGGCAGGATTTCCTGCACCGGTCCGTCGTCGGTGTCCGGGTAACGGGTCCGCAGCACCTCGTGCCGGTCGAAGACGTCCCGCACCGCAGCACCGAGCGCCGGCACGTCGAGCAGGCCCGACAGCCGCAGCACGACCGGGATGTTGTAGGCGGCGGACGCCGGATTCATCCGGTTGAGCACCCACATCCGCTGCTGCGCGAGCGACAGCGGCACCCGTTCCGGATGCGGCCGTGCGACCAGCGCCGGTCGCGCTCCCGATCCCACGCCGGCTTCCGCACGAGCCGCCAGCGCCGACACCGTCGACGCCTCGAACAGCGCCCGGACCGGAACCGTCGTATCCAGCGCCGCACCGATCCGTGCCGTCACCTGCGTCGCGAGCAGCGAGTTGCCACCCAGCATGAAGAAGTCGTCGTCGGCACCGACCCGCTCGGTCCCGAGCACCTCCGCGAAGATCCCGGCCACGATCTGCTCGATCGGGGTGGCAGGGGCACGGAACTCCTTGGCCTCGAACACCGGTTCCGGCAGCGCCTTACGGTCGAGCTTGCCGTTGATGTTCAGCGGCAGCGCGTCGAGCACGAGGAAGACCGCCGGCACCATGTAGCCCGGCAGGCCGCGGACGGCCTCGGCACGGATGTCGTCGACGACGAGATCCGCCCCGGTGACCGGAACCAGGTAGGCGACCAGCTGATCGCCGAGCCGATCGTCGTGGTGGACGAGCACGACGGCCTGCGCCACGGACGGATGCGCCGCGAGCACCGCCTCGATCTCGCCGAGCTCGATCCGGAATCCGCGGACCTTCACCTGGAAGTCGGTGCGCCCGACGTACCGGAGGGTGCCCTCGTCGGTCCAGGCGACGAGGTCGCCGGTGCGGTACAGCCGGCTTCCGGCCGGGCCGAACGGGTCTGCGACGAACCGTTCCGCCGTCAGATCCGGGCGCCCGAAGTAGCCCCGGGCCAGCTGCGTACCGGCGAGATACAGCTCGCCGAGGACACCGGACGGGACCGGCCGCAGCCGCTCGTCGAGCACGTACAGCCGGGTGTTCCACTCCGGTCCGCCGATCGAGACGGTCGCGGTGTCGTGCTCGGTCACCTCGTGACTGGTGACCGACACCGCGGCCTCGGTGGGCCCGTACAGGTTGAACAGCGCCGTGTTCGGGTTCCCGGACCGCACGGTCTGCGCGAGGTGCGCAGGCAGTGCCTCACCGATGGCGAGGACGCGCCGCAACGACGAGGGCAGTGCCCCACCGGATTCCGTCGTCAATGCTTCGATCATCGACGGCACCGCGTGCAGCGTGGTCACGCCGCGGCTGCGCATCAGTTCGTTGAGATAGGCCGGATCACGGTGACCGCCTGCCTCGGCGACCACCAGGCGCGCACCGGACACCGGCGCCGACCAGAACTCCCACACCGACAGGTCGAACGTGGCCGCGGTCTTCAGTAGCACCGCGTCCCCGGAGCCGAGATCGAATTCCGCCTTCTTCCAGAGCATCTGGTTGACGACAGCACGATGCGAGACGGCGACGCCCTTGGGCCGGCCGGTCGAACCGGACGTGAAGATCACGTACGCGGTGTTGTCCGGATGCAACGGTGCGAGACGTTCGGCGTCGGTGACCGGAGCTTCCGCGCCGGACGCGCCGACGTGGTCGTCGACGAGGACCACCGCACGGTTGCCGTCCACCGCGAATCCGTCGCGCGCGCTCGTGAGCACACACACCGGGTCGGCGGTGTCGAGGATGTACTCGGTGCGCTCCGCGGGCTGATCGGGATCGATCGGCACGTAGGCGCCGCCTGCCGCGGACACCGCGTACATGCCCACCACGAGGTCGATCGAACGACGCATCCCCAACGCCACCAACGATTCCGGGCCGACCCCGGCGCCGATCAGGCGGCGGGCGAGCCGTGCGACCCGGGCACCGAACTCGCGGTAGGTCAGCGTCGTCGTCTCGTCCTCGATCGCCGGGGCGTCCGGCGTCGCGGCGACCTGGGCGTCGAACAGCGACACCAGTGTCGCGTCCGGAACGGTGCGCGCCGTGTCGTTCCACTCGGTGAGCATCCGGCCACGCTCGTCCGGCGCGAGGATCTCGATGTCGCCGACGGGCGCTGCCGGATCGGTGACGATCGATTCGAGAACCCGCACGAACCTGCCGGCGAACGACGCGACGGTGTCCTCGTCGAACAGATCGGTCGCGTAGCTGAACACCGCGTCGATCCCGGCCGGTGCTCCCGCGTCGTCGTACCGGTCGGTGAGGAACAACTGCAGGTCGAACTGCGCGACGCCGGTGTCGAGTTCGAGACCGGACACCGTCAGGGCCGGCAGCTCGAGCGAGGTGCGGGACAGGTTCTGGAAGGAGAACCCGACCTGGAACAGCGGGTGGCGGGCCGTCGAGCGCTGCGGGTTCAGCACCTCGACCAGCCGCTCGAACGGCACATCCGCATGCGCGAATGCGTTCAGGTCCGTCTCGCGGACCGCTTCGAGCAGCTCGCCGAACGACAGTTCCGGACGCACACCGGTCCGCAGGACGAGGGTGTTGACGAACATGCCGACGAGGTCGTCGAGCGCCCGCTCACCGCGACCGGCGATGGGGGTACCGACGGCGATGTCGTGGGTACCGGACAGGCGCGCGAGCAGGACCGCGAACGCGGCGTGGGCCACCATGAACAGCGTGGTGTTGCCGCTGCGCGCGACCGCACCGAGCCGCTGATGCAGCTCCGCGTCGATCTCGAACGTGACCCGTCCACCCCGGAACGACTGGGTCGCCGGGCGCGGCCGGTCGGTCGGGAGCTCGAGCTGATCGGGCACGTCCGCCAGGGCCTCGCGCCAGTAACCGATCTGCTTCGAGATCAGCGACGCCTCGTCGTCCTCCGCACCGAGCAGCCGCCGCTGCCAGATTGCGTAGTCGGCGTACTGCACCGCGAGCGGATTCCAGTCCGGCGCACGACCGTCCAGACGGGCGGCGTAGGCGGTCATCAGATCCCGCGCGAACGGCCCCATCGAGGAACCGTCGGCCGCGATGTGGTGCAGGACCAGCGCGAGGACGTGCCGCTCCGCGGAGAGGCTGTACAGGCGGATCTGCAGCGGCACCGCCGTGGTCACGTCGAACGCGGTCGCCGCCAGCTCGGCCAGCAGGCCCGGCAGCTCCGACTCCGTGGTCACCACGGGTTCGAGATCCGGGACCGCCTCGGCCGCAGGCAGAACGACCTGCACCGGGGCACCCGCGTTCTCCGGGTACACGGTGCGCAGCACCTCGTGCCGGGCCACCACGTCGGCCACCGCGGCACGCATCGCCGCCACGTCCAGGCGGCCCGTCAGGCTCAGCGCCATCGGGATGTTGTAGGCGGTGGACTCGTTGTCGAACCGGTTGAGGAACCACATGCGTTGCTGCGCGAGCGACAGCGGCACCCGCGCCGGGCGCGGCTGCGCGTGCAACTCGAGCCGCCCGGATCCCGCGTGCGATTCGATCCGCGACGCCAGCGATTCGACGGTCGACGCCTCGAACAGTTCCCGGACCGGGATCCGGGCGTCGAGCGCGGCTCCGAGCCGGGAGACGACCTGGGTCGCCACGAGCGAGTTGCCGCCGAGTTCGAAGAAGTCGTCGTCGAGGCCGACGCGCTCGACGCCGAGAACCTCGGCGAACACGCCGGCGACGATCTCCTCGATCGGGGTCTGCGGCGCACGGAACCCGCGCACCTCGAACACCGGTTCCGGCAGCGCCTTCCGGTCGAGCTTGCCGTTCGCGGTGAGCGGCAGTGCGTCGAGCACGACCACCACGTCCGGAATCATGTACGCGGTCAGGAACTCACCGACCGCGTCGCGCACCGCGACCGGGTCGACGGTCTCGCCCACCCGCGGCACCACGTAGCCGATCAACCGATCGCCGGTGCGTTCGGAGCGGCGGACGACCGCCACGGCCTGGGCGACCCCGGAACAACGGGTCAACGCGGACTCGATCTCCCCGAGCTCGATCCGGAAGCCGCGCAGCTGCACCTGGAAATCGGAGCGGCCCGCGTACTCGAGGAGGCCGTCGGCGTTCCACCGGGCGAGGTCGCCGGTGCGGTACATCAGGCCCGCCGCGCCTTCCGGCGCATACGGGTCGGCCACGAAGCGGCCCGCGGTCAGCGCCGGCTGCCCCAGGTAACCCCGCGACAGCTGCTCACCGGCCACGTACATCTGGCCCTGGACCCCGACAGGGACCGGACGCAGCCGCTCGTCGAGCACGTACACCCGCAGGCCCGGCAGCGCCCGGCCGATCACGCTCGCCGCCGACGACCGCGCCATCTCCGCGGTCAGCGCCAGGAACGACACGTGCACCGTGGTCTCGGTGATGCCGTACATGTTGACCAGCCGGGGCGCGTCGTCGCGGTGCCGTTCGAACCAACCGGTGAGCTTGCCGAGGTCGAGCGCCTCACCACCGAAGATCACGTGCCGCAGGGACAGGGCGCCGGCGGCTGTGCCTTCGAGGGCGCTCGCGCCCGTACCCTCCTCCATCGCGGCCCGGTCGGCCTCCACGAACTGGTAGAACGCCGATGGTGTCTGGTTGAGCACCGTGACACCGTTGCGCACCACGAGTTCCCGGAACTGTTCGGGCGAGCGCGACGTGAAGTAGTCGACGACGACCAGCGTGCCGCCGTACAGCAGCGGACCCCACAGTTCCCACACGGAGAAGTCGAACGCGTACGAGTGGAACATCGTCCACACGTCGGTTTCGTCGAATCCGAACAGGGGCTGCGCATTCGCGAGCAGTTCGACGACGTTGCGGTGCACGACGGCGACGCCCTTCGGCCGGCCCGTCGAACCCGAGGTGTAGATGACGTACGCCGGGTGCGACGAGCGGAGCGGCACGAGCCGGTCCGCGTCGGTCACGGGCCGGGTGTCGAACTCCGCCGGGTCGAGGGTGTCCAGCAGCAGGACCTCGACGCCGTCCACCGCCGGGATCGACTGCCGATCCACGGTGGTGGTCAGCACGACGACGGGCGCACCGTCCTCGAGCATGTACGCGATGCGGTCCTGCGGATAGGTCACATCGACCGGCAGGTACGCGGCACCGGAGGTGAGGACCGCGAGCAGCGCCACGATCAGCGACTCGTCACGCGGCAGCGCGACCGCCACGAGCGATCCCGGTCCGACCCCCGACTCGATCAGGCGGCGGGCCAGGCCGTTGACCCGGGCCGAGAGCTCCGCGTAGGTCAGCGATGTCCCGCCGGCCACCACGGCGGCGTTGTCCGGCCACGACTCGGCCGCGGCAGCGAACAACGACGGCAGCGTCGCCGCCGGATCGACCTGCGTGCCGGGCGTGGACCACGCCTCGAGGACCTCGGTGCGTTCGGTCGCGGAGAGCAGTTCGACGTCGCCGACCGCGGTCGACGGATCGGCGAGCAGACCGGTCAGGAGCCGCTCGAAACGCTCCGCGTACGACGCGACGGTCGCTTCGTCGAACAGGTCCGTCGCGTAGGTCCACTCGACGGTGTATCCGCCTTCGGGGGCCGACGTGAAGGTGACCTGAAGGTCGAATTTCGCGACGTGAGCGTCGAATTCGACCGTGCGCGCGGTGAGCCCGTCGAGCTCGAGTACCGCCTGCGCCATGTTCTGGAACGTCAGCACGACCTGGAACAGCGGGTGCCGGTTCTGCGCCCGCTCGGGGTCGAGCACCTCCACGAGCCGCTCGAACGGCACATCGGCCTGCGCGAACGCGCCGAGGTCGATGTCCTTGGTCCGGGCCAGCAAGCCCGCGAACGACTCACCGAGGTCGATGCCGGTCCGCAGCACCAGGGTGTTGACGAACATGCCCACGACGTCGTCGAGGGCCTCCTCGCCGCGACCTGCCACCGGCGTACCGATCGCGATGTCGCCGGAACCGGACAGCCGGGACAGCAGCACCGACAGAGCGCTGTGCACGACCATGAACGGCGTCGCCCGATGAGCCTGGGCGACCCGGTCGACGAGCCTGCCGGTCTCCGGTGCGATCCGCGAGACATAGTTGTTGCCGCGGTACGACGACACCGCCGGACGCGGCCGGTCGGCCGGAAGATTCAACTCCTCCGGCAGACCCGCCAGGGTCGACTTCCAGTAGTCCAGCTGAGCGGACGCGACGGACTGCGGATCGGCTTCGTCGCCCAGAATCTCGCGCTGCCACAGCGTGTAGTCGGCGTACTGCACGGCGAGCGGCGACCAGGTCGGCACCTCCGCGTGCGTGCGCGCCGCATAGGCGATCATCACGTCACGGGTCAGCGGTGCCATCGAGAAGCCGTCCGCCGCAATGTGATGCACGACGAACACGAGCACGCTCTCGGTGGCGGACACCTTCAGCAGGCGCGCACGCACCGGCGGTGCGAGCGTCACGTCGAACCCGGCGCCGGCGAACTCGGTGACGACCGTGAGCACGTCGCTCTCGGCGACATCGTCGACCCCGAGGTCGATCCGCGCCGCATCCGGCGGGAGCACCTGCTGGTAACCCACCCCGTCGATCTCGGGGTAGACGGTCCGCAGGGTCTCGTGCCGGGCGACGACGTCGTTCACCGCGCGGGTCAACGCCTCGACGTCGAGGGCTCCGGTGAGCCGGATCGCGACCGGGATGTTGTTCACACCGGATTCGGTGTCGAAGCGGTTGAGGAACCACATCCGGGATTGCGCCGCGGACAACGGAATACGCTCCGGCCGTTCGGAAACCGCGGTGAGCGCCTTCCGAGCGCCCACTCCCGCGGACCGCTCGACACGGGTCGCCAGCGCCGCGACGGTCGACGCCTCGAACAGGACGCGCACCGGCACCGCCGTGTCGAGGGCGGCGCCCAGCCGGGCCGCGACCTGGGTCGCGATCAGCGAATTACCACCCAACGCAAAGAAATCGTCATCCGCACCGACCCGCTCCACCCCGAGCACATCGGCGAACACCCCC
>NZ_JBSFRG010000055.1:0-18691 GCF_053589115.1 Rhodococcus sp. NPDC003383 | reverse complement strand
GCCACTCGACCAGGCTCGCCGATGCCGTGGTCGACACGCCGCAACCGGTCGGCGTGTCGACCGAAACGGGGCAAAGGTTCGCAGGTGCGGCACTAGCAATGACTCCCGACACATCCGTCACACAGTTGTTCGAACGGACGGGTGATGGATCAGGCGAGCTGCGCCTGCCACATCCAGTGCAGCTGCTCGAGCCGAGCGGTCTGCCCGATGAGCAGGTCCTGCGTCACCGGATCGGCATCCGCGGTGGAGTCGATCCGGTGACGCAGCCGCGAGACGACGGCGGCGATGTTGTCGACGATCGCCGCGACGACCTCCTCGCCCTTGGTCCAGTCGTTGCCGAACCCCTTCGTGCCCGATTCGCGCGCCACCGTGGCGGCGCGGCCGTCCGGGGCGACACCGATGGCGGTGAGTCGTTCGGCCGCCTGGTCCGCGAAATCACGTGCGACTGTTACCAACTCGTCGAGTGCGAGGTGGATGCTGCGGAACTGGGGTCCGACGACCGTCCAGTGCGCCTGCTTGCCGATCAGGCTCAGGTCGACGAGGTCGACCAGGGCGGCCTGCAGAGCGTCCGCGGCGACGTCGCGGCGTGCCGGATCGAGTGTGCTGGTGATGGGGCTGTTCATCTTGCCACTCCTTTCGAGGGCTTCGGGGATTCCCCCGAAGCGGTGAGCACGTACGTGGTGGATGTGGAGATCGGTGCCGGCGGGGCGGATGATGGAGGCAACCGCTCGCATCGCGAAGGAGGCCGACGATGGAATCCTTGATCGTCTTCGCTCTCGCCGTTCTCGTCTACTGGTGGGGCCTGCTCTGATCCGGCGTCCGGTCAGCCGCGGCCGGCCCGGACACCCTCCTCGACCTTCTTGCCGAGGTCGGCGTCGACACTCCGCCAGTAGTCGAAGATCCGCTCGTACAAGGACTCCGAGGTTCCGCCGAGGATGTGGCCGACGATGTTGTCGACCAGGCGCTCCCGCGCGGCGTCGTCGAGAACCTCGCGTACGAGCGTCCCCGCCTGCGCGAAGTCGTCGTCCTCGGCGTGCCGGACGTATCCGGCGCGGATCGCCTCGGTGCCGAACTCCCACAGGCCGTCGTCACCGGCCCGCTGCGGGTCGGCGTGCGGTCCACCGAAGCTGTTCGGTGCGTACACCGGCGTCGCCGGGTCGTTGAACGAGAACGCCATGTTTCCGTCCTGCGAGTACGAGCGCACCTCGTTGCGCGCCGCATTCACCGGCAGCTGCGCGTGGTTGGCGCCGATGCGGTAGCGGTGCGCGTCGGCGTAGGAGAACACGCGGCCGAGCAGCATCTTGTCGGGCGAGAAGCCGATACCCGGCACGATGTTCGACGGCGCGAACGCGGCCTGCTCGATCTCCGCGAAGAAGTTGCGCGGGTTGCGGTTCAGCGTCCAGGTGCCGACCTCGATGAGCGGGTAGTCCTTCTGCGACCACACCTTCGTCAGGTCGAACGGGTTGAAGCGGTACGCCTCGGCCTCGGCGACCGGCATGACCTGCACCTTCAGCGTCCAGCTGGGGTACTCGCCGCGCTCGATCGCGTTGTAGAGATCGGCCCGGTGGTAGTCCGGATCGGTTCCGGCGAGGGTGTCCGCCTCGGCCTGGGTGAGGAACTCGATCCCCTGGTCGGTCTTGAAGTGGTACTTGACCCAGAAGCGCTCACCGGCGGCGTTGATCCACTGGTAGGTGTGCGAACCGAACCCGTCCATGTGCCGCCAGGTCTTCGGAATACCGCGGTCGCCCATCAGCCACGTCACCTGGTGTGCGGTTTCCGGCCGCAGTGTCCAGAAGTCCCACTGCATCGTGTGGTCGCGCAGGCCCGAGCCGGGCAGGCGCTTCTGCGAGTGGATGAAGTCGGGGAACTTGATCGGATCCTTGATGAAGAAGACCGGCGTGTTGTTCCCGACCAGGTCGTAGTTGCCGTCCTCGGTGTAGAACTTGACCGCGAAGCCGCGCGGGTCGCGCCACGTGTCCGGGCTGCCCTGCTCACCGGCGACGGTCGAGAAACGCACGAGCGATTCGGTTTTCGCGCCCGGCTGGAACAGCTTGGCCTTGGTGTAGGCGCTGACGTCGCCGGTGACGACGAGCTCACCGAACGCACCGCCGCCCTTGGCGTGGACGACCCGCTCGGGCACCCTCTCCCGGTTGAAGTGCGCGAGCTTCTCGATGAGGTAGTGGTCGTGCAGCAGAATCGGGCCCTGGGTACCGGCGGTCAGCGATTCGTCGTCGCTGCCGATCGGGTTTCCCACGTTGTTGGTGGTGAAGGGTGCGTTGGTCATGCTGATCTCCTGATGCGTTGTGCGCGTAGATCTTCTCGGTCCGGGGGCGCGATACCATCCTGGCCGACGGGGTGGACTAACGGCAGTCGGGACACAGTCCCCAGAAGGTGATCTCGGCCTCGTCGACGGCGAATCCGCGTGCGTCCGAGGGAGCGAGACAGGGGGCCGCGCCGACCACACAATCGACGTCGACGACCGTGCCGCAGTTGCGGCACACGAGGTGGTGATGGTTGTCGCCGGTTCGGGCTTCGAACCGCGCCGGGGAGCCGGCCGGCTCTATCCGGCGGAGCAATCCCGCACTCACACAGGCTTTCAGCACATCGTAGATCGCCTGGGTGGACACGGAACCGAGTTCGCGGCGCACGGCTGCGGCCACCTCGTCGGCATCGGAATGCGGATGTGCGGCAACCATTCCGAGTACCGCGACGCGCGGAGCGGTCACTCGGAGCCCCACCGAGCGCAACTGCTCGCGAGGGTCGAAGTTCTCGTCCGTTCGTTCCATGACTACGAGTATGCCCCTTTTCTGGAATTAGTCAAGAAAAGGGGCGCTTCGCCCGTGTGCCTTTGTGGCGGTCGGAGGCGCCACAAAGGCACACGGGCGGCTGAGCCGCACGGCAGACCAGCATGCGGTCGGCGCCCTTCTGGAAGCGGTAGTCGACCTCGACGACTTCACCGGCGATGTTCCGTCCCCGAAGCTCCGCGAGCAGCTCGTCCAGGCGCGGATAGAGAACCGACGATCCCGAGGCCACGAGCGGAAAGATCCGCACCTCGCCGCTGGCGACGCGCACGAGTTCGACGATCGCGTCGACGTGGAAGGCGTGGTCGAGGCGGTCGGAATAGCTGAACAGCAGGTGTGAACTGAGTACGAGGTCGAAGCTGTCGTCCGCGAACGGCAGGGACGGCAAGCGCCCGGCGACGTAGTGCTGCGGGTGCCGGCTCATGTCGGCGGCGAACTTCCGGACCGCGTACTGCCGGACGCGCCGGTGCTCGTCCGGGTCGACGAAGAACGTCCAGTCGTACTCGTCGGCGTGAGCGCGGACGTATCGGTCACCGCGGTCGGTCTCGGCTGCCGCGACGGCGGCCAGTTCTTCCGCTCCGTTACCGAAATAGGCCGTGTCACATGCAGTTACATCGCCGCCGCGGTCGTTCACTTCGCCGGTGAACCCGGCCGCACCTCCAGGGCAGTCCAAGATCCGTCGGAACAGGTCGTCGGCGGTGAGGCCGAACATCGCCCGGTACTCGTCCAGCGAACGGGAACTGATCAGCATCTCTCCGATACCGCCGGCCGGAACAGGATCGTCGTGGGTCATGGGTGGTTCCTCTCGAATCGAGGCCACCTCACCGGACGTGCCGCCACCGTCCAGGAAGCGAGCGTGATCGACCGCGGAAGAGGCGGCCGGAAAGCACAGTCGACGGGCCGCTAGGAGTACGGCCACCAACGCTGCGTCACGGTAATCACCGCTCCATTGGAGCACGGCGAGAGATGGTTCGGCAATCGGCCGAACTGCTACGCTGGCCGGGTGATCGTCATCCGACAGGCATGGTGGTGGCTGCGCCGGCAGCCCAATTGACCATGTCCGCGGGCTGTACGCAGCCCGCGATCGTCGTCCGACCAGATCGAGGTTCGTGCAGCCCCTGACCATTTCAGGAGCAGTACATGACTTCCCTTGCCACCAGCGTCGAACGCAGCGAGACTCTTCGCACCGACGTCGCCGCGAACCCTGGTCGATATGGGGTTCTGACCGGTGAAAGACCAACGGGCCCATTGCATCTGGGACACTACTTCGGCACCGTCGCCGAGCGTGTGCGTCTGCACGACTCGGGCGTGGACACCTTCGTCGTCCTCGCGGACTACCAGGTCGTCACCGACCGCGATGCCATCGGCCGGGTCCGGGACAACGTCTACAGCGCAGTCCTGGACTATCTGGCCGCCGGGATCGACCCCGATCGGGCCACGATCTTCACCCACTCCGCGGTGCCGGCACTGAACCAGCTGATGCTGCCGTTCCTGAGCCTGGTCACCGAAGCCGAACTGCACCGCAACCCGACCGTCAAGGCCGAGCATGCCGCCTCGGGCCGCGCGCTCAGCGGCCTGCTGTTGACGTATCCGGTGCACCAGGCCGCCGACATCCTGTTCTGCAAGGGCAATCTGGTCCCGGTCGGAAAGGACAACCTGCCCCATGTGGAACTGACCCGGGTGATCGCCCGGCGGTTCAACGACCGCTACGGGGCGGTGTTTCCGGAGCCGCAGGCGCTGCTCACCTCCAGCCCGGAAGTACCCGGCCTGGACGGACGGAAGATGTCCAAGTCGTACGGCAACGCGATCACGTTGTCGATGACCGCCGACGAGACAGCCGCGGTGATCCGCAAGGCCCCGACCGATTCGGATCGGCGGATCACCTTCGACCCCGTCGCCCGCCCCGGGGTCTCGGCGCTGCTGACCACAACAGCGCTGTGCACGGGCGGCGACGAGCACGAAATCGCCGACACGATCGGCGACGCCGGGGCCGGAGCACTGAAGAAGATCGCCACGGAGGCCGTCAACGACTTCCTTGCCGCACACCGTCGTCGGCGCGACGACCTCGCCGGGAACCCGGACCACGTCCACGCAGTCCTGCGGGAGGGTAACCGACGCGCCTGCGAGATCGCCGAGCAGACACTCGCCGAGGTACGAACCGCGATGGGAACGATGTACTGATGCGACCGGCCACCCCTCGCCGCGGTCGCCGGGATCGGGTTTCCGCGACACTCGGATGCCGAGGCCGGGACGCACTCCGAACACCCGACGATCACGAATCGATCTACCGCGCCCGCGCCCGCCCGACGCGCAGTTAGTATCCGAAACGACGGATACCCCCGCGTCGGAAATCGAGGGCTGTACATGGAGATTCGACCCTGCGCCCGTCTGCTCGCCGTGATCGCCGCCGCAGGGTGCCTCGGATTGTTCGTGGCTCCCGCGACCGCGGCCGGTGGGGGCATTTCCGACCTGGTCGAGGGCCCCGCGCGTCCCGTCGGGGCGGGCAACGCCCGCGCATACGTCACCCTCGACGACGACGGCACGCCGGCCACGATCGGGGTCCGGCTCGACGCGGCCGCGCTCGACGAGCTGCCCGGCGGCCCGCTGCCGACCACCGAGGAGTACGTGCTCGAGCTGCCCGAGCAGGCGAAGGCCGCGCCGTTCGACCACGTCACCGTCGACTGGAATTCGCACGGCCACAACCCCGAGCACGGTTTCGACGTGCCGCACTTCGACGTGCACTTCTATCTGCTCGACAGGGCCACCGTGTCCACGATCGACCCGTTCGTCCCCGGCTACGTCCAGGCAGCCACCACCCTGCCGGACCCGAGATACGTGCCCGAGGGCTACGCACCGAGCGGGGATCCGCTGATGTCGACGGTCCCGCGCATGGGACTGCACTGGCTCGACACCGCCGAATCGGGACACCACCTCACCGAGACGGTGTTGTACGGCACGTGGAACGGACGGCAGGCGTTCGTCGAACCGATGATGAGCCGCGACTGGCTCGCCTCCCGGCCGCTGTTGCACGAGCAGCTGCCGCAACCCGAGGCGTACCAGCGCACCGGCCTCTACCCCACCACGTACGCGGTGTGGTGGGACGAGCCGGCCCGGACGTACACGATCGAGCTCGGCGGACTGACGATGCGCGAGGCGTCGTAGGGGTCCGCCGACGGGGAAGACAGCCGCGCGCGGTCGCCCGCGCGCGGCTGTCTCCTGCCTCCGCCGATCCGCGCTACCGACCCGGTCCGGTACTCATCCGGCCCCGTGTGATGACGATGCCGTGATGGGTTCCGGACCGCAGCCACCGGTCGAGCGTCGGACCGCCGGCCTGCACCTCCACCCGGGCGTACCGGAAGCGGCCGCGCAGCTTGGCCGTCGCCCGCAACAGTCCGCCGCCGTCGAGGGGCTGCGCGAACGTCAGCCCACCGGCGATGGGCAGCTCGGGGCCCTTGGGCGACGCCGTGGTCGTCACCTTCCACGACTCACCCGTCGCCGAGAACGTCCGGGTGACGTCGCCGGCGAACTCCGCAAGCACCTTCGGCAGATGCCAGTGGGTCCGGCCGCCGTGCACCGACGGCTCCGAGTCGACGGCGATGAACGGTACCGCCATCGACGGAATCACCCCCGGTCGCAGCACCGGGCTGGCCAGGATCTCCCGGTAGGGCCCGACCGGCGACTCGAGGTAGTCCACCATCATCGCGAGGGTGAACGGCAGCGTCGTCCCACCCGGCCCGAACTGCGCCGCGTCGGGGGTACTGCGGTGCCACCACAGGGTCGCGCGCACAGCCGCCGGCCAGGGCGGCGGGGGCGAGACCGGCCAGTCCTCCCGGTCCGTGCTGCTCTCAGGCACGCTCCACAGCATGTGCGGGTTCCTCTCGGCGGACGGTGGGTACGGGCAGCAGCAGCGCGGCCGGAGCGTCGGCGGGCACCGCCGGCCGGACCGGCGCCACCGGGGCCACGGGCACGTAGCCCTCCCCGAGCGCGGGACGGGTGTCGGCTTCACCCTTGTTGGGCCACAGGGCCATCGCGCGTTCGGCCTGCGCGGTGATGGTGAGCGAGGGGTTCACACCCAGGTTCGCGCTGACCGCCGAGCCGTCGACGATGTGCAGCCCCGGATGGCCGTACGCGCGCAGGTACGGGTCGACGACGCCGGTGTCCGCCGAGTCGCCGATGACGCAGCCACCGAGGAAGTGGGCGGTCATCGGAATGTTCACCAGATCGGCGATCGAGCCTCCCGCATCACCGTCGAGCTTGTCCGCGACCCGCCGGATCGCCTCGTGCCCCACCGGGATCCACTCCGGCGGCGGTTCGCCAGGTCCGGGCTTGCTCGTCACACCGCGACCGAACGGGCTTCGGCGGCTGCGCAATTCGAGCGAGTTGTCGTCGGTCTGCATGACGAGCGCGATCACGGTGCGTTCGGACCAGTGCCGCACCGACAGACTGCGGAAGAACGCGCCCGGGTTGCGGGCGGCGACACCGAAGAACTTCACCAGTCGCGGTGCGCGACCGCCGCCGTCGGTGAGCAGTGCCTGCAGCAGGCCGATGGCGTTGCTGCCCTTGCCGTATCGGACCGGCTCGATGTGCGTGTGGTCGTCCGGGTGGAACGACGACGTGATCGCCACGCCGCGGGTGTAGTCGATCGTGGTGTCCTGCGCGGACGCGGCGAGCACCGCCTCCGAGTTGGTGCGCACGACCGTGCCGAGGCGGGGCGACAGGTTCGGCAGCGCACCGGTCTCCTGCATCGCGAGCAGCAACCGCGCGGTGCCGTACGTGCCGGCCGCGACGACGACCTGATCTGCGGTGAAGACCTTGCGGCGCTTACGGATCCGGTTGGTGCTCTTCGTGTGGATCTCGTAGCCGCCACCCTCCCGCGGACGCACCTCGGTGACGGTCGTGAGCGGATGGACGGTCGCACCGGCCTTTTCGGCGAGGTACAGGTAGTTCTTGACGAGGGTGTTCTTGGCCCCGACCCGGCAGCCGGTCATGCACCCACCGCATTCGGTGCAGCCGGTGCGCTCGGGTCCGGCACCGCCGAAGAACGGATCCGGCACGGTCTCGCCGGGCGTTCCGAAGAACACGCCGACCGGCGTGGTCGTGAAGGTCTCACCGACCCCCATGTCCTCGGCGACCGAGCGCATCACCTCGTCGGCGGGAGTGGTCGACGGATTGGGGCGGACCCCGAGCATCTTCGCGGCCTGGTCGTAGTACGGGCCGAGTTCGGCTTCCCAGTCGGTGATGTGCCCCCACTGGGGATCCTGGAAGAACGCCGACGGTGGCCGGTAGAGCGTGTTGGCGTAGTTGAGCGATCCTCCGCCGACCCCTGCGCCGGCCATCACCAGCACGTCGGGCAGCAGGTGGATGCGCTGGACGCCGTAGCAGCCGAGGGCCGGTGCCCACAGGTACTTGCGCAGCCGCCAGCTGGTCTTCGGCAGCTCGTCGTCGCTGAACCGCCGCCCGGCCTCGAGGACACCGACGCGGTAGCCCTTCTCGGTCAACCGCAGTGCCGAGACGCTGCCGCCGAAGCCCGAGCCGATCACGAGCACGTCGTAATGGGTCATGCGTTCACCTGCTCGGCGGCGGGGCGCGCCACGTAGTTCTCGGAGTCGAAACGCCGGGTCACCTGCCGGAACTTCCAGGTGAAGGTCGGCCACATCACGGAGTTGCGGCCCTTGCGGTCCAGGTACCAGCTCTGGCATCCGCCCGCGTTCCAGATCGTATCGGCGAGCATCGGATCCAGTCCGGAGTTGTAGCGTCGCTGCGCGCCGTCGGTCACCTCGACGGAGCTCAGCCGTCGGGTGCGCATCGTGCGGATCGCGTCGGCGATGTAGGTGGCCTGTGATTCGAGCATGTACACGATGGAGCTGTGGCCGAGGTTGGTGTTCGGTCCGTACATGAGGAACAGGTTCGGGAACCCGTGCACCGCCGTGCCGAGGTGCGCGGACGGACTGCCGTTCCACGTCTCGGCGAGGGTGCGTCCGCTGGTACCCCGAATGTGCTGGGCCACAGGAGGTTCGGTCGGCGTGAAGCCGGTGCCGAAGATGATCGCGTCGACCTCGTACTCGTTGCCCTTGTCGTCGACGACGGCGTTCTCGGTGACCGCGGTGAGACCGGAGGCGACCACGGTGACATCGGGCCGAGTGATCGCGGGGAACCAGTCGTTGGACAACAGGATCCGCTTGCACATGATCCGGAAGTTCGGCTCGAGCTTCGCGCGCAGCTCGGGATCGGCGACCTGCTTCGCGAGGATGGACCGCGCCCGGCGTTCGAACAGCGGCACGATCCACTTGCGCGCGAACGGCTTGGTCATCCCGACCACGTAGGTTTCCTTCTGGCCGTAGACGGCCGCACGGACCAGCCTCTGTGCCGCCGGGACCCGGCGATAGAGCGCTTTGACCGGAGCCGCGATCGTGTGGTCGTGCTTGGGCATGACCCACGAGGCGGTCCGCTGGAAGAGGGTGAGGTGCGCGACCTTGTCGACGATGGCGGGAACGAACTGGATCGCCGATGCTCCGGTACCGATCACGGCGACCCGCTTGCCGGTCAGGTCGTAGTCGTGGTTCCACTCGGCGGAGTGGAACATGGTGCCGCCGAACAGCTCCAGTCCCGGAACCTTCGGCAGGGTCGGAGTGGACAGGGCACCGGTGGCGGCGACGAGGACGTCGGCGGTCAAGTCACCTTTGGAGGTCGACACGAGCCAGCTCCCCCGCGCGTCGTCCCACTGCGCATCGCGCAGTTCGCAGTCGAACACGGTCCGGTCGGTCACTCCGGTCTCACGTGCGACGCGGCGCAGGTAGGCGTAGATCTCGGCCTGGGTGCCGTGGGCCTTCGACCAATCCGGCTCGGGCGCAAAGGAGAACGAGTACAGCGCGCTGGGCACGTCGCACGCGGCCCCGGGGTAGTTGTTCACCCGCCAGGTACCGCCGACGTCGTCCCCGCGTTCGATCACGACGACGTCCGCCTTCGGATCCTCGCGCAACAGCGTTGCGGCCATGCCGATTCCGCCGAACCCGGCGCCTACGACGAGGGTGTGCACGTGGGTGGGGAGCGTTGCCGAACTCATTTCATCACCAGCGCTTTCCAGACGGGGAGCAGCCGCTCCCGGAACTCACGATCGGATTCGGGGGTACGCATCAGGGAGGACACCGCGAAGCCGCGGGCCAGTTCGATACTCAGGTCGATGGCGTCCGGACTGATCCGGTCGCCCATGATCTCGAGGCAGCCGACGTGCAGGGCGTCGGACACCTTCCGCTCCAAGGGGATCATCGCCTCGTGCAGAGCGGGGTCGGTGCGGGCGGCGACCCACAGTTCGAGTGCCGCGTCGAACAACGGGCCGACGAACGCGTCGAACAGCGTCTCGAGCGCGCGGTCCGGTTCGGGCCGTGCCTCGAGGATCTCCGCGAGCCGTTTGTCGACGAGGTGCGCGACGGCCGCGACGACGAGCGACTCCTTGGTCGGGAAGTGGTGCAACTGGGCGCCGCGGGACACGCCGGCGCGTTTGGCGATGCCCTGCGTGCTGGTGCCCGCGTATCCCAGTTCGACGAGGGAGTCGACGGCGGCGTCGAGCAACTTGGCTCTCGTCGCCGCGGTTCGCTGGGCCTGTGTGCGGGGCACACCGGCTGTGGTGTCGGTCACGAAACCGAGAGTAACGGTAAAACTACAAACAGTCCAGACTGTTTGTAACTTTCTTTTTCCGGGCTCCGAGGACGGTCAGCCGGCCTCCCGACGCATCGGCACATGGTCGATTCCGGCCTCGAGATAGTTCGGCCCGGTCCGGCGGAAACCCCAGCGGCCGTACCACTTCTCCAGATACGCCTGCGCCGAGATCTCGATCGGACGGGGGAAGTCGCCGATCACGGCATCGATCAGCCGCGCCGCGTGACCACGCCCGCGGGCATGCTTCGCGGTGGCGACCCGCCCGATGTGGATCACCGGCCCGTCGTCGAGGACCCGCAGGGTCGCCACCACGTCGCCGTCGACCTCGGTCCAGTACAGCGTGGTGGTCGGTTCGAGATCGAGACCGTCGAGCTCGGGTTCGCAGACGATTCCCTGCTCGTAGACGAACACCTCGAGGCGCAACCGGACTATCCGATAGAGGGTTGCCGGGTCGATGCGGTCGAGCGTCGCGGAGCGGATGGACGGCACGCTGTCAGACTGGCACATTTTCGGACCGGGGCGACGAAAAGAGCGAGTGGACCACCCCGAAGGGTGATCCACTCGCTCGAGTGCAGTGGGAGGCTACCCGCTCAGACGAGCAGCTCCGCGATCTGGATCGTGTTGAGCGCAGCACCCTTACGCAGGTTGTCGCCCGAGACGAACAGCGCCAGGCCCCGTCCGTCCGGCACGCCCGGATCCTGCCGGATACGGCCCACGAGCGAAACATCGTCACCCGCGGCCGCGAGCGGCGTGGGCACGTCGACGAGCTTCACGCCGGGCGCGTTCGCGAGCAGTTCCTGTGCCCGCTCCACCGACAGGGGGCGTTCGAATTCCGCGTTGATCGACAGCGAGTGCCCGGTCACGACCGGGACACGGACACACGTGCCCGACACGAGCAGATCCGGCAGGCCGAGGATCTTGCGCGACTCGTTGCGCAGCTTCTGGTCCTCGTCGGTCTCGCCCGAGCCGTCGTCGACGAGCGAACCGGCCAGCGGCAGCACGTTGAACGCGATCGGCGCGACGTACTTCTCCGGCGCCGGGAAGTCGACGGCGCTGCCGTCGTGGACGAGCTTGTCGGCGTCGGCGATCACCGCGCGCGCCTGGCCGAGGAGCTCCTCGACGCCGGCGATGCCGCTGCCGGACACGGCCTGGTAGCTCGAGACGATCAGGCGCTGCAGGCCCGCCTCGTCGTGCAGGACCTTCAGGACCGGCATCGCAGCCATCGTGGTGCAGTTCGGGTTGGCGATGATGCCCTTCGGCGGGTTCTTCGCCTGCTCGGGGTTGACCTCGCTCACGACGAGCGGGACCTCGGGGTCCTTGCGCCACGCCGACGAGTTGTCGACGACGGTCGCGCCGGCCGCCGCGAAGCGCGGAGCCTGCTCACGGGAGAGGGTCGCACCCGCCGAGAACAGCGCGATGTCGATGCCCTTCAGATCCTCGTCGGAGGTCGCCGCGGCGTCCTCGACCACGATCTCCTCGCCGCGGAACGGCAGCTTCTTGCCGGCCGAGCGGGCCGACGCGAAGAACCGCACCTTGTCGGCGGGGAAGTTGCGCTCCTCGAGGAGCGTGCGCATGACGACGCCGACCTGGCCGGTCGCACCTACAACAGCAATGGTGGTCATGATTACCGTCCCGTTCCGGCGTGGACGACGGCTTCTTCCTCGCCGCCGAGGTCGAACGCGGCGTGCAGGGCACGGACCGCGTCGTCGAGTTCGGTGTCGTCGACCAGCACCGAGATGCGGATCTCCGACGTGGAGATGAGATCGATGTTGATGCCGGCCGCGGCGAGCGCCTCGCAGAACTTCGCGGTCACGCCCGGGTGGCTCTTCATCCCGGCCCCGACGAGCGACACCTTGCCGATGTGATCGTCGAACAGCACCTGGGTGAAGCCGATCTCGTCCTGCTGCTTGGTCAGCAGCTCGACGGCACGCGGGCCGTCGGCCATCGGCAGGGTGAAGGTGATGTCGGTCTTCCCGGTCTCGACCTTCGAGATGTTCTGCAACACCATGTCGATGTTGATCTCGGCGTCGGCCACGGCCCGGAAGACCTTCGCCGCGTAGCCGGGGGTGTCGGGCAGGCCGACGACGGTGACCTTGGCTTCGCCGCGATCGTGCGCGACGCCGGTGATCAGGGCCTCTTCCACGGGGATGTCCTCCATCGATCCGGACACGATCGTGCCGGGCTTGGTGGTGTACGACGAACGAACGTGCACGGGCACGTTGTAGCGGCGGGCGTACTCGACGCAACGCAGCATGAGCACCTTCGCACCGCACGCGGCGAGTTCGAGCATCTCCTCGAAGGAGACCGTGTCGAGTCGCTGCGCGTCCTTGACGATGCGCGGGTCGGCGGTGAACACACCGTCGACGTCGGTGTAGATCTCGCAGACGTCGGCGTTCAGAGCCGCCGCCAGCGCGACGGCGGTGGTGTCCGATCCGCCGCGACCGAGCGTGGTGATGTCCTTGCTGTCCTGGCTGACGCCCTGGAAGCCCGCGACCAGAACGATGCTGCCCTCGTCGAGCGCGGCCCGGACACGACCCGGCGTGACGTCGATGATCTTGGCGTTGCCGTGGCTGCCGGTGGTGATCACGCCGGCCTGCGAGCCGGTGAACGAACGGGCCTCGGCACCGAGCGAGTGGATGGCCATCGCGACGAGAGCATTGGAGATGCGCTCACCGGAGGTGAGGAGCATGTCCATCTCGCGGGCCGGCGGCACCGGGCACACCTGCTGAGCGAGGTCCAGCAATTCGTCGGTGGTGTCGCCCATCGCGGAGACGACCACGACGACGTCATTGCCCGCCTTCTTGGTCTCGACGATCCGTTCAGCGACGCGCCGGATCCGCTCGGCCGTCGCGACCGAGGATCCTCCGTACTTCTGGACGACGAGTGCCACGCTGGCGAACCTCCGGGTATTGGGTGCAAGTACCAGGAAGCGAGTCTACCGATGAGGCCCCGGACGACCCCGCTCGGGCCGTCCTGCGCCTCCGGCGCCCGTGTGCCTTTGTGGCGGTTCCGGGCGCCACTTGTGCACACCGGCGCGGAGCGCCCGGAGGGCTAGCGTGAGGTGCATGGACGCCCGCCGCCGCGTCGCTGCCGCCCGGGTGGCCCGACTCGCCACGGCGGACGGGTCCGGCACGCCGCACGTGGTCCCGATCGTGTTCGCCCTGGACGGCGACGCGATCCACACCTGCGTCGACGACAAGCCGAAGACCACCCGGCGGCTGCGGCGCCTCACCGACATCGCCGAGAACCCGCGAGTGAGCGTGCTCGTCGACCACTACAGCGACGACTGGTCGCAGCTGTGGTGGATCCGCATCGACGGCATCGCCACGGTCCACGACGCGGACACCGAGGCGGGTGCCATCGGACTCGACGCGCTGGCCCGCAAGTACCCGCAGTACCGAGAACAACGGCCACCCGGCCCGGTGATCACGATCGACCGGCTGCGCTGGCGCTCGTGGTCGGCCTGAGCCACGCCGACGGTCGTCGAGGTCCTCGAGTCGGCTCACCCGGTGATCACGGCCGCGGGTTGGTGCGGACCCACCGGCGCCGGTCGCTCTGCGTGGCCCCGGCGCAGCGACGACACAGGACGACGCCGTGCTCCCCGACCTCCGCCAGGTACAGCGCCTCGCTCCACGGCACGTGCGCGAAGCGATCCAGGCGAGCACGCGAGAGCGGAACTCCGCACAAAGTCTGATTCGTGCCGGGCGTCCACGCGTGCGTGTCACCGCACGGGTACCGGATCCCGTCGCGGTCGATCCACCGACTCGATGCCGCGACCGCGTGCTCGGTTCGCTGGGCCATGAGTCAGGGTTCCCACGGCCGGGTGAATTCATGCCGGCCCGGCGAAACGTGCCGTCGGCCCCGACCGAGAGAACACCCGGTGCCGGCCACGGCGACGATTCCGTTCCGTCGAGTGCTGGGCACAGGACTCCTGTTCGACGCGGACTCCACGGTTCAGCAGGGAGCGGATTTCTGTGCCGCCCTTACAGATCAGGGAGAATCCTCGTGCGCAAGACGACAATTGCCGTCCTCGCCACGACCACGGTCGCCGCCTGTAATCGTGGTCGACCTGTGGTCCTGCACACCGGACACAGGACCACAGGGCGGTCGGGCGCGACCCGGTCGTCGATATCGTCGACAGACCCCGATTCACGACTTTTTCGAGGTCAAGTCCTCCACGGGAGCCGAGGCGGCATTGGCCTTGACCGACGCAATACCGTTCTGAGCCGCTGCCTTCGAGGTGTAACCCTGGCTGGCCGCGATGATCTCGCCGTTGGCTGCTTTCAGCCGGAACCGGAAATCTCCGCCGGTGTCCTTGAAGAGCTCGAACCTGGCAGACATGACACCTCCACTGCGATGTCCACGACGGTCGCAGACCCCGTGTCACCACGGTAGGTCGCGCTCTCGAACACCGGCTGCGGAACAGCGTGATCGCCTGTGGCGCTGCGTGACTGCGCTTGCCGTCTACGGACCGACACGGAACGGAGGTCAGTGCGCCGCCGTGTACTCGTCGACGAGCGACTGCGGCATGCGTCCGCGGGCAGGGACCTCGTAACCGGCCGAGATGGCCCATTCCCGGATCTCCTTGGAAGTCGGCGAACCCGAGACGCCGGGCGGGCTTCCTCGCCGCTTGCGTCCTCCGACACGGGTGGCATTCGCCACGTAGGGCTCGATCTTCTTGCGGAAGTCCCGAGCGTTCTTCTTGTTCAGATCGATGGTGTATTCGACCCCGTCGAGTGCAAAACTTATCGTCTCTCCGTCCTCTTCCAAAGGGGTTCCGTCGATGTCGTCGAATATCTCGACAACGGTTCTTTTCGCCACAGGAAACCTCCATTTCCGGTATTCGAACGAGTCCAAAAGCAGTGTACATACCGACGGTATGAATTGTCCGAAATCATCGGAGCGCTACTCAGAAGTGTTGGCTGCTGCCGATTCCGACCGCGACGCTCTCACGTGAGCCGAAATGGATTCGGCATGCGTTGATCAACGAATCGAGCCCCGAAAAATACCGCGAGGAATCTTCCCCGAGTGACACGGCCGGGTTCCGAAAATGATCATCGAGCGTGCATGCGATCGGACAGATCGCGTCGATCTCATCGGTCGAGTAATTCCATCCTTTCGGCCGAGCGAGAGGCCGTGACCACTCCGGTCGCACCGAGGCCCTGGAGTCCGGTGCGGCCGCCACAGGAGATCGCCGCGTTCCGAGCACCGAACGCACCCGGTCGACGGGGCAGCCGTGACGGGTCAGTACCGGCGAAATACCCTCGGCCACATGGCAATAGGCACCGCCCGACCTTCCGGGTCCGGCCCGCGGAGACCGACGCGGTCGGGCCGGGAACACGATCGCCGTGCGCATGTACCGGAAGACGCACGCGAGTCGCACACCGTCATAGACGCTGCCACGAGCCGGTAACCGGACTCCCCGGTCGGGTCGCCGATGGTCATCGCGTCGCCCCCTCCCGGCAACGGCCGGTTCGGGCCGAGCAGCTCGCCCGAACCGAGGAGGCCCACCGTCTCGTCCGCGCAGGTGCGGGGCACGTCCAGCACCCTGCAGGGTTGTCCTCCATGTCCGGATCGCCGGTTCCGGCCGCGTCCATTGTGTGAGATGGATCGCCCCCCTCTGGGCCCGACTGGGCCGGGACGAGTACACTGCCAGGCATGCAGCGCGCCCTTCTCCTCGGCCGCCGCGGCGGGATCTGACCAGACCGGCTTCCCGTCGCGGGGTTTCGACGCGCCGGTCGATAATCTGTTTCGGACCCACAGGTCCATATTTTCTTTGGAGCACGTCATGTCACCCGCCGACGCATTCACTTCCGGTTCGCGCACCATCACGCCGCCGAGCAAGCCGGCTCCGGCCGACCAGCCGTCCTGGAACAAGCAGAAGAACTCCTCGATGCCGGTGTACCGGTACCTGCCGTTCGCGGAGGAGGTCGAGCCGATCTCGCTGCCCGACCGCACCTGGCCCGACAAGGTCATCGACCGTGCGCCCGCGTGGTGCGCCGTCGACCTGCGAGACGGCAACCAGGCGCTGATCGACCCGATGAGCCCCGCCCGCAAGCGCCGCATGTTCGACCTGCTGGTCCGGATGGGCTACAAGGAGATCGAGGTCGGCTTCCCCTCGGCGAGCCAGACCGACTTCGACTTCGTCCGCGAGATCATCGAGGACGGCGCGATCCCGGACGACGTGACGATCCAGGTGCTGACCCAGTCGCGGCCGGAACTGATCAAGCGGACCTTCGAGGCCTGCGCCGGCGCGCAGAACGTGATCGTCCACTTCTACAACTCGACGTCGATCCTGCAGCGCCGTGTCGTGTTCCGCGCCGACAAGGAAGCGATCAAGAAGATCGCGACGGATGCCGCCGCACTGGTGCTGGAAGAGGCGAAGAACCACCCCGACACGAACTGGCGCTGGGAGTACTCGCCCGAGTCGTACACCGGCACCGAGCTGTCGTACGCCAAGGAGGTCTGCGACGCGGTCGTCGACGTGCTGGGCGCGACCCCCGAGAACCCGGTCATCATCAACCTGCCCGCCACGGTCGAGATGGCGTCGCCGAACGTGTACGCCGACTCGATCGAGTGGATGCACCGCAATCTGGCCAAGCGCGACAGCATCATCCTGTCGCTGCACCCGCACAACGACCGCGGTGAAGGTGTCGCCGCGGCAGAGCTGGGTTACATGGCCGGCGCCGACCGCATCGAAGGCTGCCTGTTCGGCAACGGTGAGCGCACCGGCAACGTCTGCCTGGTGACCCTGGGCCTCAACCTGTTCAGCCGCGGCGTCGACCCCCAGATCGACTTCTCGAACATCGACGAGATCCGGCGCACGGTCGAGTACTGCAACCAGCTGCCGGTTCACGAGCGGCACCCGTACGGCGGCGACCTGGTCTACACGGCCTTCTCCGGAAGCCACCAGGACGCCATCAACAAGGGCATGGACCAGATGAAGGTCGACGCCGACGACGCCGATCAGGACGTCGACGACATCGTCTGGGCGGTTCCCTACCTGCCGATCGACCCGAAGGACGTCGGCCGCAGCTACGAGGCCGTGATCCGTGTCAACAGCCAGTCCGGCAAGGGTGGCGTCGCGTACATCATGAAGCACGACCACGGCCTGAACCTGCCGCGGCGTCTGCAGATCGAGTTCTCCAGCGCGGTGCAGAAGGTCACCGACGGCGAGGGCGGCGAGGTCAGCCCCAAGGAGATGTGGGACATCTTCCACGAGGAGTACCTGGCCCCGATCACGCCGCTGGAGCGGATGCGTCAGAAGGTCACCGCCTCGGAAACCGACGACGGCACCGACCGCATCGTCGCGACCGTCAAGGTCGACGGCGTCGAGAAGGAGATCGAGGGCGAGGGCAACGGCCCGCTGGCCGCGTTCGTCGACGCGCTGGAGACGATCGGTTACCGGGTCGCCGTGCGCGGGTACGCCGAGCACGCGATGTCGGCCGGTGACGACGCGAACGCCGCCGCCTACGTCGAGGCGGACGTGACCCGTCCGGACGGAACCACCAAGCTGGTCTGGGGCGTGGGCATCGCTCCGTCGATCACCACCGCATCGCTGCGCGCGGTCGTCTCGGCGGTCAACCGGGCGCACTGATTCCGCTCGCCGTTCGGCCTGCATTCGGACAAACGCGGCGGTACTCTTCGGGAAGTCTCCCGGGGGTGCCGCCGCGTTTGCTGTTTCTCCCGGCGTGACGGCTCCCCTCCGGATCGGGACTCGAGGTTCACACGGGACGAGAGGGAAGCTCCATGGATTTCTGGGACATCATCTGGTTCATCATCGTCAGCTTCGCGTTCGTCGCCTACCTGATCATGCTGTGGATGATCATCGGCGACCTGTTCCGCAATCGTGAGCAGTCCGGTTGGGTGAAGGCGATCTGGATCATCTTCCTGTTCATCTTCCCGCTGCTCACCGCGCTGGTGTACCTGATCGTCCACGGCGACGGCATGGCCAAGCGGAGCGCGCGGGAAGCCGCCGAGTTCAAGACCGCCCAGGACAACTACATCCGCGAGGTCGCGGGCAAGTCCCCCGCCGAGCACATCGCCGACGCCAAGGCGCTCCTCGACGCCGGGACCATCACCGAGGAGGAGTTCCAGGCGCTGAAGGCGAAGGCTCTCTCCTAAGGCGCCTGCGGCGCCGGTGAACACCGTCGACGATCCCGCGGAACGCGTGCTCGCCTACATCGAGGTGAACCTGCGGCTCGTCGCGGAGGGTGAGCACGCCGTCATCGGTG
>NZ_JBSFRG010000054.1:0-19474 GCF_053589115.1 Rhodococcus sp. NPDC003383 | reverse complement strand
TGCGGCGGGAACGACTCGGTGGCCCCGTTGATGACGATCGTGGAGGTCCGCAGGGGCCGTAGCTGCTTGACGACATTGCCGATCGCCAGGCCGGTGCGGTCCTGGACTTCACGGGCGACGGCCAGCGCGGCGAACACGATGGTCAGGTGTGCCTCGATCGCATCGCGGGTGCGATGGAACATCGGTCGAGCTCGCAGATCGGTTTTCGACATCCGAAACGACTGCTCCACATGCCACAGATCATGATATTTCGCGATGATGTCACGTGAATCCATCACAGAGACAGGAAGATTCGAAACATACCCCTTCAAACCGATGAGGGAACGGGCCCGTTCAATACTCGCAGTGTCCAGGCGCCGGCCCTTCGTGGTGACGGTGACGAAGCGGGTCGCTTTCGCGGGCTTGGTGCCGTCGATGACAGCGCGGGCACGAGCTTCCTGCAGGTTGAGAGTCTGGGCATCGCGCACCGCACGTTTGCGTGAGTACTGCCAGACTGCTCGCCACCCGTTCGGATGCGTCGCCGGATCCCACACAGGCTCGGCCCTGGTACGCACGTTGTTGACGGTGCTGCGTCCGTGACGTGGGGTAATGGTGTCGATGATCTGCCCGTCGGTGAACAGGTCGCCGTGCCAGTGAAAATGCGCGGCGAGATCGCCGGGTGCCTTGGTGACACGGGAGCCGACGATGAACTTCAGTCCGGCCTCGTCGAGATCCTTCAGGTTCGATGCCGACAGCATGCCGGCATCGGCGGCGACGACCATCGCGGTGTCGTCCAGACCGTGCCGCTGCTGGAACTGGCGCACGATCGGCACGATGGTGGTGGTCTCGGCGGTGTTGCCTTCGAAAAATCCAATTTCCAAGGGGAATCCGGTGCGATCGACGAGCAGACCGACCACGATCTGTGGATCGACGCGACGCTCCTTCGAGTACCCGACTTTGCGCAGGTCATCTTCCTTCTCCGCTTCGAAGTACAAGGTCGTCACGTCGTACAAAATCAGGGACAAGTCCCCGCTGGTGACGGCACGGGCGAAGCATCGCGTCGCGACGATGCTGCGGTAGTCGCGAGTGACCGCCGTGGCGAGATGTCGTTGGATTGTTTTGTACGAGACTGTATCTGCACCGAGATCGTCGAGGACTCGTGCGGAGTCGGCTTTCGAGGTGGGTTCGACGATCCGGGCGATGACCAGATCTCGGAACACGGTGTCGCCCACCTCGTCGAATCCGAGTCGGTCGTAGACGGCGGCGAGCACGTCGTAGAGCAACCGCGAACTCGTGCCGAGTGTGCGTCCGGCCGGCGCCACCGTCGCGGCGGCCGGGCGCTCGGGTTCGGGGCGCCAGTCGGCGACCTCGTCGACCCGGGCGATGCGGGTGGAGACCTCGAGGTCGAGTACGCCCTGCTCGCCGTCGGCGATGCGGCGGGCTCGGGCGAGCAGCACACCGAGTTCGGCATCGGTGTGCGCCGACCCGACGTGTTCGATGATCTCGACCCGGCCGCGGTTCTTGCGGGCGACCTGAACCGCGACCGCTCCCGATGCGGTCCGCCCCTTCCGCACGTATGTCACGGCCGGGACGCTACCTGATTAGTACCCCGATCCACCCGACAGGACTGGCGAACATGCAGGTCACGAAGCCGAGCATCTATCTACCCGTCGGTAATGTCCTAACTCGGGTCGTACCACTCGCTCCCGGCGGGTTCGCCGGACAGGTTCCAGCTCCACGAGATCGTCGGCGTGATCCGGGAGTAGACGCCCGGCCCGACCATGCCGACCCGTTCGATCGGTGGTTCGGCGCGGCCGTAGATCCGGATCGATCGCGCGACGAACGGCTCGAACGAGACGAGATCGTCGACGACGATCGCGACCTTGTCGTTGCCGGCCAGGATGTTGCGGAACTTGCGGGTGGTCCGGACCGCCTCGCCGACGCCGCCGATCCACAGGTACGTGCCGTCGAGTTCGAATGCGACGGGCACGACATCGGGTTGACCGTCCGGGCCGACGGTCGCGAGGCGTGCCAGCGGCTGTGACTGCAGATAGGCGATCTCTTCCTCGGTGAACGACACGTCGATCCTCCTCGGGGATGCCGGATCAGGACAGGGCGTCGAGATACAACCAGCGGCCGTCCTCCCGCACGAATCGGCTGTGCTCGTGCAGGGTGTCCTCGATGCCGTTGTACGTGTAGTGGGCGCGGAACTCGACGGTGCCCTCGGTGTGCAGGAAACCACCGCCGGTCGTGCGCAGCACTTCGAGTCCCGTCCACCGCTGATCCGGATCCAGCTCGAGCCGGGTCGGACGGGCGCTCGGATGCCACGTGCGCTCGAGATACTCGGCGTTCCCGACCGCGAACGCCGTGTACCGGGACCGCATCAGCCGCTCGGCGGTCGGTGCGGCCGCGCCGTCGAGCAACGGGCCACAGCACTCCCCGAACGGCACTCCGCGACCACACGGGCACGGGGAATCAGCGGCAGGGACTCGGGTACGTCGACGGTTCACGACACCCATTATCGCGGCCCTTGCCGAGTCAATCGGTGACGGGCACGATGGATTCCGTCTCCGGGAGGTCGCAGTGAGCGTCGGTATCGAGTCACGACTGAGCTACATCGACAAGCAGGGCCGGCAACATCGTTTCGAACTGTCGCCCGCGACACCGCGTGTCACGATCGGCCGGTCACCGGACTCGGATGTGCCGTTCACCGGCGACGAGGAGGTGTCGCGGCTGCATGCGGTCGTCGAATGGCTCGGGACGCACTGGACGATCGTCGACGACGGATTGTCGCGCAACGGAACGTTCGTCAACGGTGAGCGCATCACCGGGCGACGGCGACTGCGGGAAGGCGACAGCATCCGCATCGGCTCTATCCGGTTGACATTCCAGGAGATCGGGGTCGGGCCGGACGAGGCGACCCGGGTCGCCTCGGAGTTGCCGACGGTCCGCTCCGTCACCGAAACCCAGCGCAATGTGCTGGTCGCCCTGTGCCGCCCGTACAAGCACGGCGCCGCGTTCGCCACCCCCGCCTCGAATCAGGCGATCGCCGCGGAGCTCTACCTGAGCGTCGACGCCGTCAAGACCCACCTGCGCGCGTTGTTCACCAAATTCGGTGTCGAGGATCTGCCGCAGAACCTCAAGCGGGTGCGGCTCGCCGAGCTGGCCCTGCACAGCGGCGTCATCACCGAGCGGGATCTCTGAGACGACTCCCGGCCGGCCTGCTCAGGCGACCCTCCGCAGCAGGCCCGCCAGCGCCTGCGCGACCTCGTCGGCCCGCTCGCCGATCACCGAGTGCCCGGCCCCGTCGACACGCACCAGCTCCGCGAGCGGCAGCCGCGATGCCAGCCCGGACGACAACTCGAACGGGGTCCACTCGTCGGCGGAACCGCACAGCACCAGTGCCGGTACCGCCGCGAGCACCGTCAGGGCCGCCGACTCGTCGAGGGCCGCGAACGACCGCAGGAACCCGGCCATCGTCACCACCGACGTATCGCTGTGCAGGACCTTCAGCAACGCAGCCCAGCGACCCTCCGAGCCCGGACGGTCCGCCGGCGGCACCAGCAACGCGCCGACGCGTCCCCCGAACCGGATCGTTCGCTGCATGATGCGCGGCGCCCGCGTCACCGCCCGGTGGAACAGCTCGACCGCCGGGCTGTGCAGGTACCGCCCGAGACCGGACCGGTGCAGATCGCCCGCTGCCGTCGCGATCAGGCCGATCCCCGCCACCCGGCGGCCGATCTCGTGCGGATGCTGCCGCGCGTACGACAGGATCGCCATGCCGCCCATCGAATGCCCGACCAGCACGACCGGGCCGGACGCCACCGCGTTCAGCACCGCCCCGAGATCCCGGCCCAGCTGCTCGACGGTGTACGTCTCGGCGGGAGCGCCACCGGAGCGGCCGTGCCCGCGGTGGTCGAAGAACACCATCCGCACCGACGAGCCCGTCAGCCGCAGAAGCGAATCCCGCAGCGGCGACCAGCTTTCCGTGTGATTGCAGTGACCGTGTACGAACAGGACCGTCAGCGGCGCGATGGCGGCTCCGACCTCCCGGACGGCCAGCGGCACCCCGTCGTCCGCAAGTACCGTGACGCGCCGGACGAGCCGGGCACTGCGAATGGTGGTCATGGCGATCAGGGTGCGCCCGGCACCGCGGTGACCACGACCGATCCCGGCGGTGGAAGTCCGCAACCCCGGAGTGGACTCCACAACACCTTGGGTTGGTGGACAATCGAAAAATGCACGAGCAGCGGTATGTCGGCGTCGTCGGACCCGGCGACGCCACCCCGGAGCAGCGCCGCGTCGCCCGTCGCGTCGGCGGATTGCTGGCCGGGCGGCGCGCAGTGGTCGTGACCGGCGGATTGGGCGGGGTGATGGCGGCGGCGTCCCGCGGCGCGATCGAGGCCGGCGGCACCACGATCGGTCTGTTGCCCGGTGACGAACGGCTCGACGGCAACCCCTACCTGACGGTGTCGATACCCACCGGGATGGGGGAGATGCGCAACGCCCTGCTCGTGCGCAGCAGCGACGCGTTGATCGCGGTCGGAGGAAGCTGGGGCACCATGAGCGAGATCGCGCTGGCGGTCCGGACCGGTGTTCCCGTCGTGTCGATCGGGGGCTGGCAGATGCCCGGCCCCGGCGTGCTGGCCGTCGCCGACCCCGAAGAGGCCGTCGAATGCCTGCACGCCCTGCTCTGGCGGAAGGATCCGCTCGAAGGACGGCAGTAGCAGCTGCCGGGAAGGGAGGTCGCCGAGGTGGTGGCGGACCACCTCTGGGGTGGGTATCGCGGAGGACGCGGCCGGGAGAGCGTGGACATCACGCCTTTCCGCCGTCAGCCAGGAGGACCCCGTGCCGGACCGTACACAGTCGCTGCTCGTCGAAGATGTCACCAAGAGCTTCGGCCCGGTCGAGGCATTGCGCGGAGTGAGCTTCGCCGCGGCCCCCGGTGAGGTGCTCGGGGTCCTCGGACCGAACGGGGCCGGCAAGACCACCGTGGTGAACATCCTCGCGACACTCCTGCGCCCGGATTCCGGGCGGGCCGTCGTCGCCGGGCACGATGTGGTCACCGACGCGGCCGGAGTCCGGCGATCGATCATGCTCACCGGCCAGTACGCCGCGCTCGACGACTCGCTCACCGGATTCGAGAACCTCGTGCTGTTCGCGCGGCTCCTCGGCATGCGACGACGCGCCGCCCGCGCCCGCGCCCGGGAACTGATCGCGGAATTCGACCTGGATGACGCCGCGGACCGCCCCGTCGGCCGGTACTCCGGCGGCATGCGCCGCCGCATCGACATCGCCTGCGGCCTCGTCGTCCCACCCCAGGTGGTGTTTCTCGACGAACCCACCACCGGGCTCGACCCGCGCAGCCGGCAACGCGTGTGGGACCTGGTCGCCGGATTCAAGGCGCAGGGCATCACGACGCTGCTGACCACGCAATACCTCGAGGAAGCGGACCTGCTCGCCGACCGCATCGTCGTCGTGGATCGGGGTGTCGTCGTCGCCGACGACACCGCCGTCCGACTCAAGGACCGCGTCGGCGGCAGTTTCTGCGAGGTGGTGCCGCTGCGCCCCGGCGACGTCACCGCGATTGCAGACGTTGTCCGCACCCTCACCTACGGAGCGGTCGAGATCGGAGCCGACCGGGTCGCGGTGCCCGCCCCCGACGGGGCCGGCACCCTCGCCCGGGTCGCCGCTGCGGTCGCGGCGCGGGGCATCGAGATCGCGGACATCGCGCTGCGCCGCCCGTCGCTCGACGAGGTGTTCCTCACCCTTACCGGAAGCGAAACGGCACCGCTGGAGGTCGCGGCATGACCAGCCTCGCCCCCGAAAGCACACCGATCCGCCAGTGGTGGGTGCTCACGGCCCGTGGGCTGGGATCGGCGCTGCGCGGCGGATCGATGTTGACCGCGCTGATCGCGCCGATCGTGTTCACCCTCGGCTTCTACGTCCCGCTGCACGCGGTGATCACGCGGTTCTCCGGCGGCACCGTCGAATACGGGCGGTTCCTCATGCCGCTGATCGCCCTGCAGGCGGTGTCGTTCACGGCGATCACCGCCGCGTTCGTCGCGGCCACCGACGCGGTGCGCGGCGTCGACCGGCGGTTCGCGGCGATGCCGATACCCGCGGTCGTCCCGGTCACCGCACGGGTCTCGGCGAGCACCGTGCGCTGCGTGCTCGCGGTCGCCGTTGCCGTGGTGTGCGGCCACGTGATCGGCTTCCGTTTCGATGCCGGACCCACCGCCGCGGTGGCGTTCTGCACGGCAGCACTGGCGATCGGGGTGATCCTCACACTCGCCGCCGACGTCCTGGGCACACTCTCACGCAGCCCGGAGGCCACCACTCGCGCGCTGGCCGTTCCACAACTTGTCCTCGGCATGTTCTCGTGCGGATTCCTTCCCCTCGAACAGTTTCCGCAGTGGGCCCAGCCGATCGTGCGCAATCAGCCGGTCTCCCAGTTCACGATCACGCTGCGCGCACTGGCCGACGGCAATTTCGACGCCCACCTGCTGGTTCCGACGCTGCTGTGGCTGTGCGCCCTGCTCGGGATCGTCGGATGGATGGCGGTGCGCGTCACCGGGAGGCGAGCATGACCACGACGACCGGCACCCCCACGACTCAGGGGATTCCTGTGACGACAATCGTTCCCGCGGCGGAGAACTCGATCCGGATGCTGCTGCCGCACACCTGGTTGCAGTCGCGCCGACTGCTCACCCGCTGGCGCCGGGACCCCATGACCGTGGTCCAGACCCTCGCCTATCCGGTCGCGATGCTGGTGATGCTCGACGTCGTGCTGGGCCGGCAGGTCACGGCCTTCGCCGGTCACGACGCGCTGTACGGCACGGTACCCATGGTCGCGGTGATGAGCGCGTTGCTCGGTTCGCTCGCCGGAACGATCAACCTCCGTCGTGAATGCGAGGCGGGCCTGCCGGGACGGCTGTGGACACTGCCGGTCCACCGGGCGTCGGCGTTGTTGTCGCGCTCGGTTGCGGAGGCGGTGCGGATCGCCGCGACCACCACGGTGATCCTGGCCGTCGGGACAGCACTCGGATTCCGGTTCCACGCCGGGGCTCTCGCCGCGCTCGGATTCGTGGCTGTACCGGTGATCTTCGGCGTCGGCTTCGCGGTCCTCGTCACCACCATCGGTCTGACCTGGTCGAATACCGGTGTGGTCGAGGCTGTTTCGCTCCTGTGCACGCTGTTGCTGTTCTTCAACCCGGGTTTCGTTCCGGTGACCGCCTATCCCGGCTGGATCCGACCGTTGGTGGAGAACCAGCCGATGACCGCGGCGGTCGAGACCATGCAGGCGTTCTCGCTCGGTGGTCCCGTCGCCGAACCGCTGGTCCGGATACTCGCGTGGTCGGTCGTCCTGATCGGCGGATGCGCGATCCCGCTCGCACGCCGGTACCGCCGCGCCCTGTGCTGACCACCCGGTCGGACCGAAACCCGTACCCATCACCAGAAGGAGAAAACGACGTGACTGCGATCATCAGACCCACCCTCGCCGAACTCGAGGTCGACCGGCTCTACGACGAGATGGACCGGCTCGACGCCGGCATTGTCGCCGCCGTGCAGCAGCGCACGGAACTGGCCCGGCGCATCGCGGAGGCGCGTGTCGTCGCAGGGTCGCCGAGGGTGACCCACGCGGACGACATCGACGTGATCCGCCGGTACACCAGCGAACTCGGGGGATCCGGGACGGCGATGGCGATGAGTCTGCTCCGGCTGCGCTGACGTCTGCGTAGGCCGGCGGGGGAGTGCGGAAGCTCGGGGCTCAAGCGTCGGCTGTGTCGACGTCCGCACACCCGGCAGGGTCGGGTCCGGACATGCGCACGCACTCGTCGAACGACGGGACAGCGCTGCCGGAGCCACCGGCCCGCTCGATGAGCAGCTCGATGGTGTCGAGCAGCCCGCCGATGCGCAGTTCGAACGGAGTGGCGGCGTCGTCGAACGCCCCCATCGTCCACAACCGCGTCATCGTCGGGTAGCGGGCCGGGTCGAAGGTGTTCTCCCAGAAGTCGGTCTGCGCGGACCAGTACGCCTCGTAGTCGGTGCCCTGGTCGCGTTCGTCGGCGATCTCCGCAGCGGCGGCGCGCGCGAACCCGGACACGGCCTGGCGCACGATGCCGATCGTCTCCACGACCTGGTTCGCGGTCAGACCGGTGTCGACGAGGATCCGGAAGGCGGCCTCGTCCGCGTCGAAGACGTGGGGTGCCAACGGCATTCGCCAGGTGTTCACGGTGAGGAGCCAGGAATGGGTCCGCAGCAGCGAAAAGTACCCGCGCGCATAGGTTTCGAGCGCGGTGCGCCACGGCAGTTCCGGGTCGGGCAGTGCGAGGTCGGCGTAGGCGCGGTCGATCATGGCATCGATCAGATGGTCCCGGGACGGCACATGCGAATAGAGGGTCATCGTGCCGACGCCGAGCGCCCGCGCGACCGAGCGCATCGACACCGCGTCGAGTCCGCGCTCGTCGGCGATCGCGACCGCGGCGTCGACGATCTGCGTGCGGTTCACGCGCGCGGGCCGGCCACGCGTCGGAGCTGCCGGCGGTTCCCACAAGGGTGCGAATCGCTTGTCGCCCGCCGGGGGTGTGGTGTTGTCGGCCGGATCGATCTCGACCACTCGAACTCCTCGGAAGATGCCGTTGCGCGTGCTTTTCGTACAGCGTACCGTCAAATCTGTGACTGAATCGGTACACCGTACGGGAAACGCGATTCGGGCGAGGGGACTGACCAAGACCTTTCGCCGCAGGAAAGAGACCGTCGAGGCGGTCAAAGGCATCGACCTCGATGTCGCCCAAGGGGAACTCGTGGCGATCCTCGGCCCCAACGGCGCCGGAAAGTCCACCACCATCAGGATGCTCACCTCTGTGCTGACGCCGACCTCCGGCACCGCCGAGGTCGCCGGCCGCGACGTCGTGCGCGAGCCGGCCGCAGTGCGGGCCCGCATCGGATACGTCGGACAGGGCAACGCCGGGGGCTACTCGTACCGGGTCGGCGACGAACTGCGGAACCAGGCGCGGTTCTATTCCGTCCCCGGCGACGTCGCGAAACGACGTGCCGCGGACCTGCTCGAAGCGCTGGAACTGACCGGTCTGGAGAAGCGCACCGTGCAATCCCTCTCGGGCGGACAGCGCCGCCGGCTCGACGTCGCGATGGGCCTGATGAACCATCCGCGCCTGCTGTTCCTGGACGAGCCCACCACCGGCCTCGACCCGCACGCCCGCGCGAATCTGTGGGAGCACGTCCTGCGATTGCGTGAGGAGAACGGTATGACGCTGCTGCTCACCACTCACTACCTCGACGAGGCCGACGCGATGGCCGAGCGGATCGTGCTGATCGACCACGGCACCGTCATTACAGACGCCGCACCCGAGGTGCTCGAACGGGACTACGCCGACGATGTCGTCACCGTCGAACTGGCCGCGGGGCAGAGCCCGGCGACCGCACGGTCGGTGCTGCCGTCCGCCGTCGTCTCCGTGACCGAATCGGTGACCGGCACGGGCGCGGTGCGGCTCGCACTCAGCACACGCAACGGCCCCGAACTGGTTCCGCCGCTGATGCGAGCCCTGGACGCCGCGGGCGTGTCCGTCACCTCGACCGACGTGAAACCCGCGTCGCTCGACGACGTGTTCCTCAATCTGACCGGCAGGTCCCTGCGCGAGGAGGCGGCATGACCTACGTGATCGACCGGACCGCGGCCGAATCCTATGCCCTCGAAGATCGCTCGCGGTTACGCAAGTGGCTCCACGACACCGGGGCGGTGTTCACGCGCGAGATCCTCGTCGTACTGCACGATCCGTTCACGCTGATCTTCTCGCTGCTGCAACCGCTGGTGTTCCTCGCGTTGTTCGGTCCGCTGCTGGATGGCATGCTCGGCGCCGGTGGCATCGGTGGGGATACGGCGCTGCAGTGGTTCCTGCCCGGTGTGCTCGTGATGATCGCGATCTTCGGCACCGGCATGGTCGGCGGCAACCTGCTGTACGAGTTGATGACCGGTGCCTACGAACGCATCCTCGCAACACCACTGGACCGCTCGTCCATCCTCGTCGGCCGCGCACTGAAGGAGTTCGCACCGCTCGTCGGGCAGGCGTTGCTCATCACGGTCGCCGCGATCCCGTTCGGCCTGGCCTTCTATCCGATCCAGGTGCTCGTGGGCCTGTTGATCCTGGGCATCTTCGGGATCGGTCTCGGTGCGCTGTCCTACGCGCTGGGCCTGGCCGCGAAGGGCCGGGAGTGGCTGTTCTGGGGCGTCCAGCAGTCCGTGATCTTCCCCCTGCTGCTGCTCGCCGGCATGATGCTGCCGCTCGACTCGGGTCCCGCGTGGATGCAGGCGGCGGCCAAGGTGAACCCGCTGACCTACATCGTCGACGCCGAGCGTGCGTTGTTCACCGGCACGCTGTGGGACAGCGAGGTCGCGTGGGGTTTCGCCGCCGCGTTCGCGACCTGCGCGGTCGGGTTGTGGGTCGGCATCCGCACGGTCAATCGGACGGTCTGACGGCGGTGCCCGCGGTGGTCGTCGCGGCCACGTTCACCATCGTCGCGTTGACGGCGGCGTTGCCGGTGAAGGTGTCGGTGACCGCCGGATCGTGCAGCAGGTTGACGTTGGCGCCGGGGTGGGCGGCGGCCGTGGACCAGCCGACACCCTTCTCATCGTGACCCCAGCCGTGCGGAATCGCGACGGTACCGGCCCGGATCTCGTCGCTGACCTCGACGGGCACCACGATGCTGCCGATCCGGGAGCGCACGGTCACCGGCTGGCCGTGGACGAGCGACCGGGACGCGGCGTCGTCGGGATGCATCAGGACCGTGCACCGGTCGCGGCCCTTGACCATCGTCGGAATGTTGTGCAGCCACGAGTTGTTCGATCGCAGGTGGCGGCGTCCGATCAGGCGTAGGTCGAATTCCGTTTCCTGCGACGGCTTCTCGGTCTCGGCGAGCAGGCGGCGTGTTTCGTCGACGAACTCCGGCGGCGCCACGTGCACGCGGCGGTCCCGGGTGGCCAGCAGCGACCGCAGCCGCGGTTGCAGCGGCCCGAGGTCGACTCCTCCGGGGGAGCGCCGGATCTTCCCGAGCGTCAACCCCCGACGCCCGTGGCGCAGCACACCGTGCGGGCCGGTCAGGACACCGAGCGCACCCAGCCGCAGTGGGCTGACTCGATCGAGCAGGGCGCGGAGAGGACGAGTCAGCCGCGACCGCAGCGGAAGCGGAAGCACCTCGAGGGTCAGGCGCGACAGGATCTGCCAGTCCTCGAGCGCGTCCGCCGCCGGCTCGAACACCCGGGCGTTGAACCGTGCGTTGTTGCGGACGGAGAAGACCGGGAACAGGAAGTCGAATTCCTCGCGTTCGAGGTGGGACACCGGCGGAAGGATCAGGTCGGCGTGCCGGGACGTCTCGGTGAGGTACATGTCGACCGCGACGAAGAAGTCGAGACCCTCGAGGGCCTCGTCGAGACGGCCTCCCTGCGGGGTGGACAGCACCGGGTTTCCGGCGTAGGTGACCAGCGCGCGGACGGGGCCGGCGGAACCCGGGCCGTCGCCGAGTATCTCGTCGGCCAGGCCCACCACGGGCAGTTCCGTCCGGAACGACTTGTGCTCGCCGGTGCGGCTGCTCCACAGGCCGTATCCCGAACCGAGTCGCCGCACGAGACGGGCCGCGTCGATCGGTGGCGTCGCGAACATCTGGCCGCCCGGCCGGTCGAGATTTCCGGTCACGGCGTTGAGCGTGTTCACCAGCCAGTGGGTGAGGGTGCCGGTGACCTGATGGCAGACACCGATGCGGGCGTACACGATCGCGGACCGGGCCGCGGCGTGGTCGCGGGCCAGGCGCCGGATGGTGTCCGCGTCCACCCCGGCGCGGGGCGCCATCGCCTCGGGCGTGCAGGGTGCGACCAGCTCGGCGAGGTCCTCGATGCCGGTCAGCGGCACGGTGCCGGATGCCGGGCCGGTGCCGTCGGCGAGGATCGTGTGCAGCATGCCGAGCAGCAGGTAGGGATCGCCGCCCGGACGCACCGCGACGTGCTCGTCCGCCAGCCGCGCCGTCTCGGTGCGCCGCGGGTCGACGACGACCACGGATCCACCGCGGCGCCGGATCGCGGCGATGCGGCCGCGGGCGTCGGGCATCGTGGTGATCGAGCCGTTGGACACCGCGGGATTGGCCCCGAGGATCAGCAGCCGGTCGGTGCGGTCGACGTCCGCGATCGGCATCAGCACGTTCGAGCCGAACATCTTCCACGCCGCGAACTCCTGCGGGAACTGATCGATCGAGGATGCCGAGTAGAACTTGCGGGTGAGGAGGGCGATACGCAGCGCGATGCCGTAGACGGCCGACGAGCTGTGTGCGGCCGGGTTGCCCAGGTACATCGCGATCGCGTCGCGACCGTGCCGTCGCCGGACGGCGCGCAACCGTTCGCCGGCCAGCGCGAACGCCTCGTTCCAGCCGATCTCCTCGAAGCCGTCGCCGACGCGTCGCATCGGGCGCCGGAGCCGGTCCGGGTCGTGGTGCAGACCCGCGAGCGCGGTGGCCTTCGGGCAGATGTAGCCGTGCGAGAGCACGTCATCGGGATCGCCCTCGATGCGGGTGACCCTGTCGTGGTCGACGGTGACGCGTATTCCGCAGTGCGCCTCACACAGGGTGCACTGACGAGCGACGGTACGTGTGGACACAGCGGCCCCCTCCGCGGTCATGTGTGAAACCTAGCACTCCCGCGAGGCGCTCGTAACGAAGGTTCGACAGTACGGACGATCGTCCGCGAGAGGACACCTTCGGTCCGTCCCGTCGCGGGCGATGTTCACCCGTCGTCGCGGGCGATGGCCGCGACCGGCAGGGTGCCGAGGATCTCGCTCAGGCGTACCGAGCCGGTGAAGGCCCGGCCGGTGAGCCGATCCGTCCAGCTTCCCGACGGAAGATCGAGAACCGTTTCCTCCCAGCCGATGTCGCCGAGTGCCACGGTGTGGAGCGTGGCCACCGCGACGACGTCGAGGTCGTCGGCGGCCGGTCCGCGTCCGAATGCCAGGACATGGCCGGCGGCGGGACCCGCCGCGACCAGCGGCACGTACGCGCCGCCGACGAAACTCGACGGCCGCGCCCGGCGCAGGTGCAGCGCCTCGCGCACGACCCGGAACTTCGGCGGCGCCGCCTCGGGGTGGGCGAGCAGTCGGCGGCGGGCGTCGAAGTCCACCGGGCGCCGGTTGTCGGGATCGACGAGCGAGTCGTCCCACAGTTCGGTGCCCTGGTACACGTCGGGAATCCCCGGTCCGAGCAGTTGCAGCAACTTCTGGCCGAGCGACACCGCCGCGACGTGCCGGGAGACCGAGTCGACGAACGAGGTCATCGCGTCGTGTACCGGACCGTCGATCACGGCGTCGATCCAGCCCGCGACCGCAGCCTCGAACCCGTCGTCGACCTGCGTCCACGTCGTTCGTGTCCCGTTTTCCCGCAGTGCCTTTCGCGCGTACTCGTGGACCCGTCCGCGTAGCTCGGTGGTGACCACCCCGTCCTCGGGCCACACTCCGAACAGGGTCTGCCACAGGAAGGATCCGAAGGCGGGGTCGGGACTCGGTGCGAGACCGTTCCACTCGGCCAGGTGAGCGGCCCACTGCGTTGCGACCTGGGAGAGCACCGAGATGCGGGCGCGGACGTCCTCGCTGCGTTTGGTGTCGTGTGTCGACAGGGCGGTCATCGCCTGCGGCCACCGCCGTGCCCGCTCCTGCCACGCCAGATGGAACTGCGAGACCGGCATCGCGAACCCTCCCGGCTGCCCACCGACCTCCTGCAACGAGATCAGCCGGGAGGCACGGTAGAACAGTCGGTCCTCCACCGCCTTCGCGGTCGCGGCGCCGCACACCTGGCCGAACCGGGCCACCGCTTCCCCTCCGGTGGACAACGCCCGGACGAGCAGTTGCAGCGCTGCCTCGAGTTCGGGGCGAGCACCCGCGACCTCGCCGACGATCCGCGGCAGCATGCCGGCGAGCGGCGCATAATCCGCCCGATACACCGGCAGCGCCGCCGCGACCGCGACCACCGCCTCACGCAGCGCATCCGAGTCGACACCGGCCGTGCCTCCGTCGCGCCGCACCGCACGCACGAGCCGGCGAACCTCCGGTGCCAGTCCCTCGGTCAGGACGGCGCGTTTCGACTGCACCTCCTGCTCGTGGAACCATGCCGCGTCCTCGGCCGTGCCGGTACACCTGCGGGACAGTTCGGTCAGAGCCGATTCGCCTCGCGGATCGACGAATACGGCTGCGAGCTCGTTCAATGCGTCGTACCCGGTGGTGCCGTCCACCGGCAGCGTCGGATCGAGCGGTTCGTCGGCGCCGAGGATCTTCTCGATCACCAGCCAGCGGTCCGGCCCGAGCAGCGCTCGCAACCGGACGAGATATCCGGTCGGGTCCGCGAGACCGTCCGGGTGGTCGACCCGGATTCCGTCGACAAGTCCGTCCGCCACCCACTCGGCGACCTGTACGTGCGCATCGTCGAACACGACGGGATCCTCGACGCGCACCGCCGCGAGATCGTCGATCGTGAAGAACCGCCGATAGCCGACGAGTCCCGAGTCCCACGGCACCAACCGGTACGCCTGCCGCTCGTGTACTTCGGCGGCGGTTCCGGTGTCGGTGCCGGGTGCGACGGGAAACCGCTTGTCGTAGTAGGCGAGCATGGGTTCCGGCCCGGTGCGATCCACCGTCAGGTCGTCGGGGCCGTCGCCGGAGCCCAGTGCGGGCAGCGCGATCTTCCCGTCGGCACCATCGGATTCCCGGTCGACGTCGAAGTGCCGGGCGTACCGGGACTGCTGCCCGTGCTGGAGCAGATCCCACCACCAGCGGTTCTGGCGGGCGTCGGCGACGCCGACGTGGTTAGGCACGATGTCGATCACCAGGCCCATGCCGCGGGAGCGGGCGCGAGCGGCGAGTGCTTCGAGCCCGGCTAGGCCGCCGAGCGCATCGGAGACCGTGGCCGGGTCGGTGACGTCGTAGCCGTGGGTCGATCCGACCGTTGCGGTGAGTACGGGGGACAGGTAGAGGTGGCTGATCCCGAGTTCGGCGAGGTAGTCGACGAGCGCTGCGGCGTCGTCGAATCGCAGCCCGTCGCCCCGCAATTGCAGGCGGTAGGTTGCCTGGACCGCGGGCACCTCGGATGGCTCCATGTGCAGTCACCTTAGACGGAATTCCGGCGGTCGACTCGTTCAGTGCTTTCTGTCGGACCCCTTCGCTACGATTCGAACATGCTTTCGATGGGGGTGCGAGGGGGCGAGGTCGGGGCGCGGCTTGCCGCGCTCGACGCCGCGGTGGACGGTCTGCTCGAGGACGACCTCACCGGCTTGTCGAACAACGATCTGGTCGAGTTCTTCCAGCGCATCGAAACCGTCCTGCGCAAGGCCACTGCCGTCGGCCATCGAATGATTGTCGAGACCGTCGAACGACGGGTCCCGGAGGAGCTCGGGTGCCGCTCGATCAACGACTTCCTGGTCGGAACCCTGCGGATCTCCGCCGCGGACGCGGCCCGGCGGGTCAAAGGCGCGAAGAAGGTCGGCACCTGGCATTCCCTCGACGGCGAGGACCTGGACCCGGACCTGCCCGCCACCGCTGCCGCGGCGCGCTCTGGCGCGATCGGGCCGGATCATGTCGCCGCGGTCGCGAAGGTGATGCGGAAGGTGCCGCACGGGGTCGGGTTCGACGAGATCACCGTCGCCGAGCAGATCCTCGCGGACGCGGCCTGCTCGGTCACGCCCGACGACTTGGTGAAACTCGGCGCGCATCTGCTCGCGTATCTGAATCCGGACGGGGACGTTCCGGACGAGAAGGAACGCAAGCGGCGCCGTGGTCTGCGGATCGGCAAGCAGGGCGTCGATCTCATGACCCCGATCTCCGGGCTCATCGATCCCGAAACCCGGGCGCTGCTCGAACCGGTGCTGGCGAAACTCGCCCGACCCGGCATGAACAACCCGGACGATCCCGAATCACCTTCCGGTGATGTCGAATCCGAGACCCTCGACCGCGATGCGCTCGCGAAGGCCGCGGCCCGCGACACTCGCACGGCGGTGCAGCGCAACCACGACGCGTTGAAAGTCGCCCTGCGGCAGATGTTGTCGTCGGGTGTGTTGGGTAGTCACCGAGGATTGCCGGTGACCGCGATCCTGACCATGAGCGTGAAGCAACTCGAGGAAGTAGCCGGGGTCGTGACCACCGCGTCGGGTGGGTTGGTGCCGATCCGGGACGCGTTGCGGATGGCCGAGAACGCCCATCCGGTGCTGGCGGTCTTCGATCACCACGGCCGGCCCCTGCACCTCGGCCGCGCCAAACGCTTGGCGTCGGCCGATCAGCGCCTCGCGTTGATCGCCGCCTCCGGCGGCTGCACCCGCCCCGGCTGCGACGCCCCCGCGACACTCACCGCCGTCCATCACATCACCGAATGGCGGGACGGTGGAGCCACCGACATCACCAACGAGGATCTCGCCTGCGACGCGTGCCACGCGCTGGTGCACGACGGGCCCGGCGGCTGGCAAACACGCGTCGCGTCGGCCGACTCCGAGCACCCGGGGCGTACCGAATGGATCCCGCCACCGCACATCGATCCCGAGCAGAGACCGCGGGTCAATCACCGCCATCACCTCGGTGACCTGCTGTCGGCGGCGTTGGCGCACTACCGTGCCCGCCGCGAAACCGAGCTGCGCGAGCACCGGCGGCGGTGGATGCGGGAACCGGGCGGGGACGGCACAGGTGACGAGGGCTCCCCGTAGCGGTCACCGGCGTGCCGAACTCTTCTTTCTCTAGGGCTTTGTCCAGTAAGGCTTCTCCCTCCGCGTGCCGGTCGGCAACGCGCGGAGGGGAGGGCATTTCAGGATTACCTAACTGAAGGTAGGCTCAGCTAACTGTCGACTCGGGTGGGTGTGTGACCCGAGCCGAACTTGCCGTGTCCGCTCGACCTCGGAGGAGCCTCCGAGGGCGCTGTCCTGGGAGTTTCATTCATGATGTCGACTGCCGTCGTTCGCGCCATCCCCGTCACCGGTGCTCAAGCCGGTGTGTGGTTCGGACAGCAGGCGGTCGAGGAACCCGCGGTCTACGTCGTCTCGCACGCCTGGGAACTCCGCGGCATCCTCGACTCGACGGCACTCGTCGACGCCGTTTCCGCGACCCTCGGTGAGGCCGACGGCCTCTCGGCTCGTTTCGGTGAAGAGGACGGGCGGGTCGTCCAGTGGATCGGCGCCCACGACATCACCGCGGTCCCCATCGAGGACCTCAGCGCTCTGCCCGACCCGGAAGCAGCGGCCCGGGAACGCCTCGGGGTCCGGCAGGCCATAGACCCGGCAACCGACCCCTGCGTCGCGGCCCGGATCCTCCTGCTCGCCGACGATCACGCGATCGTGGTGCTCACCGCGCACCACATCGTCCTCGACGCATTCGGTCTGGGTCTTCTCGGACGCCGCGCCGCCGAGCGATACTCGGCCGCCGTGCGCGGCGAGGCCGCCCCCGACTCGTGGTTCGGGACGGTCGACGCGGTCGTCGCGGAGTACGAGCAGTACGAGACGTCGGAGAAATCCGAGCAGGACCGCGCATTCTGGACGCAGACCCTCGCCGGCGCCCCCGATGCCGTGACCCTGTCCACCGGCAATGCCGCGGCCGGATTCGCGGCGCGCGTGCGCTCCCACGCCCACGTGCTCGACCCCGAGTCGACCACCGCGCTGTCCGCGCTCGGCCGCACCGCCCGCGGAACGTGGGGCGACGCACTGGCCGCGCTCACCGCGGCGTTCGTCGCCGGTTGGACCGGGAGCGGCGAGGTCGTGCTCGAGTTCCCGCTGATGAACCGCTTCGGCTCCGCCGCGATGACGGTCCCGACGATGGCGGTCAACGTCGTGCCGCTGCGCATCCCGGTCGCCGCCGATGCCACTGCGGAGTCCGTGACCGCCGCCGGGATCGCCGCGATCCGTGCAGCCGGTGCCCACGGGCGGTACCGCGGAGAGCGGATCGCCCGTGACGTTCGTACCGAATCCGGTGCCGCCGTGTCCGGACCGTGGCTCAACATCAAACCGTTCGGCGACGAGCTGCGCTTCCACGGCCTCGATGCCCAGGTGCATTCGCTCGCGCGCGGACCGGTGCGCGATCTGTCCCTGACCGTGCGCCAGACCGCCGCCGGCGCCGTCGAGCTGCAGTTCGACGCCGACGCCGACCGTTACAGCGAAAGGGACCTGGAACTCGTCGCACTGCGACTGGCCCGCTTCGTCGAGGCGGCGCTCTCCGCCGACGGCACGCCCGTCGCGCGCACCGCGATGCTCCTGGACACCGATTTCGCCACGATCGCCGAACTCGGCGCCGGAGCCGTCCGCGAACTCGAACCCGCCACCCTCGACGACCTGCTCGTCCGGCAGGCACGCCGCACGCCCGACGCCCCTGCCGTGCGGTTCGAGGACCGCACGCTGACCTACCGCGAATTCGACACGGCCGTCGAGCGATTCGCGAATCGCTTGCGCGAACACGGCGTCCGGGTGGGGGATCGGGTCGCGGTGCTCCTCGCCCGCTCCGAGCGGCTGCCGCTGGTGTTGTGCGCAATCCTGCGCACCGGCGCCGCGTACGTCCCCGTCGACACCGCCTACCCGGCGGACCGGATCGCCTACATCCTCGACGACGCCGAACCCGCCGCGGTCGTCACCGACGCCACCGCCGCCGACCGAGCCGATCTCCTCGCGGACCTGACCGTGCCCGTCATCGCCGCGGACACCGCGGCCGACACCACTGCGGAGACCCGCACCGACGCGGCGCACGCCGACCGGTCGCTCACCGTCCGCGATGCCGCGTACCTGATCTACACGTCCGGGTCCACCGGCCGGCCCAAGGGCGTCGTCGTCACCCACGAGGCGATCGTGAACCGCCTGGTGTGGATGCAGGACACCTACCCGCTCACCGCCGACGACCGGATCCTTCAGAAGACCCCCTCGAGCTTCGACGTGTCGGTGTGGGAGTTCTTCTGGCCGTTGATCACCGGCGCCACCCTCGTGATGGCCCGGCCCGACGGCCACCGCGACCCCCAGTACCTCACCGACGTGATCGCCGCGGAACGGATCACCACGTTGCACTTCGTGCCGTCCATGCTGGCCGCGTTCGTCGAATCCGCGCCGTCCCCGGACCGCCTCGCGACCGTCCGCCGCATCTTCTGCTCGGGTGAGGCGCTGCCGGCAGCGACCGCCCACACGGCAGCCGAACTCGTCGGTGACCGGGTGCACAACCTCTACGGCCCCACCGAGGCCGCGGTCGACGTCACGTACCACGCCTACGGACCCGCCGACGACGACCGCGCGTCGGTGCCGATCGGGTTGCCGGTGGCCAATACGTCGGTGGTGGTGTTGGACGGCTGGTTGCGTCCGGTGCCGGTCGGTGTGGTGGGTGAGTTGTATCTCGGTGGGGTGCAGCTGGCGCGGGGCTATCACGCGCGGATGGGGTTGACCGCGTCGCGGTTCGTCGCCGATCCGTTCACTGCGGGTGGGCGGTTGTATCGGACGGGGGAT
>NZ_JBSFRG010000053.1:0-22475 GCF_053589115.1 Rhodococcus sp. NPDC003383 | reverse complement strand
CGCCTTTCGCTCTATTTTTCGCGCCCGTCTCTCCCCGGTGTTCCCTTTTGGCGCGCCCCCACCGCCACAAAGGCACACCGGCGCGTCAGCGCACCACGGTGCGGGTGACAGCGACGATGGGTCCGACGACGACCTTCCCGTCGGGTGGGGTGTACCCGGGAACGACCGCGAGATCACCGGACAGGTCGGCGACGCGGACCTCGACTTCGTCTGCGGGGCCGGTGGTTTCGAGATCCAGGCGCACCTCGATGCCCTCCGGGTTCTCGGTGGTGTACAGGAATCCGAAGTCGGCACCCGGCTCGACGGCCGCGCCGTCGACGATCGCCTCTCGCACCGTCGCGCCCTCGACCCACAAACCCAGGGTGGCAGCGCCGCGCGGGGAGGACAGACGCAATTGCAGCACGCGGCCGCCGTCGACCTGCGCATCGTCCAGAACGTCGACCCTCGGCGGCTCGAGCGGGGCGATCGGTGCGGGACCGTGAGCCAGCGAAGTTCCCGGGCGCCAAGGGAAATAGTCGGGCAACGGGGTGGGGGACTGGGTGAGCAGCTCGGCGCTCCAGTCGGAGCGCGGCCGATCCGGCGACGCCCATACCGCCTCACCGTGATCGGCGTCGAGAGAGTAGAACACCTCCTCCTGGCGCGGTGCGGTCGCGCCGGCGCGGTTGGTGTAGCCGCCGAGCAGCGTGCACCCGACGACCGCGAACACGGTGAGCACCGCGATCGGCACGGCGCCCTGGTCCGGCAGGAGCGGGCCCGTCAGCGGCAGCAGAAGTGCGAACAGCACCGCGACGAACGCGCCGGCGAGCGGCGCTCCGAACATCAGGCCGGCGTCGAACGAGGCGAGCACCGCCGGGACGGTGACGAGGGCGGCCGGTAGGAGTCCGGCGACCACCGCGACGGTCCGCCACCACGTCGACCGCTGCGGAATCGCCTCGGCGACGAGCACCCCGAGGACGGCGGGGAGCGCGGGCAGCACCAGCGGGCTCGCGATCCCCATGAACGGCAGGGCGGCGAGCGCCACGAGGGTGACGACCACCAGCGCCCCGACCGCGAAGGCCGGCGCACCGAATCGCCGGCGCACCGCCACGTATGCGGTGGTGAGCACACCGACGGCGGCGACGACCGCGGCGAGTTGATAGAAGCCGGTCCGGTAGGGCTCGCTGATCGGGACGGAACCGAGACCGGGGACGACGCGCTGCGACAGCCACCACGGCAGGTACGCAGCGCCCCCCGCCGCGACCGCCGCGACCAGCGCGACCCCGGTCGCCCCACCGATCCGTCCGGCGGAGGCGTCGCGGCGGCGGATCCGGACCACCGCGAGCACCGCGACCGCGACGGCGAGCACGAGGGTCAGCGCCACCTCCATCCACCGCGGGTAGTACAGCAGGCCCCACGGCGTGGTGGCGACGATGTCGGTGCCCCCGCCGAGCGCGGTCAGATCGGTCGCCCCCAGGGTGAGCGCGGTGGCGAGTGCGACGTCGCCCATCTGCTGCAGCGACGACCGGCTCAGGCGATCGGGTGTGTCGAGCGGGGTGTGGTAGTAGGCGCTGCCCCCGGCGATCGCGGTGTCGTAGCCGTGGAGGCCCGCCTCGTCGAATCGGCGGAAGTCGGTGTCGTTGGGCAACGCCTCGAACGCCGTCTGCGTGAACGAGTCGGCCAGTGCGTCCGGTGCCTGCGCCAGGATGCGGACCAGATCCGCATTGGGGGAGGAGATCCGGAACGTCAGCGGCATCCCGGCATTGCCCCGAGCCTCGTGGTTGAGCACCACCATCGGGCCCGGAAACGGGGGCGGCTGCGTCGTGAACAGCTGGGCGCCCAGCAGGCCCCGTTCCTCACCGTCGGTGACCAGAACCACGACGTTGTTGCGGGGACGCTCGCCGTCGGCCAGGGCGCGGGCCGTCTCGAGGACGGTGCCGACCCCGATGCCGTCGTCGGAGGCGCCGGGGGAGGCGGTCACGGTGTCGTAGTGCGCGGCCAGCACGACGGTTCCGGTGGGATCCGTGCCGGGCAGCGTCGCGACGACGTTGCTCAGCCGGGCGCCGCGCCGGGTGTGGGAATCGGTCGGCGAGAACCAGCCGGTGCCCTCCTGCACGGTGGTGTCCCAGCCGAGGTCCTCGAGGACGCGCAGCAGGTAGTCGCGCGCCGCGGTGTGGTCGGGTGACGCGAGCGGTCGCGGTTCGGCGGCCACGACGTCGATGTGTTCGGCCGCGCGCGCCGCGCTGAACCGGTCGGGCGGAGCGTCGGCGCCGAGCGGGGCGGCGGGATCGGGGACGACCGTCGCGGCGACCCCGACGAGGAGAACGACGAGCAGGCCCAGCACGTTCGGCAGGCGATCCATGCTGGGAGCGTAGCGGAGGAACAGCCGTACCCCCGGGCACTGGACCGGGGGTACGGCTGTAGCAGGTGGAGCGTCAGGAAGCGGGCGACCAGCTGTCCGGACCGAAGACCTCGTAGTGGATGTTCTCGGCCGGGACGTTGCGCTCGATCAGGGCCTCGCGCATCGACAGCATGAACGGCAGCGGACCGCACAGGTAGGCCTGGGTGTCGGGATCGAGCGGCAGGTCGCTCAGCTCGGCACGACCGAGGCGGACCGTCGCGAGCGGCTGACGGGCACCGAGATCCTCGTACCAGCGGTGTACCTCGGCTCCGGGGATGCGTTCGACGAGCGTCGCCAGCTCCTGGCGGTGCGCGTGGTTCGCGACGGACCGGTCTGCGTGCAGCACCGAGACCCGGCGGGCGTCACCGGTTTCCGCGAGATGCGAGAGCATGCCGATCATCGGGGTGCAGCCGATGCCGGCCGACGCGAGGAACAGCGGCGCGTCGTTCTCGGTGAGAACCAGGTCGCCGAAGGGCGTGGTCACCTGAAGCTCGTCTCCCTCGAAGACGTTCTCGAACAGGTAGTTCGAGACCTCGCCGGCGGGGGCGACGGTGCCGTCCTCGGTGGGGTGCGCGAGCACACGCTTGACGGTGATGCGCCAGTCCCCCTGCGACGGCGCGCTCGACAAGCTGTACTGGCGGATCTGACGGGCGCCGTCGGGAAGCTTGACGCCGACCGAAAGGTACTGTCCGGCACGGAATCCCGGAAGGGGAGCGCCGTCGAGTGAAGTGAGGACGAAGGAGACGGTGTCCGCGGACTGGTAGACACGTTCGGCGACACGCACGTTGCGCCACACGTCACCGGGAGCCACACCGGCGGCCTTGTAGAGGTCGTCCTCCATCTTGATCAGGGTGTTGGCCATCAGCCAGTACACCTCGTCCCACGCTGCGGCTACCTCGGGAGTAACTGCCTCGCCGAGGATTTCGACGATCGCCTCGAAGAGGTGCTTGTGCACGATCCAGTACTCCTCGGGCTTGATGCCGAGCGAGGCGTGCTTGTGGGCGATGCGGGACAGGATCGTCTCGACACGGGCCGGATCGGGATCGAGCTGCAGCGTCGCGAACGCCGCGATGGAGCCGGCCAGTGCCTTCTGCTGCTCACCCTGCTTCTGGTTGCCGCGGTTGAACAGGTCGCGTTCGAGTTCGGGATGTGCGGCGAACATCTTCTTGTAGAACAAGGGGGTGATGTCACCGATGGCGGCGCCCACGGCGGGCAGCGTCGCCTGGATCACTTCCTTGGATTCGGGTGAGAGCGGCATCGTTGGGCTCCGTTCTTGAGGGGTTCCGGGGAACGCGGTCGTACTTGTGGGCTGTTCAGACTGCAGGACGGGTGAGCTGCAGCAGCACAGGATTCTGTTGCGCCGTAGCAAGATCCGCGATGGTGACGGAGTCGAGTGCGGCGTAGAACGCTTCCTGCGCGTCGCGCAACGCCTTGCGAAGGCTGCAACCGGACCGCAGCGGGCACGGTTTCCCTCCCTCGCAGTCGACGACTTCGTCGTCGCCTTCGAGTTGCCGAGCCAGCCATCCGATGGAGGCGGACCGGCCGAGTTCGGTGATGGTCAGGCCACCGCCGCGGCCGCGACGGGTGGTGACGACACCGAGCTCGCTCAGGCGGGCAACCACCTTGGTGGTGTGTGCGTAGGACAGATTCAGTTGCTCGGCAACATTTTTGGTGCTGGGCAGGCTGTCCGCCGCGGTGGCTGCCAGGTGCATGACAACTCGCAGTCCGAGATCGGTGAACTGGGTGAGTTGCATGGACACAGACTAGATAATTTGCATCCGTTATGACAATTTAATGTGACCCGGATCGCAGAATCGAAGATTCCGATGTATCCATCGTGCCGATCCGCTAGTGCTGCCGCCAGAGAAGTCCGGGCCCGATCCCGGTGGGACCAAAGTCCGTACCCGAGCCCGAGGCGGCGGGTTAGCCTCGGATCGTGACGCTTCCAGAAGGCAACAATCAGGTGGTCGTCGGTGTGGACGGATCGGCCGCATCGACAGCAGCGGTCCGCTGGGCCGCCGCGACCGCGGCGGCTCGCGACCTCGTGCTCCGCATAGTCCACGTCATCGACTTCTCGCCGACCGGCTACGCCGGGGCGCCGTACGTCGAGTCCGCGAAGGTCTTCGAATGGGCCGAGGAGGACGGGCGGGTCATGCTGTCCGACGCCGCGGCCGTCGCTCGCGAGGTCGCGCCGGACGTGCGGATCGAGACCACGCTCGTGCCGGCCGGTGGGGCGCACTGGTTCGTCGAGGAGTCCGCCCGGGCCCGCATGATCGTGCTGGGCGCGTCCGGCAGCGGGCGGATCGGGCAGGCCCTGCTCGGATCCACCCCGATCGTGGTCGCGAGCCACGGGCACTGCCCCGTGGTGGTGGTGCGCGGTGACGAGCCCGACCCGACCGCGCCCGTCGTCGTCGGAGTGGACGGCAGCCCGATCAGCGAGCGCGCCGTCGCCGCCGCGTTCGAGGAAGCCTCGCAGCGCGGGGTCCCGCTCGTCGCCGTCCACGTCTGGAGCGACGTCAAGGTGGGCACCTTCTCCGGGGCCGACCGGGCCGAGCTGCTCGACCCGCGGGCGTTCGAGGACAGCGAGCAGGTGCTGCTCGCCGAACGCCTCAGCGGCTACTGCGAGCGGTACCCGGACGTGGTCGTGCACCGCGAGGTGTACCTCGACGGGCCGCGCCTGCACCTGCAGGCGTGGAGCGAAAAGGCGCAGCTCGTCGTCGTCGGCAGCCGCGGCCGCGGTGGCTTCACCGGCCTGCTGCTCGGCTCCACCGGCAACGGTCTGATCCGGGAAGCGCACTGCCCGGTGATGGTGGTGCGTCCCGCGTAAGCCCGAAGTGCTGACGGTAGGGTTCGGGTGCACGGTTTCGACGAGTGCCCTTCCGGGCGCCGCACGATTGGGGAAGATGCATGCGCATCGGGATGGGATTGAACTACAGCGGCGGATTCGCCGAGACGGCCGCCGAGGTCGCAGACCTGGAGCGGGCCGGTCTCGACATCGTCTTCGTCCCGGAGGCGTACTCGTTCGACGCGGTCAGCCAGCTCGGCTATCTCGCCGCGAAGACCACGCGGGTCGAGCTGGCGTCCGGCATCTTCCAGCTGTACACCCGGACCCCGAGCCTGACCGCGATGACGGCGGCCGGTCTCGACTTCGTCTCCGACGGCCGCTTCGTCATGGGTATCGGCGCCTCCGGTCCGCAGGTCATCGAGGGCTTCCACGGCGTCCCCTACGACGCGCCGCTCGGACGCACCCGCGAGATCGTCGACATCTGCCGGCAGGTGTGGCGCCGCGAGAAGGTCCAGCACCAGGGCCGGTACTACCAGATCCCGCTGCCCGCCGACCGCGGCACCGGCCTGGGCAAGCCGCTGAAGATCATCAATCAGCCGGTGCGGGAACGCATCCCGATCGTCATCGCATCGCTCGGCCCGAAGAACGTCGCGATGACCGCCGAGATCGCCGAGGGCTGGGAGCCGATCTTCTACTACCCGGAGAAGGCCGCCGACGTCTGGGGCGACGCCCTCGCGAAGGGCAAGGCCAAGCGCGACCCGTCGCTCGGTGACCTCCAGATCTACACCACCCCGGCGCTGGCCATCGGCGAGGACGTCGACCACATGCTCGAGTGGATCAAGCCGCACCTCGCGCTGTACATCGGCGGCATGGGCGCCAAGGGCAAGAACTTCTACAACGACCTCGCCGTCCGCTACGGCTACGCGAAGGAAGCCGAAATCATCCAGGACCTCTACCTGGCCGGCAAGAAGCAGGAAGCGGCCGCCGCGGTTCCCGACGATCTGGTGCGCGCCGTCTCGCTCATCGGACCGGAAGGCTATGTCCGCGAACGCGTCGCCGCATTCGCCGAATCCGGCGTCACCACCCTGTCGGTGACCCCGCTCGCCGCCGACAGCGCCGGCCGGATCCGCCTGATCGAGCAGCTCCGGGCAATCTGCGACTGACAGACCCACCGCGTCAACATCGAGAAGAGGACACAGATGAGCGATCCCAAGCCGATCGTCGTGGCCGTCGACGGGTCGGAAGCGGCTACCACCGCCGTGATCTGGGCGGCGCGCACCGCCGCGGCCCGTGGCCTGCCGTTGCACATCGTCACCGTCGTGCACGTGCCGTCGTTCTACTACTCCGAGCCCTACCTGGCGCAGAGTTTCCACCAGGAGATGAAGGACACCGCGCGGGCCCGGCTGGACAGCTCGGCCGTCCTGGCGCGGCAGACCGCCGAGGAGATCGGCCGTCCTCTCGAGGTGACCACCGCCCAGGTCGAGGGGAAGGTCGCGCAGACCCTCGTCGACCTGTCCGCCCACGCCCGGCAGCTCGTTCTCGGGTCGCGCGGTCTCGGTGAGGTGAAGGGCCTGCTCGTCGGTTCGGTGACGCTTGCGGTCGCCGCGCATTCGCACGCACCGGTCGCGGTGGTGCGCGGGCGCACCCTCGACGGTGCACCGCCCGCAGAGGGGCCGGTCGTCGTCGGTGTCGACGGCTCCGAATCCTGCGAGGCGGCCGTCGAGGTCGCGTTCGAGGAGGCCGCGGCACGACGAGCGACCCTCGTCGCCGTCAACGTGTGGAGCGACGTCAGCGTCCAGCCGTCGCTCGGTGCGGTGCCCGAGGATCCGCAGTGGAGCACCATCCAGACCGGGGAGGAAGTGGTGCTCGCCGAGCGCCTCGCCGGGTTCCGGGAACGCTACCCGGACGTCGTGGTGGAACGGGTGGTCGCGCGGGACCGGCCGGTGCGGGTCCTGAGCGAATACGCCGAGACCGCACAGCTTCTCGTCGTCGGCACCCGTGGTCGCGGGGGATTCAAGGGCCTGCTGCTCGGTTCGACCAGCAACGCGCTGATCCAGACCGCGGACTGCCCGGTCATCGTGGTGCGCCCGTACGACGCGCCGTAACGGGTGGCGGTTCGGTCCCACCGGGGCCGAGCCGCCACCCGCCGGTGGGGATTCGGCTTCGGCTCAGCCGAACTCGTCGATTCCCCGCTCGCGGAGTTGTGCCCACACGTCCGCCGGGTGCACCCCGCGGCGGATCGCGTCGTTCTCGATGAGAACCCCCAGCATCAGCGACGTCAGATACGCGGCGTCCTCCGCGTGTTCGGTCGCGTAGCGGGCGCGCAGCCAGCCGGATGTGTTCTGCTGCTTGGCGTTTCGTGCCATCTCCAGGACCGCGTGGAACAGCTCGTCCGCCGGCTTCTCGGTCGGGGCGCTCACGCGTCGACCTTCTCTTCGCGCTTGGACTGTCGGGCGAGTGCGCGGTCGCGGGACTCCTCGAACCGCACCGCCTGTGCCTCGAGGTCCACCAGGAACCGGTCGAGCTGCTCGCGCAGATCCTCACCGCGCGCACCGAAGTCGGTGCGTTCGAAGATCCGCCACTTGCGCAGCACCGGCTGCACGACGTCGTCGAGATGCTGACGCAGGTCGTAGATGCCGCCCTTGGCGATGAGCACGGCGTTGCGCCGGAAGCCCGCCATCGACGCGCCCGGCATCCGGAAGTTGGTGAGAATCCGCACGACCGCCTCGAGGGTCTGATCGGGTGCGACGTCGAGCGCCCCTTCGACGATGTTGCGGTAGAACATCATGTGCAGGTTCTCGTCCGCGGCCACTCGTGCGAGCATCCGGTCCGCGATCGGATCGCCGCAGGCCTTGCCGGTGTTGCGGTGGGATACGCGGGTGGCCAGTTCCTGGAAGGTCACGTACGACACCGAATCGAGCATCGACGTGGCGCCGGGCGCGAACCCGTTCGTCATGTGCTCCATCCGCGCGTTCTCGAGCGCCACCGGATCGACCCCGCGGGTGACCACCAGATAGTCGCGCATGACGATCGAGTGCTTGTTCTCCTCGGCGGTCCACCGCCCCACCCACGTGCCCCACGCCCCGTCGAAACCGAAATGCTCGGCGATCTCGCGGTGGTACGACGGCAGGTTGTCCTCGGTGAGCAGATTCGTGATCATCGCGGCCTTCGCCGTCTCGCTGAGCGAGGACTGCTCCGGATCCCAGTCGACGCCGCCCAGCGCCGCGAAGTTCCGGCCGTCGTCCCAGGGGACGAAGTCGTGCGGATGCCAGTCCTTCGCCATCGCCAGGTGCCGGTTGACGTTCTCCTCGGCGACCGGTTCGAGTTCGCGGAGCAGTTCGATGTCCGTGAGTCGTCTTGTCACAGTGCGAATCCCTCGTCTCGGTGTCAGTATCCGATGCGCATGATCAGTTGCGGCAATCCCGGCAGGGAGAGCCGCTCGGCGAACCGCGCCGCCGAGTCCTCGACGCGCAGGGGGTGGGTGAGCACCGACGCCGAGAGCCTGGCATCGACCGCGGCCAGCCAGGCTCGTTCGGTCGCGATCCCCACCCGGATCAGATCGAGCGGCTCCGACGTGGCGGTGGTGAACACCAGCACCGACTCCCGGTCGATCGCCTCGGCGAGAGCGGTGGTGTTGGGAATACCGGTGGTGACCAGCGCCTTGCCGGCGGCGCCGCCCACGTCCAGGCCGGCGTCCCAGTCGGTGACGACCTCCGCGCTGCCCTCGGGCTGCCAGTGCGATGTCCACGAGAACATCTCGCGCTGGTAGTGCGGGTTGCGGCGGACCTCCTCCGCCGAGTAGGTCAGCGTGTCGGCCAGGACCGGCGCCTCGTCGGACGCCAGCAACCGCACCTGCACACCGGGTACCTCGGCGACCGCGGCCATCACGTCCGCGAGGGTCTCAGCCGCCACGGGAATCCGCGCGAACGATTCACGATGACTGCGGCGATGCGAGATCGCGGCGTAGAAGCGCAGGTCGGAACCCGACGGGGGATGCACCTCCACGGCGTCGACCCGCGCGATCAACTCGGGTCGTTCCGGGTCCGGCAGGAGCGTGGTGCGAGTGCGCCAGCCCAGGACGCGGATACCCAGTTCGAGGTTGGCCAGTGCCGTACCGCACGAGATCAACCGGTCCGGCCGCAGCGGATCGAGACCCGGCTCGGCGAACTCGAGCCGCTCGTCGAGTTCAGCGGAACGGCCCGGCAGGCGGAGGTTCCAGGGCTGGGTGTCGTGGATCGACGGTGCCTCGATGACGGCGCGCGCGATGATCTCGGTGTCTCCGGTGGTCCAGGTGTCGCTCGGGACGGCCATGTCGAACTCCTCGTCTCGTCGGGCACCTCACGCAGGTCACGGGATGTTTCCACGAGGATCACCCACCGCAGGTGCTGCGCGCAGCGGGCGAAGGTCCCGAAACAGTCGTCGAACGGCCCGACGTCGCCACGGTTGCACCGAACTGGGACGATGGACCCGACCGTGTGAAAGGAAGGTGGCTCCGATGCCTCGCGTGTTTCTCGTCGACGATCACGAAATCGTCCGGCGTGGTCTGGTCGACCTGCTCAGCAGCGTGCCGGATTTCACCGTCGTCGGTGAGGCGGCGTCGGTGGGGGAGGCGCTGGCGCGCATCCCCGGCAGCGGTGCGGAGGTGGCGGTGCTCGATGTGCGCCTGCCGGACGGCAACGGCGTCGAGTTGTGCCGTGAGCTGCGGGCGCGGATGCCGGAACTGCGGGCCCTGATGCTCACGTCCTTCGCGGACGACGAAGCGCTGTTCGACGCGATCATGGCGGGCGCGTCCGGGTTCGTGCTCAAGCAGATCCTGGGCACCGATCTGGTCTCGGCGATCCGGACGGTCGGGGAAGGCGGGTCGCTGCTCGACAGCCGCGCCACCGCCGCGCTCATGGACCGCATCCGCGCCTCCCGGACCGCCGATCCGCTGGCCGAGCTGTCCGAGCAGGAACGGGCCGTCTTCGAACTGATCGGTGAGGGCCTGACCAACCGCGAGATCGCGGAGCGGCTGTTCCTGGCGGAGAAGACGATCAAGAACTACGTCTCGCGGCTGCTGTCGAAACTGGGCATGCAGCGACGCACGCAGGCCGCGGTGCTGGCGACCGAACTGCGCAAGGAACGCGGGAACGGTCCCGCCTGACCGTGCCGGCCCTGCCGTGGCGGTCCGGTCAGAGCGGCACCGTCCACAGCACGCGGGTGCCGCCGTCCGGGCCGGGTCCGATGCTGCACTCGCCCGCGCACTGCTCGGCGCGGCGTTCCAGATTCGCCAGCCCGCTGCGATGCGGGGTCGCCGGCAAACCCGTTCCGTTGTCGACGATCTCGATGGAGAACGACTCGCCGGCGGTCACCGAGACGGTGATCTTGTCGGACTGCGAATGCCGCAGCGCGTTGCTCAGCCCCTCCCGCAGCACCGCCTCGGCGTGCGGGTGGATCCGGTCGGGGACGAGGGTGTCGATCGGACCGACGAACTGCACGTTCGGGGCGACGGACGAGTGGATGCTCAGGTCGCCGACCGCGTCGAGCAGTCGCCGGCGCAGACTCGTCGATGCCGCCGCGCCCGTGGTGTGCAGATCGAAGATCGTGGTCCGGATCTCGCGTACGGTCCGGTCCAGCTGTTCCACCGCATGCTGGACCACTTCCGAGACCCGCTGGGGATCGGCACCGGGCACCATCGCGCTCTGCAGGCTCATGCCTGTGGCGAACAGGCGCTGAATCACGTTGTCGTGCAGGTCCTGTGCGATCCGATCGCGATCGGCGAGGACGTCGAGCAGCCGCTTCTTGCGTTGCTGCTCGGCGAACTCGAGTGCCACCGCGGCGAGATTCGCCATCGATTCGAGGTGCGCGACGTCCTCGCTGTCCCACGGGTCGGTGCCGGGCGCGCGCGTCACGATCAGCACACCGGTGACGGGGGAGGTCGCCGACAACGGCAGCACCACCGCGCTCCCCGCGGTGCCCGCACCCGCCGACGGCAACCCCTCCAGAGTCTCGGTGCGCACCGGGCGCCGCGATCGAAGAGCTTCCAGCACAGGCGAATCGGTGAGATCGATGAGGACCGGCCCGGTCGCCGGTGCGGCGGGTGACGCGGCGCGCACAGTGCCGTGCGAGCCGTCCACCAGGACGACGAAAGCACCGGCGCCGCGTGCGAGGTCGCGGACCTGACCGGTGAGCGACCCGAGCGTTTCGTCGACCGACCCGCCGACGAGCAGACGCGCGTTGATCGAAGCCATCGCGGCCAGCCAGCGTCCGCGGGTGACCGAACCCTCGAACAGCCGGGCGTTTTCGACGGCCATGCCCGCCGAGGTCGCGAGGACCTTGATGATGACCTCGTCCTCCTCGGTGAACGCCGGAGCGTCCAGCTTCTCGGTGAGGTAGATGCTGCCGAACACCTTGCCGCGGATCATGATCGGCGTGCCGAGGAAGCTCTTCATCGGTGGATGGTTCGGTGGGAACCCGACCGAGGCGGGGTGCGTGGACAGGTCCCCCAGCCGCACCGGTTTCGGGTCGTTGATGAGCAACCCGAGGAGACCGCGGCCCTCCGGCAGGTGACCCATCCGGCTGCGCTCGGTGGGATTGATTCCCTCGTACACGAATTCGGACAGGCCACCGTCCGCGGCGCGGACCCCGAGCGCACCGTAGCGGGCATCGAGCAGCGATACCGCGGTCTGCACGATGCGCTGCAGCATCGAATCGAGTTCGAGACCCGACCCCACCACCAGCACGGCCTCGAGCAGGCCGCGCAGCATCGCCGGGTCGGTGTCGGCGTCGTCGAGCCTGCCGCGCAGTTCGGACAGCAGGCTGTCGATGGCCGAGTCGGTTGCCTCGCTCACAGTGTCTCCTCGAGCAGTTTCAGCACCGCGGCGACCGCCTCACCGGACGGGTCGGTTTTCGCGCGGCTCAGGTCGTGACCGGCGGCAGGCACCTCGACGAGCGCGGTCGCCGCCGGGATCAGCGTGGATGCCTCTAGCAGTTCGTCGACGGTCCCGAACGGGTCGCGGGCGCCGTGGACGAACACCGTGGGCACCGCGACGTCCGGCAGGTGCTCGGTGCGGGCCTTCTCGGGCTTGCCCGGCGGATGCAGCGGATACGACAGCAGCATCAGCGCGTCGGCGATCTCCGGCTGCTCCGCGACGAGCATCGACGTCTGCCGTCCCCCGTAGGAGACACCGCCGAGCAGCAGCGGACCGTCGGTGCGGTCCCGCAGTGCGGCCGCGGCCGCGGCGACCCCGGCACGGTCCTCGGCCGCGCGCGACGGCTGCGGCGGCCCCTTGGGATTGCGCCGGCGGAACGGCAGGTCGTACCGCAACGCGAGGAACCCGTGCGCGGCGAAACGGTCGCACACACGCTGCAGGATCGCGGCGTCGCTGCTGCCGCCGGCGCCGTGGGTCAACGCGACCGCGCCGCGCGGCGGGCCCTCGGGAACATGCAGGCTGCCGCGCACCGTCTCGGTGTCCACGAGTTCGACGCTCACACCCGATACCGTAGCCGTCCGCCCAAAACGGACTCGGGCGATGTCACCGTCGTCGATCACGTCCCGGTGTCGGCGGCTCCGGAGGTGCGGGTGGGGTCGCGCAGCACCCTCGTCCAGACCCGGTGCAGCATCCCCGCGAACACCAGGACCCAGGCAACGACCGCGACCCATAGTTCGACGGCACCGACCATGCCGACGAGGGGCAGCTCGTCGGCGCGCCCGAGGTAGATCCCGGCGACCGCGTACATACCGAGCGGGAACACGATCGACCACAGCGACGAGTCGTAGGTCAGCGGAACCCGGTGGGTGCGGTGACGCCACCAGCCCGCCGCGATCAGCGGCGGGAAGAGCCAGGTCGCGAATGCCCAGATCACGACGGCCAGGCCGGCGATCAGTCCGCGGGTGGCCTCGACCATGGGTGCGTCGGCCATCTCCACGATGCGGGAGCCGGCCACCACGGTGATCGAGCACGCGCCCATCGACACCCAGTAGGGGGCCGTCAGTTCGGTCGGGCGCAGCGGATACTGCAGGAGTCGTGCCGCCACGAAGATGCCGGCCGCGGCGTAGAGGAACAGGCCGACGCCCCACGTGAAGACGGCCACCGCCGCGAGCAGCCGTTCGAAATCGCGGTACACCGGTTGCAGGGTGGCCGCGGCGATCGCGACGGATTCGCTCGCGACCACCCAGACGAACCAGGTGCCGTTGGCCTTCGCGAGCACCGGGCGCTGGGTGGTGCCGAGGACCGCCGTCCACGGAATCACGTAGCCGAGCACCAGCCAGGTGACGGCGGCGACGACGAGCAGCACCGCCGCGGTCGAATGCCAGCCCTCGGTGATCAGGCGGATTCCGAGGACGTTGCTGCCCGCGATGAAGGTGAAGAACCCGAACGCGCGGCCCGAGTCGGCCAGGTCTGCGCGCATCTCGTGCCGGAACACGATCAGCCGCCACAGCGACAGCACCACCAGCACCGCGTACCCGGCGGCCGCGACGACCAGTACGGCCGTCGACGCCACCGAGTGGCCCTGCAGGTGCAGCCCGATCGAGACGATGCCGGCGGCCATGACGAACGCGAAGTAACCGGGCGAGAGCGCGCGGACCGAGTCGCGCATCCGAGTCGAGATGTCCACCTCGTGCAAGCTACTTCAGTAACCGGGACAGTTTCCGGTCCGCGAGGATCTTGCCGCCGGTCTGACAGGTCGGGCAGTACTGGAAGGACCGTTCCGAATACTCGACCTGGCGGACGGTGTCGCCACACACCGGGCACGGCAGGCCCGTACGCGCGTGCACCCGCATCCCGGACCGTTTCTCGCCCTTCAGGCGCGCGGCGTCCTGTCCGACCGACCGCGCGACCGCGTCGGTGAGGGTCGCGCGCATCGCGTCGTGCAGGGCGTGGATCCGGTCCTCGGTGAGGCGGCCCGCGGTCGCGAAGGGCGACAGGCGTGCAGTGTGCAGGATCTCGTCGGAGTAGGCGTTGCCGATCCCGGCGAGGACGGACTGGTCGACGAGCACGGTCTTGAGCCGCGACGTGCTGCCGCGCAGCAGTCTCGCGAGGTCGTCGGCGGTGACGTCGAGCGCGTCCGGTCCGAGCCGTGCGATGCCGGGCACCTTGTGGGGGTCCTCGACGACCCAGACGGCCAGCCGCTTGCGGGTGCCGGCCTCGGTGAGGTCGACGGCGGGGGTCGTCGCGTCGGGGGTGAACAGGTGGATGCGGAGCGCGAGCGGTCCCTTGCCGGGGCGCGGTGGTGTGGGCGACGGGTCGTCGATCCAGCGCAGCCACCCGGCTCGCGACAGGTGGGTGACGAGCGAGAGGTCGCCGCAGTCGAGGCACAGGAACTTGCCGAAGCGGCGCGCGCCGGTGATGTCGCGGCCCTGCAGGGCCGTGATCGGCGGGTCGGCGGTCTGCAGCACGCTGATCGACGCGACGTCGATGCGGCCCACGACCGAGCCGACCGCGTGCTCCCGCAGGAACCCGGCCAGTGCCTCCCCCTCGGGCAGTTCGGGCATAGGGTGCAGCCTACGGCTGCCCGTGTCTATTTGTGGCGGCTCCAGCCGCCACAAGGGCACACCGCGGGGAAGCCGTAAACTTGCCGGCGTGACTGTGCCGACCCCGTACGAAGACCTGTTGCGCCTCGTCCTCGAGACGGGCACCCCGAAGGCCGACCGCACCGGGACCGGGACGCGCAGCCTGTTCGGGCATCAGATGCGCTTCGACCTCGCACAGGGATTCCCGCTGATCACCACGAAGAAGGTCCACCTCAAGTCCATCGTGTACGAGCTGCTGTGGTTCCTGCGCGGCGACTCGAACGTGCGATGGCTGCAGGAGCACGGCGTCACCATCTGGGACGAATGGGCCGACGCCGACGGCGAGCTCGGACCCGTCTACGGCGTGCAGTGGCGGTCCTGGCCGACCCCGAGCGGCGAACACATCGACCAGATCAGCCAGGTCCTCGAGACGATCCGCAACAACCCGGATTCGCGGCGCATGATCGTCTCCGCCTGGAACGTCGCCGACCTCGACGACATGGCGCTGATGCCGTGCCACGCGTTCTTCCAGTTCTACGTCGCCGACGGCAAGCTCAGCTGCCAGCTCTACCAGCGCAGCGCCGACCTGTTCCTCGGCGTGCCGTTCAACATCGCCAGCTACGCGCTGCTCACCCACATGGTGGCGCAGCAGACCGGCCTCGAGGTCGGCGAGTTCATCTGGACCGGCGGCGACTGCCACATCTACGACAACCACATCGAGCAGGTCACCGAGCAGCTCGGGCGCGAGGCCTACGAGTACCCGACGCTGAAGCTGAACCGCCGGGATTCGCTGTTCGACTACGAGTTCGAGGACGTCGAGGTCGTCGGCTACCGGCACCATCCCGCGATCAAGGCGCCGGTGGCGGTGTGACCGGGGCGCTGACCCTGATCTGGGCCCAGGCCCGCGGCGGCGTCATCGGACGGGACGGGACGATCCCGTGGCACATCCCGGAGGACATGGCGTTCTTCAAGGAAGCCACGATGGGGTTGCCCGTCGTCATGGGACGGCTCACCTGGGATTCGCTGCCTGCGAAGTTCCGGCCGCTGCCGGGCCGGCGCAACATCGTCGTCACCCGCAACCCCGACTGGACCGCCGACGGAGCAGAGGTCGCCGGCAGCGTCGAGGCGGCACTGGGCCTCGTCGACGGAACCGACGCCGCCGTCATCGGTGGCGGCCAGATCTACGCGCAGGCCATGCCGCACGCGACGCGGCTGCTGGTCACCGAGATCGATCTCGACGTGGACGGTGACGCCGTCGCCCCCGAGATCGGACCCGGGTGGACGATCACCGAACAGTGCGAATGGCAGCAGTCCCGTTCCGGCGTCCGGTTCCGCTGGGTCGGGTACTCGCGAACCTGAGACCGCGCCCGCGGGGTGGGCCATACTGCGAACATGGACAAGCTCTCCCTCACCGCCATGGCCCGGCAGCAGCTCAAACTCGCGGCGTCGTCGAGCAACGGGCGCAGTTCGCAGACCGTGCTCGGCGGTCACACCAAGCACCTTCGGCAGACGGTGATCGCGCTGCTCGCCGGACACGAACTCGGCGAACACGACAGCCCCGGGGAAGCGACCATCCAGGTCCTGTCCGGGCAGTTGTCGCTGATCGCGGGGGACCAGTCCTGGAAGGGGTCGGCCGGGGATTTCCTCGTGATTCCCCAGACGCGGCACAGCGTGGCCGCCCTCGAGGACGTGGCGTTCCTGCTGACCGTGGCGAAGTGATCCGCTAGGGGGACACGGGCTGTCCGGGAGCGCGGTAGCCCGCGTAGCCCTCCCAGGCGAGCCGGCGTTCACGCCGCGGATCGTGTTCCACCCGAGTCGGCACGTCGAAGATCGTCGTCGCGCGGTCCCGCTCGTCGTACTGCGGCCACGACGGCAACGGCTCACCGTGCCGTGCGAAGTGCAGCCACTGCCGTTGCACGGCGTCGCTGACCAGACGCAGCCCGCGGCGACCCCCGAGCGCCGTGTACGCCCGGCCCAGCGGGGTGTCCACCTGGTCGAACACCGACAGCAGTTCCACCGCGTGCGTCGCATCGAACCCGGACACGCGCGCCAGCCGGGGCGCGAAGTCGAAGCGATAGCTGTAGGTGGGCGCGAACCGCGAATGAGCCTGCGCGATCTGGATCGACGGGTACCAGAAGGTGAGGTCGCCGCCGAGATCGACCGCGGCACGTTCGCCCGGATAACCGGGATAGGCCGACACCACGCGGTCGCGGGCCGCTTCGTCGGTGAGCGCGAACATCCGGTCGATGCGGTCCGGGTTCGTCGGCAATGCGTCGAGGAAACGCGGGAACAGGGCACCTTCCCGGTCGTTGGTGCCGATGATCAGCGGAACCCGGTGCGCCGCACCCGATTCGTACGCTTCGAGGGGGTGGGTGGGCAGGAAGTCGCCGTCGACCACCGGACCGAACACGTGCAGGCCGGGGGAGGCGTGCAGCGTCTCCCGGGACAACCGGTTCCCGGCGCGGCCGAGTTCGGCGGGCGACGCGGCATCGAGCGCGGTCGCCGCGGAATCCGGGTCGGCGCCGAGCAGCTCGACGAAACGCGCGGCCCACTCGGCGGCACGCGGCGCCTCGACGACGAGATTCGGTGCGGAACTCTGCGCGATCGCCTGCGCGAACAGGCCGCGCGCGGCGGGGGTCGCCAGCAGAGTGGTGACCGCGTTGCCGCCCGCGGACTCGCCGAAGACGGTCACGTTGCCGGGGTCGCCGCCGAACGCGGCGATGTTGCGCTGCACCCATTCGAGGGCGGCCACCTGGTCGCGCAGCCCCAGATTGGAGTCGAATTGCCGGGCCGGGGTCGAGAACGACGAGAGATCGAGGTAGCCGAGGCTGCCGAGCCGGTAGTTGAGCGACACGTAGACCACGTCGCCGCGGCGCACCAGTGACTGTCCGCCGTAGAGCGACAGTGCACTCGTGCCGAGCGTGTAGGCACCGCCGTGCACGAACACCATCACCGGGCGCGGCGTCGCCGACCGGGCGGCGGGAGCGATGACATTGAGGGTCAGGCAGTCCTCGCTGATCGCCAGGCGTTCCCGGCTGCCGGTGAAGGCGCCTCTCGGGGCCTGGCACGCCGCATTGCCGAAGCGCGTCGCGTCGAGTTCCCCGGTCCACGGCTGCACCGGCTGCGGCGCCCGCAGCCGCAGCGGGCCGACCGGCGGCTGCGCGTACGGGATGCCCCGCCAGGACAGGAGGTCGCCGACGCGGCTGCCGCGGACCGCGCCGTCGGCGAGTGTGACGAGGGTCTCGGGCGTCATGAGCGCAACTGTACGTGACGGGCCGTCACAGCTGCCCGTGTTCGCCGTCCCACGGTCACCAGGGCCGGGCCTCGAGGCCGCGATCCGCGAGTTCGGCATCGGCGTACACGCGCAGGGTCGCCGCGTCCGGGAACCGATCGGTGTCGAGCGCGACGAGCGAGAGCGTGTAGTGCCCGCCGAGCCTGCACAGGTATGCCGACAGATGTGTCGACGTGGTTGCCCGGGGTGCGGGCAGGCCGGGGTGCATCGCCCGTGCGGCGAAACCCACGGTGCGGTGCGGTCCGAACGTCGTGAGGCTCTCGGGGATCGGTCCGATGTTGGAACACAACACGTCTCGCTCGCCGGCACCCGCCGCGAGCCGCGCGGCCAGCCGGTCGGGGACGAGTTGCAGGATCTCGTCGGGGATGCCGTGGGGAGCGCCTTCGGGCGGTCGCCGGTACGCCTCGCGTGCGGCCTCGCGGAGCTGCGCGGGGCTGTCCGCCGGCCCGACGACGACCTCGGTGGTCGTCACGCCGTTCGCGGCGGTCCCGGCGTTGCGGGAGTCCACCGGCACCGCGATCCGCACGGGTGAGGGCACCCCGGCGCGACGGGCGATGCCCGCGCCGACGGCGAGGAACAACGTATTGGGGGTGCCGCCGTCGGCCTCGGCCGCCCGGTCCCATCGTGCGGCGTCGATGTCGAGCAGTGCCGTGACCGGCCTGGCGGTGACCGGCCGGGGCGCCGGGCCGTTGCCGGAGGCAGGGGAGTAGCGCACCCCGCGCAGGCCGCGACCGACCCGGCGAATCAGGTTCACCGCATCGCGGACATCCGACGTGCGCTCGGCGCTCGGTGCTTCGACCGTGCCGGCGAGTGCGTCGGTGACGGCGTCGAGCAGGCCGCGGGCGTCGACCAGCACGTGGGAGCACACGAGCGAGACGACGGTGCCGCCGCCGGCGAGGGGAGCGGCCGTCAGGGCCCAGCCCGGGTGCCGCTCCGGGTCGACGTCGACCTCGGCCTGGGCGTCCGCCCACGCGAGGATGCCGTCGTCGGGGATCGGGGCGGTCGGGTAGTGCAGCGGCCGCGATTCGACACTCGGTTCGAATCGGGGGCGTGCGCCGGGCACGCGGGATCGCACGACCCGCCGGCCGAGCGGACCGCCGGCGAGGGCGTCGTGCAGGGAGATCAACAGCGGCAGGTCGACGGTGTCGTCGCTGCGCCACAGCCCCTGCATGACCACCGGCAGGCCGAATCCTCGGTGCCGGTGCAGGAAGATCTCGTCCACCACGCTGAGCCGGTTCACACCCTCGACCGTAGCGCCGACCGTTGACCGAAGAGATGAACTGAGGTTCAATTCTTGCGTGGCCTACCGCCGGACCGCTGCCGTCGAGCAGCGCCTCGAAGACCGTCGCGCCGCGATCGCAGCCGCCGCGGTCGCGTTGCTCTCCGAGCACGGCTACCGCGCGCTGTCCATCGCCGCCGTCGCCGAACGCGCCGGCGTCGCCACCGGCACCGTCTACCGTCACTACACCGACAAGTCCGAGCTGATGGTCCGGATCTTCCGCGACCTGTGCACTCGCGAGGTCGAGGCCGTGACCACCGCGGCCTCCGCCGCCGGGTCCGGCACCGGGAAGGTCGCCGCGATCGTCGAGACCTTCGCGCAGCGGGCGCTGCGCAATCCCCGGCTCGCCTACACCCTGCTCGCCGAACCGGTCGACGCGGCGCTCGACGCGGAACGACTCGTGCTGCGCCGCGCGTTCGCGGCCGCGTTCGCCGACGCGATCGGGTTCGGCATCGGCACCGGCGAGTTCCCCGAGCAGGACGCCGGCCTCGCCGCGGCCGCCCTCGTCGGTGCGGTCGGCGAGGTGCTCACCGACCCCCTGCACATCGGTGCCGCCGCGGCCGGCACCGTCCCCGACCTCACCGCATTCGCCCTCCGAGCATTGGGAGTTCCACGATGACCCCGACCTTCCCGCCCACCCACGAGGTGTTCAACCAGGTCCCCGACCTCGTGCCCTACGACGCCGCCGACGACGCGTCGCTGCTCGAGGGACTGCGCCGTGAAGGCGCCGCCTGGGCCGAGGACGAGGTGCGCGCCCTCGGCGTCCTCGCCGGCGGCGCCCGCGCCCAGGACTGGGGCCGTCTCGCCAACGAGTACCCGCCCGTCCTGCACACCCACGACCGGTACGGCAACCGCATCGACGAGGTCGAGTTCCACCCGCACTGGCACGACCTGATGACCGTCGCCGTCGAACACGGACTGCACGGCGCGCCTTGGCGTGACCCGCGGCCGGGCGCCCACGTCGCCCGCGCCGCGAAGTTCTACACGTGGGGACAGGCCGACGCCGGGCACATGTGCCCGATCTCGATGACCTACGCGGCGATCCCCGCGCTGCGGCACAACCCCGAACTCGCCGAACGCTACGAACCGCTGCTCGCGGCACCCCACTACGACTTCGGCCTGCGCGAACCGAGTTCGAAGCGCGGGCTGATCGCGGGCATGTCCATGACGGAGAAGCAGGGCGGCTCCGACGTGCGCGCCAACACCACCACCGCGACACCGAACGCCGACGGCAGCCACACGATCATCGGACACAAGTGGTTCACCTCGGCCCCGATGTCGGATCTGTTCCTGACTCTCGCGCAGACCGAACACGGACCGAGCTGTTTCCTGTTGCCGCGCGTGCTGCCCGACGGCACCCGCAACCGCATCCACATCCAGCGGCTCAAGGACAAGCTCGGCAACAAGTCCAACGCGTCCTCGGAGATCGAATACCAGGGTGCGACCGGCTGGCTCGTCGGACCCGAGGGGCGCGGTGTCGCGACCATCATCGAGATGGTCAACATGACCCGGCTCGACTGCGTCATCGGTTCGTCGATGGGCATGCGGATGGCCGCGCTGCGCGCGGTGCACCACGCGCGTCACCGGAAAGCGTTCGGCGCATTGCTGATCGACCAGCCGCTCATGCGGAACGTGCTCGCCGATCTCGTCGTCGAATCCGAGGCGGCGACGACGATGATGATGCGGCTGGCCGGCGCCACCGACCGCGCCTCGGGCGACCCGCAGGAGGCTGCGCTGCGACGCATCGCACTCGCCGTCACCAAGTACTGGGTGTGCAAGCGGGCACCGGCGCACGCCGCCGAGGCCCTCGAATGCCTCGGCGGCAACGGCTACGCGGAGGAGTCGGGCATGCCCCGGCTGTTCCGGGAGTCGCCGCTCATGTCGATCTGGGAGGGATCCGGCAACGTCGCCGCGCTCGATGCGCTGCGCGCCATGATCAAGCAACCCGACACCGTCGAGGCGTTCTTCGCCGAGGCCCGGCTCGCCGAGGGCGCCGATCGCCGGCTCGACGACGCGATCTCCCGGGTCGGCAAGGAACTCGCCGACCTCGAGAACGTCGAATACCGGGCCCGGCGGGTCGTCGAACTCATGGCCCTGGTCCTGCAGGGTGCGCAACTGGTGCGGCACGGGCATCCGGCCGTCGCCGATGCGTTCTGCGCGAGCCGCCTCGACCACGACTGGGGCATCGCGCTGGGCACCCTGCCGACCGGGGTCGACACCGCTGGGATTCTGGCCAGACTGTGACCGGGGCATACTGGTAGGCATCGTCACCGAATCGAACGTGCGTGGAGCCCGTCATGATCAGATTCAGCAGATGGCGGGGGTGGGGGGAACGAGTCACGCTGGCCGTGACCGAGTACGATGCGTTGCGCGACGCCGAGCGGCTCGTGCGGGACATCGTCATCGAGTCCGAAGCGGCCTGCAATCCGCAGCGCGGCGACGCCGAGATCCACGCCGTCAACCTCGCGCAGGGCATCCCGGTGCAGGTCAGCCCCCGGCTGTCGGTGCTGCTGCGCTCGGCGTTGTGGGCGGCCCGGATGACCGACGGCGTCGTCGATCCGCTGTCGGCCGACGACGCCGACCTCGACGAGGCCTCCACGGCGCCGATCCACCCGCTGCCCACCTACCTCGACGTGCAACTCGACGGCGAGACCGTCCTCACCCCGTACGGGGTGAGCCTGGACATCAGCGAGACCGCGAAGGCCGACACCGTCGACCGGGCCGCCGCCGCGGTGGCCCGCGACCTCGAATGCGGAGTCCTGGTGCGGATGGGCGAAACGATGGCCACCGCCGGCAACTGCCCGGCCGGCGGCTGGCAGATCGACCTGCCCGGGGGCGGAACCGTCGAACTCCCGGCCGGTGCCGCGATGTCGACGCGCACGGCGGGGGACTCCCGGGATTCGCTGTGGCGCGAGGTCACCGTCATCGCCGCGGACGCGGTGTGGGCGGACGCGGCCTGTGCGACCGCCCTGCGCCGAGGCCTCGGGGCGATGCGCTGGCTCGAGCAGTACGGTATGCCGGCCCGCCTGATCGACGAGAGCGGCCACACCCACACCACCGCCGCGTGGTCGAATCCCCGGGCCGCCTGACGGTCGTGGCGTCGTTATCGCCCGGCAGTCGAATTCGCCCACCGCTTCGGAATCCGCTCCTCCTGCACGTTGGTTGCCAGGATGGTCGTGAGACACCCGGCAACCAACGCGGGGAACGGACACAGAGATGATCGACATCCCGATCGGACGGACTGCTACC
>NZ_JBSFRG010000052.1:0-25817 GCF_053589115.1 Rhodococcus sp. NPDC003383 | reverse complement strand
TGGCTGGCGGGTGGTTCAATCCTCCTGTTCTTCGTCATGCTGGTGCCCGCCCGCAGCGGGTTCTGCCCGCGGCCCGTTAACGCGGTTACCCCCCGGGGGGGGGGGCCCCCCCCCCCCCCACCCCGGCTCGTGCTCTCGAATCCTCTGGTTTCACAACCCTCTTCCGGCAGCGCGGCTAACGTCGTGATCATGCCTGCGGATGTCACCGTCCCACCGGCCGTCTCCACGCGACTGCCCGCCGCGACCGCCGGGGGGCGACTCGCTTCTGTCCCCCACGTAACCGGAACGGTCCTGGGCGTATTCGCCGTACTGGTGGCCCTGTGGTCGATCTCGCCGACCCTGCGCTACTGGATCCACGTGCCGCGCGAGTACATCGACACCTACTACTTCGACGCACCGGACACCAGTCTCTCGTACGCGCTGGTCGTCGGTCTGCTCGCGGCGGCGCTGGCCGGACGAAAACGCATCGCCTGGTGGATCCTGACCGTCTACCTCATCGCCTTCACGATCGACAATGCCGTGGTCGCGGTGACCGACCGCAACCCGAACGCAGTCGTCGCACTCGTCGTGCATCTCGCCGTCGTCGCGATCCTCATCGCCGCATACCCGCAGTTCTACACGCGGGTCCGGCCCGGAGCGGTGTGGAAGGCACTCGCGGTGCTCGTCGGCGGACTCGCCCTCGGGACCCTGATCGGCTGGGGCCTGGTCGAACTGTTCCCCGGCTCGCTGCCGGGCGACGAACGACTGCTGTGGGCGTTCAACCGCGTGACCGCGCTGACCATCCTCGACAACGACCAGTTCAGCGGTCGCCCAAACGGTTTCGTCAACACCCTGCTGGGCCTGCTCGGCGCGCTGGCACTGCTGGCGGCGGTCGTCGTCCTGTTCCGCTCGCAACGCGCGGAGAACGCGCTCACCGGCAGCGACGAATCCGCGATCCGTGGTCTGCTCGACCGCGACGGGGACGATTCGCTCGGCTACTTCGCGACCCGGCGGGACAAGGCCGTGGTGTTCGCCCCGAGCGGGAAGGCCGCCGTCACCTATCGCGTCGAGGTCGGGGTGTGCCTGGCCAGCGGTGACCCCATCGGCAACCCCGAGGCCTGGCCGCACGCGATCGACGAATGGCTCGCCCTGGCCCGCGGCTACGGCTGGGCGCCGGCGGTGATGGGAGCGAGTCGAGCCGGAGCGACGGCATACAACCGAGCCGGGCTGTCGGTGCTCGAACTCGGCGACGAAGCGATCCTGCACACTTCGGAATTCACGCTCTCCGGCCGGGAAATGCGGCCCGTCCGCCAGGCCGTCGGCCGCGCGCGGAAACAGGGCGTGGCGGTGCGGATCCGGCGGCACCGCGATCTGACGGCGGACGAAATGGCCGAAGTGATCCGGCTGGCGGACGAGTGGCGCGACACCGAGACCGAACGCGGCTTCTCCATGGCGCTCGGCCGGCTCGGTGACCCCCTCGACGGCAACTGCCTGCTCGTCGAGGCGCACATCCACGGCGAGACCGTCGCGCTGCTGTCGCTGGTGCCGTGGGGCACCGACGGCATCTCGCTGGACCTGATGCGGCGCAACCCCTCCGCCCCGAACGGCGTGGTGGAGCTGATGGTGTCGGAACTGGCCACGCACGGCAACGAATTCGGTGTCACCCGAATCTCGTTGAACTTCGCGGTGTTCCGGTCGGTGTTCGAGGAAGGGTCGCAGATCGGGGCGGGTCCGATCCTGCGCCTGTGGCGGTCGATCCTGCTGTTCTTCTCCCGCTGGTGGCAGCTCGAGGCCCTGTACCGCTCCAACCTGAAGTACCGTCCGCAGTGGGCGCCCCGGTACCTGTGTTTCCGTGAGAACCGGGAGCTTCCCCGCGTGGGCATCGCCTCCGCGATCGCCGAGGGTTTCCTCACCGTCCCCAGCTTCCGGCGACAGAAGGCCGCGCACCACACCGGCACCCACGACCACGCCCCGGCCGCGCTCGCCGAATCCGGGACACTGCACGACGACGGCAGTGCCCCCACCACTGCCGCCGACGTCGCTGCTCCCCCGGTCGCCGCCGCGCCCGTCGGGCCCAGGCGCCCCGAGCAGGTCCGGGTGCGCATGGCGAAACTCGCGCCGCTGGCCGACGCGGGCATCGATCCGTATCCGGTGGCCGTGCGCCCCACCCACACCGCGGTCGCCGCCCACGACGCACCCGTCGGAACGGCGGTTCGCGTCGCGGGCCGGTTGCTGCGGATCCGCGACTTCGGCGGGGTGCTGTTCGCGGTGCTGCGGGACTGGTCGGGCGACGTCCAGCTCCTCGTCGAGCGGGGCGCCGTCGGCGGCCGCAGGTTCAGGTTCGACCTCGGCGACCTCGTCGAGGTCAGCGGGACGATGGGACGCAGCCGCAGCGGGGACGTCGCGCTGCTCGTCGACGACTGGCGCCTCGACGGCAAGTGCCTGCATCCGCTGCCCGACAAGTGGCGCGGGCTCGTCGACCCCGAGGCACGGGTGCGGCAGCGCTACGTCGACCTCGCGATCAATCCCGGCGCGCGGCGGCTGCTGACCGCGCGCAGTGCCGTCGTGCGGTCCCTGCGCGACCAACTCGCCGCGCGCGGCTACCTGGAGGTGGAGACCCCGATCCTGCAGTCGGTGCACGGCGGTGCCAACGCCGCGCCGTTCGTCACCCACATCAACGCCTACGACCTGGACCTGTATCTGCGGATCGCCCCGGAGCTGTATCTCAAGCGGTTGTGCGTCGCGGGCATGGAGAAGGTCTTCGAAATCGGCCGGGTGTTCCGCAACGAGGGCGCGGATTTCAAGCACAATCCCGAGTTCACGATCCTCGAGGCGTACGAGGCGCACAGCGACTACGAGCAGATGCGGGTGATGGCACGCGAGCTCGTCCAGCACGCCGCGGTCGCGGCGCACGGTCGCGAGATCCTGGTCCGGCCCGGTCCGGACGGGAAGCCGGTGGAGATCGACATCTCCGGAGAGTGGCCGGTGAAGACCTTCCACGGGGCGATCTCGGAGGCGCTCGGCGTCGAAATCGACGCGAGCACGCCGGTGGAGGAACTGCGACGGCTGTGCGACGACCGCGAGATCCCCTACAACCCGGCGTGGGACGCCGGCGCCACCGCGCAGGAGATGTACGAGCATCTCGTCGAGTCCCGCACCGAATTCCCGACCTTCTACACCGACTTCCCGACGTCGGTCTCGCCGTTGACCCGGCCGCACCCCACGAAGCCCGGAGTGGCCGCGAAATGGGATCTCGTCGCGTGGGGCATCGAACTGGGCACCGCCTACAGCGAGCTGACAGACCCGATCGATCAGCGGGCCCGGCTCACCGAGCAGTCACTGCTCGCGGCGGGTGGCGACGAGGAGGCCATGGAGCTGGACGAGGACTTCCTCCAGGCACTCGAGCACGCGATGCCCCCGACCGGCGGGCTGGGCATGGGCGTGGACCGCATCGTCATGCTCATCACCGGCGGCAGCATCCGCGAATCGCTGGCCTTCCCGCTCGCCAAACCCCGCGGACGGTGATCGTCGGTTTCACGTGAAACACCGACCTCACCGAGCGATCGCTCGGCCCTCGTGGCACTGTGGCTGTGTGCAGTTGCTTCTGATTCGCCACGCTCTTCCCGTACTCAGCCGGGTCACCGAAGGCCGCGCCGACCCGGCGCTCGCCGAAGAGGGACGGGTCCAGGCCGCCCGCCTCCCCGACGCCCTCGCGCCCTACCGCATCCGCCGGATCTTCAGCAGCCCGCAACGCCGGGCACTCGAAACCGCCGGCCCCCTCGCGGTCGAACGCGACCTCCCGGTCGAGCAGATCGTCGACCTCGCCGAGTACGACTACGACCTCGACCACTACATCCCGTTCGACGACGCCCGCGAGCTCGCACCCGCGGCCTTCGAACGGATCCGTGCGGGGCTGCTGCCCGAATTCGTCGACGAGGAAGCCTTCCGCGCCCGCGTCCTGAGCGGGGTGGACCGGATCGTCGGCGCGTGCGAACACGAGGACACGGTCGCGGTGTTCGCGCACGGGGGTGTCGTCAATGCCGTGCTCCAGGACATCCTCGGTCTCGCGCGACCGCTCGAGTTTCCCCTCGAGTACACCTCGGTGACCCGGGTCCTGGTCTCCCGCAACGGAGCCCGCCGCGCGGCGTCGATCAACGAGACCGCTCCGGGTGTGAGCTACTGTGACGGACGCCACTGCGCCAGAACGGGATTCTGCGAGGTCGCCGTAAGCGAACCTATAAATCGTATGTACAACAGGCATTGTCATCCTGTATAACGAGCACCTGACATGCCGAAGGGTGCGCCCACTGCCTACCCGAGACGCATCCCCCGGGGAAGGATGACGCAATCAATGGGGCAACGAAAGAGCCGCTCCCTCAGCCTGATGAACTGGCGCTTGTCGTACAAGCTCGCCGTCGTGCTCGCGATTCCTCTCCTCGCAGCCGTCGCGCTCGGTGCGCTGCGCGTGTCGACACAGCTCGACGAAGCACGCCGCTTCGAATCACTGTCCGACCAGGTCGCCGTGATCCCCGGCCTGTTCGACTTCTCCAACGTCGTCGTCAGCTCCTCCACTGCGGCGAGCCTCGGCCTCGCGACGGTCGGCATCACCCCCGAGCAGGTCACCGGGGCCATGTCGAACGTTCGGAACCTCGCAGCCGCCGGTGACTTCGATCCGAGAATCAGCGAGAAGCTGGGCGGGCTCCTCGAGGACGGTGAGACGCTCTACAACACGATCCAGGGCGGCACCATGGCCCCGGACGAGTTGAAGAAGCGCACGATCGACTTCCTGATCCGCTGTGAAGCGACTTTCCGCACGCTGCTCGACCTCACCGAGAACACCGAGGTCCTCACGGACGGCACGAACATGCTCACCGCGTGGAACTCGCAGCGGACCATGCTCGACCAGATGACCTCGCTCGCGGTCTTCGCCACCAACCCCGAGGCAGCGCGCCTCACCGCCCTCAATGCCCTCAACATCGAGGAGTCGACGCTCGGCCTGCTGCAGGGAACCTCGCTCGACACCGGCCAGGTCGAGACCATGCTCGCGAACGTGGCGCAGAAACGGGCGCTGATCACCGATTTCGTGCCCAGCCGCGAGGCCGGCGTGGAACTGCGCGACTCGATGGTCGCCGCGTACGTGCCGTACCAGGAGACCAACGCCGCAGCCACGGCCCGCATCACCGCCACCCTGGACCGGCTCACCTCCGACGCACGGACCGCGGCCATCCGCGACAGCATCATCGTCGCCGCGATCCTCGCGATCGCGCTCGCCGTCGCCCTGCTCGTGGCACGGACGCTGTCCGTCCCGATGCGCCGCCTGCGCGACGGCGTGCTCGGCGCCGCCAACCACGAACTGCCCGCCGCCATCGCCGCGGTCAAGGACGGCGCGGACGTCACCTCTGTGGAACTCGCACCGATCGATGTGCACACCGACGAGGAGTTCGGTCAGCTCGCCCGCGCCGTGGACTCGATGAACTCCGAGGCGCTGCGGCTCGCCGGTGAGCAGGCGCATCTGCGGCAGCAGATTTCCACGATGCTCGAAACCCTTGCGAGGCGGAACAAGACGCTCGTCGAGCAACAGCTGTCGCTCATCGACTCGCTCGAGTACGAGGAGAAGGACCCGGTCCGGCTGCAGAGCCTGTTCGCGCTCGACCACCTCGCCGCGCGCATGCGACGCACCGGCGACTCGCTGCTCGTGCTCTCCGGCACCCGTCCCCGTACCCGCAGCGCCCCCGCTCCGCTCGGCGACGTTCTGCGCGGTGCGGTCTCCCAGGTCGAGAACTACCAGCGGGTGCGGATCGGCAACACCCCGCACGGGTACCTCGTCGGCAGCGCGGTCTCCGACGTCGTCCACCTGCTGGCGGAACTCGTGGACAACGCGCTGCGGGCCTCTCCGCCGAACAGCACCGTCACGTTCGAGTTCTCCGCCGCGGTCGGTGGCGGTCTGCTGCTCGAGATCGCCGACTGCGGTATCGGCGCCTCCCCGGAGATCCTCAACGAGATCAATTCGCGTCTCGCCGCCGGTGACAGCGCCGAGATCCACGCACCGCGTCAGATGGGTCTGTTCGTGGTGGGTCGCCTCGCGGCCCGCAACGGCATCAGCGTGCGTCTGCGTCCGACCTTCGATTCGGAGACGAACGCGGGCATCACCGCGTCGATCTACTTCCCCGCGTCCCTGCTCACCGACGTGCAGCAGAGCACTCCCGAACCGATGGCGGAGCGCCCGCGACGCCTGCGGTCGCCGGACGAGCCTGCACGGCACGTCGATCAGGCCACCGCGTGGGCCCAGCAGCAGGCGGCACAGCATCAGCAACCGGCCCAGCATCAGCAGCCGATGCCGCCGGGGGCGCAGTGGCCGTCGCAGCCCGGAACGCAGCAGGACCAGTTCCGGAGCGGCCCGATGGACCTCGGGGCACCACCGCGATACGACGACAACCGCTGACGTCGGCGGGTCGCACCCGCCCCGAGCGTCGGTGAACGAAAGCACCGGCAGTCCACGCGACTGCCGGTGCTTTCGTCTTCCCTGCGGTCCTGATGCCCCTGTGGTCCGGAAACCGCGCAGCTTTCCGTCACGCCTGCCAAGATCCGCCGGCCACGGGAAGATGGACACATGACACCGCGTACGTCCCAGATCCGACGCTGGCGCAAAGGCGCGGCCCTGCACCTGCGCCTGCGTGATCTGACCGGGACTCTCGTCGTGGTCACGGGCGGCGGCAGCGGCATCGGCCGGGCCGCCGCGCAGGCGTTCTCGGCGGCCGGGGCGATCGTCGTCGTCGCCGACGTCGACCTCGACGCCGCGCGCGAGACCGTCGAACTCGTGAACACCCCGGACCCGCGGGCCGGGGGTGCCGCGGCGGTGTTCGGCGGCGGCGCCCACGCCTACCTCGTCGACGTGACCGACGAGGAGCAGGTCCAGGAGTTCGCCCGGAAGGTCCGTGAGCGTCACGGCGTGCCGGACATCCTCGTCAACAACGCCGGACTGGGCTTGATCGGATCGTTCGTCGACACGCCGCAGGAAGTGTTCGAGCACATCATGGACGTCAACTTCTGGGGCGTCGTCTACGGGAGCCGCGTGTTCGCGAAGCAGATGATCGAACGCGGCACCGGCGGGCACATCGTGAACGTGTCGTCCGCGGCGGCGTTCATGCCGCAGAAGCGCATCGCCGCGTATGCCACGAGCAAGGCTGCGGTGCTGATGCTCTCCGACTGTCTCCGCGCCGAACTGCTCGAATACGGCATCGGTGTGACCGCGGTGTGCCCGAGCCTGGTCTCGACGAACTTCAACCGCAGCATCGAGTTCGTCGAGCCCAACCCGGAAGTCCGGAAGGCACGGCGCTCGCGGACGTCCGCGATATACCGCAAACTCGGCGTCCCACCCGAGCGGGTCGCGAACGCCATGGTCGCGGCGGTCCGCCACAATCAGCCGATCGTGACGGTCGCACCGGAGGCCAAGGCCCGTAAGTGGATCAGCCGCCTCGCCCCGCGTGCGATGCGGGTCGGTTCGCGGTTCGAAATCGACTGAGGTGGTGTGCCTTTGTGGCGGTCGGAGCCGCCACAAAGGCACACGGGCGGCGGAGCCGCACTACGCCTTTTCTGCGAGCCAGTTCCGCAACCAGGTGGTCGCGGTCGTGCCGCGGCCGTCGACAACGTAGGTGCCGTAGTCCTGGTGCACCTGCGATTCGAAGAACCGGCGGATCTCGTCCTCACGCTCGTCGTTGGCCTCGGGGGTGATCTGCAACTGCAGGGTCGGGAGCCCGCCCGCGGACATGATGTCGTTGTACAGGCCCTCCGCCTGGCGCTGGTAGTCGCCGAAACGATCCGGGTTGCTGCCGGCCGCGACCGCGAGGAAACCCGCCAGGCGCGTGACGAAGTCGTCCTTCGGTGTCGAGCAGTACAGGTCGCCGACCGCGCAGATCGTCCGCACGTTCGGGGTCACGAATCCGAAGCCGCCGAGGCGGGCGCCTCCGGCACCGTTACCGGCGACCGGCGGGCCGACCAGGATGTCGGTTTCGGAACGTCGCGGATCCGAGAGCAACCCGACCGCGACGAGCCGGTGCGGCGGCACCACCCCGAGTCCCGTCCCGATCTCCGCGGCGAGATCGCCTGCGGCGTCGGCACCCTGGCTGTAGCCGACGAGAGCGAAGCGGGTGGAGGCGCACTGCGCGGCGGTCGCCGCGATCAGACCGCGCGCATTGTCGACGGCACGCTGACGGGACGCGGCGTACACGTCGCCTTCCCACGGGAACGCGGTCGCCGGATACTGCACGTAGTCGACACGCGTGCCCGGGGGCAGGCCGGTGGTGACGGCGGCGAGCATGCCGTTGCCGCGCGCCGGATCCGGAGTGCTGGACGTCTCCCACGTCCCCGGCACCGCGACGACGTTCAGCGTCGGACACCACCCCGGATCTGCTTGTGCCACAGGTCCTGTCATGACCGACGCCAGCACGGTTCCCACTGCTGCCGTCAGCATCGTCAACATTCGATTCAGCCTCAACGCGGCTCCCCCTGTCGACTCGTTCGCTGAGTTCGGGCCGATTGTCCCGACCCGACATGTCACGGCCGTGAACACGACGTGACCCGGAATGTCATTCGCGGATTACGGTTACCGGACCTCCTCCGATGTTCGTGACGAACACGTTCCCGGTTCCGTAGTCGAGGGTGTTCCCCACGACGCTGCGGTCGACGACGCGGGCCTGGGCGCCCGCCCGGTGCACGACCGTGACGGCCGGGCCGAACAGGTTCGTGACATAGACGTTGCCGGTGATCGGGTCGGTCACGACCATGCCGGGCGGCGCGGGGATCTCCGCGGGCAGCGGCCCGTCGGCGGCGTTCCAGTCCGCAACCGTCACCGAGCCGGCGCCGATGTTCGTGACGAACACGCCACCGCGCCCGGCGTCGAGAATCAGTTCCGGAATCCCTTCGGGCGCAGGTTCGTGCACCGCGGCAGGGCCCGGGGCGATCCAGCGGCGGTTCACCGTCACCGCGCCCACACCCACGTTGGTGACCGCGACGTTGCCGACACCACCGTCGACCCGCATCTCGACCGGCGCCGCGGAAACGGTGGTGCGGCCGTCGACGCGTCCCACCGGTCGCGTCACCGAGACCGTGCCGGGTCCCAGGTTCGTGATGCACGCGTTACCGGCGCCGCCGTCGAGTCCGAGGAGGCGGAAGTCCTCGAATCGGGAGATCGGTGCGACCGGGTCGCCGCCGTCCACGACCACCGGTCCGCCGAGGTTCTGCACGCAATCGCCGGAGGTCGGATCGGCGGCGTCGGCCGAGGCGGGCGCACCGGTGACCACGGCCACGGCCGCCGCACCGAGCAGGGTCACCGCACCCGACAGTGACCGCTTCGTGATCCTGTGCCTCTCGGTCATGCGCTCGAGGATAACGGCCCGGTGACCGAACGGCCTGCAAAACGATCAGGGCGCGTCCCCGGGATTCCCGGGTACGCGCCCTGATCGGCGAGTTGCTACCTCAGCGCTGCGGCATCGTGCTGGTGGTGATCGGTGCGGGAAGCGCCGTTGCTCCCTCGAGGTACCGATCGACCGCCGCCGCGCAGGAGCGGCCCTCTGCGATGGCCCAGACGATCAGGGACTGACCGCGGCCCATGTCGCCGGCGACGAACACGCCGTCGACGTTGGTGGACCACTCGGTCGAGCGGGCGACGTTGCCGCGCTCGTTGAAGTCCACCCCGAGATCGGTGAGCAGGCCCGGCTTCTCCGGGCCGACGAAGCCCATCGCGAGAAGAACCAGGTCGGCCTCGAGCTCGAAATCCGTGCCTTCGACCTTCTCGAAGCGCCCGGCGACCATCTTCACCTCGTGCGCCTTGAGGGCCGTGACCTTGCCGTCGACACCGACGAATTCCTCGGTGTTGACGGAGAACACGCGCTCGCCGCCCTCCTCGTGCGCGGACGACACCCGGTACATCAGCGGGTAGGTCGGCCACGGCGTCGATTCGGCGCGCTGCTCCGGCGGACGCGGCATGATCTCGAACTGGTGCACGCTTACCGCGCCCTGGCGGTGCGAGGTGCCCAGGCAGTCGGCGCCGGTGTCGCCACCGCCGATGATGACGACCTTCTTGCCCTTCGCGTTGATGGGCGGCAGGCCGTTCGCGTCGGTGATCGCGTCGCCGAGCTGCACCCGGTTCGCCTGCGGCAGGAACTCCATCGCCTGATGGATGCCGTCGAGTTCGCGACCCGGGATCGGCAGGTCGCGGGCGACGGTGGAGCCGCCGGCGAGGACCACCGCGTCGAACTGCTCGCGCAGATCGTCGGCGCTGATGTCCACGCCCACGTTCACGCCCGGCTTGAAGATGGTGCCCTCGGCCTCCATCTGCGCCAGACGGCGGTCGATGAAGCGCTTCTCCATCTTGAATTCCGGGATGCCGTAGCGGAGGAGGCCGCCGATGCGGTCCTCGCGCTCGAACACCGTCACGGTGTGGCCGGCGCGGGTGAGCTGCTGCGCTGCAGCCAGACCCGCGGGACCGGAACCGACGACCGCGACCTTCTTGCCGGTCAGCTTCGACGGCGGAACGGGGACGACGCGGTTGTCCTCGAACGCCTTCTCGATGAGCTCGACCTCGACCTGCTTGATGGTCACCGGGTCCTGGTTGATGCCCAGGACGCACGACGCCTCGCAGGGGGCCGGGCACAGCCGCCCGGTGAATTCCGGGAAGTTGTTGGTGGCGTGCAGACGCTCGATGCCGTCGTTCCACTTGCCCTTGTACACCAGGTCGTTCCACTCGGGAATCAGGTTCCCGAGAGGACAACCGTTGTGGCAGAAGGGAATACCGCAGTCCATGCAGCGGCTCGCCTGGACCTGGAGGGTGTCACGAGAGAAAGGCTCGTACACCTCCTTCCAGTCGAGGAGCCGCAGCGGAACCGGCCGGCGAACCGGCGTTTCACGCGAACCGTGCTTGAGGAAGCCGCTTGGATCACCCACGAGCCGCCTCCATGATCGCCTCGTCAACGTTCGCACCACGAATGGTGGCGTCCTTGATTGCCATGAGTACCTTCTTGTAATCGCGAGGCATGGCCTTCGCGAAATGGCTGACCTGCTGCGACCAGTCGGCCAGGATGCGGGCTGCGACCTCGGAGCCCGTCTCGTCACGATGCCGCTCGATGACACCCTTGAGCCAGGCGAAGTCCTCGCCCTCGAGGTCTTCGAGATCGACAAGTTCTGTATTGAGGTTGTCCTCGAAATCGCGATCGGGGTTGTACACGAACGCGACACCGCCGGACATACCCGCACCGAAGTTGCGGCCCGTCTTGCCGAGGATGACGACCTTACCGCCGGTCATGTACTCGCAGCCGTGGTCGCCGACGCCTTCGACGACGGCCGTGGCACCCGAGTTGCGGACCGCGAACCGCTCGCCCGCGATACCGCGGATGAGCACCTCGCCACCGGTGGCACCGAACAGGATGACGTTGCCGGCGACGATGTTGTCCTCGGCGACGAATCCCGGTGCGGCGGTGTGCGGCGGGCGCACGATGATGCGGCCACCCGACAGGCCCTTGCCGACGAAGTCGTTGGCATCGCCGAACAGCCGGAGCGTGATGCCCTTGGGCACGAACGCACCGAAGCTGTTACCGGCCGAACCGGTGAGGGTGATGTCGATCGTGTTGTCCGGCAGGCCCTCTCCGCCGTACACCTTGGTGACCTCGTGGCCGAGCATGGTGCCGACGGTGCGGTTGACGTTGGTCACCTGCGTCTCGATGACGACCTTCTCGCCGCTCTCCAGCGCGGGCTGCGCCTTGGCGATCAGCTCGTTGTCGAGCGCCTTGTCCAGAGCGTGGTCCTGCTGCTTGGTGCAGTGCAGGTCCTGCTCCGGGAAGATCGGCGAGGTGACCTTGGTCAGCAGCGGCGACAGGTCCAGCTTCGACGCCCGGTAGTGCTCGACGGCCTTCGTGGTGTCGAGGAACTCGACCTGGCCGATCGCCTCGTCGAGAGTGCGAAAGCCCAGCTCGGCGAGCAGCTCACGCACCTCCTCGGCGATGAAGAGCATGAAGTTCTCGACGAACTCCGGCTTGCCGGTGAATCGCTTGCGCAGCACCGGGTTCTGCGTCGCCACACCGACGGGGCAGGTGTCGAGATGGCACACGCGCATCATGATGCAGCCGGACACCACCAGCGGAGCGGTCGCGAAACCGAACTCCTCACCACCGAGCAGCGCCGCGATCATCACGTCACGGCCGGTCTTCATCTGGCCGTCGACCTGCACGACGATGCGGTCGCGCAGACCGTTGAGCATCAGCGTCTGCTGGGTCTCGGCCAGGCCGATCTCCCACGGCGCACCCGCGTGCTTGAGCGAGGTCAGCGGGGAGGCACCGGTGCCGCCGTCGTGACCGGAGATGAGCACCACGTCGGCATGCGCCTTGGAGACACCCGCGGCGACGGTGCCGACACCGAGCTCGGACACCAGCTTCACGTGGATCCGGGCCTTCGGGTTGGCGTTCTTCAGGTCGTGGATCAGCTGCGCGAGATCCTCGATCGAGTAGATGTCGTGGTGCGGCGGCGGCGAGATCAGGCCGACGCCCGGCGTCGAACCGCGCACCTCGGCGACCCACGGGTACACCTTGTGCGGCGGAAGCTGGCCGCCCTCACCGGGCTTGGCACCCTGCGCCATCTTGATCTGGATGTCGGTGCAGTTGGTCAGGTAGTGCGCGGTGACACCGAAGCGACCGGACGCGACCTGCTTGATGGCGGAGCGCCGCCAGTCGCCGTTCTCGTCCGGCGTGAAGCGCGCCGGATCCTCGCCGCCCTCACCGGAGTTGGAGCGGGCGCCGAGACGGTTCATGGCGATCGCGAGGGTCTCGTGGGCCTCGGCGGAGATGGAGCCGTAGCTCATCGCGCCGGTCGAGAACCGCTTGACGATCTCGGCGGCCGATTCGACCTCCTCGATCGGCACCGCCGGGCGCAGGCCCTTGCGGAACTCGAACAGGCCGCGCAGCGACGCCAGCTGCTTCGACTGGTCGTCGACGAGCCGGGTGTACTCCTTGAAGATCGAGTACTGGCCGGTGCGGGTGGCGTGCTGGAGCTTGAACACCGTGTCCGGGTTGAACAGGTGGTACTCGCCCTCGCGGCGCCACTGGTACTCGCCGCCGACCTCGAGCTCACGATGCGCGTGCTCGGACGGGCGATCCAGGAACGCGGCAGCATGCCGGACCGCGACGTCGTGTGCGATCTCGTCGAGGCCGACACCGCCGAGCTGCGACTGCAGGCCGGTGAAGTACTCGTCGACGAGTTCCTGGGACAGGCCGATCACCTGGAACAGCTGCGCACCGGTGTAGGACGCGAGCGTGGAGATGCCCATCTTGGACATCACCTTCAGCACACCCTTCGAGGCGGCCTTGATGTAGTTCTTGATCGCCTTCTCGAGGGTCATGCCCTCGGGCAGGTCACCGTTCTGCAGCAGCTCGTCGATCGTCTCGAACGCCATGTACGGGTTGACCACGGCGGCACCGAAACCGCACAGCGCGGCGATGTGGTGCACCTCGCGGGCGTCGCCGGCCTCGACGAGCAGGCCCGCCTGGGTGCGGGTCTTCTCGCGGACGAGGTGGTGGTGCACCGCGGAGGTGAGCAGCAGCGACGGGATCGGGGCCATCGTCTCGTCGGACTCGCGGTCCGAGAGCACGATCAGGCGGGCACCGCCCGCGATCGCCTCCGACACCTGGCTGCGGATCGAGTCGAGCGCGGCCTTCAGGCCCTCGCCGCCGTCGGCGACCTTGTAGAGGCCGCGGATGATGACGCTGTTGAAGCCCGGGAACTGCCCGTCGTCGTTGACGTGGATGAGCTTCTGCAGGTCGTCGTTGTCGATCACGGGTGCGGACACCAGGATCTGACGGCACGAGTCGGCGGTCGGGTTCAGCAGGTCGCCCTCGGGGCCGAGCATGCCGCCGAGGCTCGTGACGATCTCCTCGCGGATGGCGTCGAGCGGCGGGTTGGTCACCTGGGCGAACAGCTGCTGGAAGAAGTCGAACAGCATCCGCGGACGCGACGACAGCACCGCGATCGGGGTGTCGGTGCCCATCGAGCCGAGGGCTTCGCCACCGGTGGCGGCCATCGGCTTGACGAGGAGGTTGACCTCTTCGTTGGTGTAGCCGAAGACCTGCTGACGCAGCACGACACGCTCGTGCGACATGTAGGTGTACTTGCTCGGCGGCAGATCCTCGAGCCGGGCGATGCCCTGGTCGATCCACTCCTGGTAGGGGTGCTCGGACGCGAGCTCGTCCTTGATCTCGTTGTCGTCGATGATGCGACCCTGCGCGGTGTCGACGAGGAACATGCGGCCCGGCTGCATGCGCATCTTGCGCACGACCTTCTCCGGCGCGATGTCGAGCACGCCGACCTCGGAGGCCATGACGACGAGGCCGTCGTCGGTGACCCACACGCGGGACGGACGCAGGCCGTTGCGGTCGAGCACGGCGCCGACGACGGTGCCGTCGGTGAAGCACACCGACGCCGGGCCGTCCCACGGCTCCATGAGCGCCGAGTGGTACTCGTAGAACGCCTTGCGCTTCGGATCCATGCTCTCGTGGCGTTCCCACGCCTCGGGGATCATCATGAGCACGGCGTGCGGGAGGCTGCGGCCGCCGAGGTGCAGCATCTCGAGCACCTCGTCGAAACGCGCGGTGTCGGACGCGCCTTCGGTGCAGATCGGGAAGATCTTGTCGAGCTTGTCCCGGCCACCGAAGATCTCGGACTCGATGAGCGCCTCGCGGGCACGCATCCAGTTCGCGTTGCCCGTGACGGTGTTGATCTCACCGTTGTGCGCGACGCGGCGGAACGGATGCGCCAGCGGCCACGACGGGAACGTGTTGGTGGAGAAGCGCGAGTGCACCAGGCCCAGGGCCGACTCGACACGCTCGTCCTGCAGGTCGAGGTAGAAGCCCTCGAGCTGCGGGGTGGTGAGCATGCCTTTGTAGACGAACGTCGACGGCGACAGGCTCGGGAAGTACACGGTCTCGCTGCCGGGACCGTCCTCGCCGGGACCCTCGTTGCCGAGTTCGTGCTCGGTGCGCTTGCGCACGACGTAGGCGCGGCGCTCGAGCTCGAGCCCGGTGAGGGTGCGGGCGCCGGAGGCGATGAAGATCTGCCGGAACGTCGGCATGGCGGACTTGGCCATCGAGCCCAGGTCCGAGTCGTCGACGGGGACCTCGCGCCAGCCGAGGACCTCGAGGCCCTCCTCCGCGACGATCTTGTCGACGGCCGCCTGCGCGGCGTCGGCTGCAGCAGCGTCCTGGGGCAGGAACGCGATACCGGTCGCGTACGCACCGGCTTCGGGCAGCTCGAAGTCGACGACTTCACGGAAGTACCGGTCCGGGACCTGGATGAGAATGCCGGCACCGTCGCCGGTATTCGTTTCCGCGCCCGCGGCGCCGCGGTGCTCCAGGTTCACGAGCGCGGTGATCGCCTTGGAGACGATGTCACGGCTCTTACGGCCGTGCATATCGACGACGAAAGCGACGCCGCAGGAGTCGTGCTCGTTCGCCGGGTGGTAGAGCCCTTGAGGCCCGGGAAGATGCTTCATACCTAGCCTTCGTTGCATGTGATAGCACCGACGACCAGCAGCGCTGATGGCCATCTACTTGCTCTGAGCAAGTACCGACACGAGGTGGATCGGCACCGATAACCGTCAGTATCCGCCCTTCCGCGACGATGCGGGTGCCTTTTTTTCGGCAGCTCGGGCCCTGGAACTTCCGGCCGGTGGGGACGTTGTGCGTCCACCGTCTCGGACAGACGATATGTCAACAATGCGGGTGTAATGCAAGGAAGGCTGACCTACCTATCCCCTGAGCTGCGGTGATGTTTCGTTAACACGGCCGTAGCGCGGCGGTGACACGACGAAACGGAGCAGAACCACCGCTCACAACAGCGACCCGAGCACCCGGCGGATGCCCTCGCGCGGGTCGGAGTCGTCGTCCGATGTGAGCCGATGCAGGATCACCCCGTCGAGATAGTCCATGAGCACCCGCGCGAACAGCTCGGCGTCGTCGGTCCCGACTCCCAACGCCGTGAGCATGCCCGTTCCCCAGGCCCGCAGTTCGTCGCGCCGCAGCTGCACCGCCGCGCGCAACTCCGCGACCGAGGCCGCCTCGACGAACAGCGCGTAGCGGGCCCGGGTGCGCACCACGTCGGGTCCGGTCGCGGTGAGCACGTAGCCGACCAGCAGCTCCAGGAGTTCGTCGGCGGTCCGCGGCGCCGGCCCGACCAACGCGGCCGCGTCGGCACGGTCGCGGTCGACGAGCCGGTCGAGCACGCCTTCGAGCAGTGCGCGCCGGGTGCGGAAGTAATTGGACGTCGAGCCGGCCGGGACACCCGCGGTCGCGTCCACACCCCGGTGGGTCAGGCCGCGCATCCCTTCCCTGCCGAGCAGGTCGATCGCCGCGTCGAGGACGGTGCTGCGTTTGTCGGACACGCCGTGACATTACACCCCGGCACTACAACAGTAGTGACAGGGCACTACAGGCGTAGTACGGTCGGGCCATGACCACTCCGAGAAGCGGGAAAGCAGCGGTACTGGGCGGCGGCATCGGCGGTCTCACCGCCGCGAACACCCTCCTGCGCCACGGCTGGCACGTCGACGTGTTCGAACGCTCCGCCGCGCTACCGGAAACCGGCACCGCGCTGGGGCTGTGGCCCGAGGCCCTCGACGCCCTGGAGACCGCGGGCCTCGGCGGCGCCGCGGAGTCGCAGGGTGTGCTGCAGACGTCGGGGACGTTCCGCCGGTGGGACGGACGGGTCATCGCGCGGTTCGAGGGGATCCGCCGACCCGCGGTGCTGCTCTCGCGTCCGGCCCTGCTCGGTCTCCTCGCGGGCGGCGTTCCGTCCGGAACGATCCGTTTCGGCCGGCCGGCGCCCGCACCCGGCGACCTCACCGGCTACGACGTCGTGATCGCCGCGGACGGCATCGGCAGTCCCACCCGCGACCTTCTGTTCGGGGACGCATACCGGCCCGTGTACACCGGGCTGACCGCGTGGCGCGGCTGGGTGGCCGGTACCACCGACGACACGAGCGAAAGCTGGGGGCCGGGCGCGCTCTTCGGCATCACCCCGCGCGACGGCGACCTCACCAACTGGTTCGCCGCCGTCCGCGCCCCTGCCGGATCCACCGGTGGCCTCGACGACGTGCGCGAGCGTTACCGGCACTGGCATCCCGCGGTGCGCGACGTGCTCGACCGCGTCGAGCCGGGCACGGTGCTCCATCACGACCTGTACGAGTCGCCGAGGCTGCCGTCCTACGTGCGCGGCACCGTCGCACTGATCGGCGACGCCGCACACGCCATGGCACCGAACCTGGGACGCGGCGCGTGCGAGGCGATGGTCGACGGAGCCACGCTCGCGACCCTGCTCACCCGGCATCCGGTGCCGGACGCGCTCCGCCGCTACGACCGCGAGCGTCGCCGCCGCACCCAGCGGCTGGTGACGGCCTCGCACCTTGTGAGCCGGATCGGCACCGCGCACCGCGCGACCGGCATCCGCGACGCGATCCTCGCCGGTGCGGCGCGGTTCGCCTGAGGAGCCCCCGGACGACCGCCGAAAAAATCCGGCCGGCGCGCGGAACCATTCGGTTCGCCGATGCGTCCAATCCCCCCGAGTAATCCAACTGCGATGTCGGGAGGGGTCGAATGGACAGATCGAAGTCCACACCAGCGCGCCGGGGGCGGTCGCTCCGCCGGATGACGGGCTGCGCGACGCTCGCGGTGGGCGCATCCCTGATGGGGGTGTCCTGCTCGGGTGGCGAACCCGGGGACGCGGCACCGGCCGAGGCGGCCGAGCAGTATCGGCCGCCCGAGCAGATCCAGGGCGCGACCGTCGTGTGGTCGGCAGAGCCCGGCGTCTACCTGCAGGACGAATACGGCAAGCTCGTGCGCGCCGCCGAGGAAGCCAGGTTCGTCGCCCGCTACGTGGGCATCGAGAACTCCTATCCCGGATTCGCGGCAGCACTCGATCCCGCCTCCGCGGGCATGATCACACCGCTGCCGGACCGGCAGCCCGTCGGGACGCTCCGCGCGCACGTCCTGTCCATCACACCGACCGGCGCCGGTTTCGAGGCTGCCGTGTGCACGGAGCGGTCCGAGCTCGCGGAGAAGTGGCCCGACGGGCGATATCACTTCACGAAGACGCCGGAGATCGAGGCCGTCGTCCGGTTCGCGCGAACCGCGTCGCCCGCGGAAGCCATCGAACCGGCGGCGGCGGACGCGGCGGCGGATTCGAAACAGACGTCGAGCCAACGACAATGGCAGTCCCCCGCGACCGATCTGTTCACCGGATCCGGATGGACCGTCGACTTCGCCGCCGACCCGGCCGGCACCCGGGAGCGGTGCCAGGCGTGGGGTCGCAGCATCCAGACGGAGAGAACCGACACCGACACCAGCGCCACTCCCCCGCGTGTGTTGCCGGCCCTCCCCGGGTGGTGACCCGAACGAGCAGCCTCCGTGTTCCCCCGAAATCGGCCGCGCCGTGCCGGATGCGCCCGTAGCCTTCCGGCATGGCCCCGGAAACCGAGAGACACGGTGAAATCGAGGGACGCGACGGAATCGAGGGACACGGCGGCGATCTCGCCGCGGCGGTGGCCCACGCCCATGGTGTCCGGACGATGTTCACCCTGTCCGGCGCACACGTGTTCCCGCTGTACGACGCCGTCGTCAAGGGCGAGTCGCCGATGCGGCTGATCGATGTCCGACACGAGCAGACCGCGGTGTTCGCCGCGGAGGCCACCGGGAAACTCGAACGCCACCCCGGGCTCGCGGTCCTCACCGCGGGCCCGGGAGTCACGAACGGCATCAGCGCCGTCACCCAGGCGCACTTCTCCGGATCGCCCCTGGTGGTGCTCGGCGGACGCGCACCCAACGCCCGCTGGGGAACGGGCAGCCTGCAGGAACTCGACCAGCCGCCGCTGCTGCACACCGTCACGAAGCTGTCCGAGACCGCGCGCACCGTCGACCGGATCGTCCCGACCGTGGACGCCGCATTCACCGCGGCCGGTTCGTCGCATCGCGGACCGGCGTTCGTCGATTTCCCCATGGACGAACTGTTCAGCCGCACTACGACGAAAATAGCTTCGCCCCAACATGTTCGGCTCGATCCCGACCCCGATTCGCTGGCCGAGATCGCCGTCCTGCTGGCCGCCGCGTCACGACCGCTCGTGGTGTTCGGCACCGACGTGTGGGCGGACGGAGCCGAGGCGGCCGCGCTGCGGTTCGTCGAGGAACTCCAGGTCCCCGCCATCACCAACGGCATGGGTCGCGGCACGGTCCCCGGCGGGCACCCGCTGCTGGTGACGAAGGCGCGCGGGACCGCCGTCGGCACCTGCGATCTGGCGATCGTCGTCGGAACGCCGTTGGATTTCCGGCTCGGTTACGGCCGCTTCGGGGGTCGGGACGGGGCACCCGACGCGCAGGTCGTTCACATCGCCGACAGCCCGGGGCAGGTGTCGGCGCACGCGAGCCTCGCGGGCTCGGCGTCCGGCGACCTCACCTCGTGCCTGGACGGAATCCTCGCCGCACTGCCCGCCCGGCCCCACACCGACGACTGGGTGAACCTGCTGCGCAGCGAGGTCGACGCGGCGACGGCCCGGGATGCGGTGTTGCTCGGCGCAGATTCCGACCCGATCCACCCGGCCCGCGTCTACGGCGAGCTGCTGCCGCGACTGGCCGACGACGCGGTCGTCATCGGCGACGGCGGCGACTTCGTCTCGTTCGCAGGCAAATTCGTCGAGCCGAAGCGGCCCGGCCAGTGGCTCGATCCGGGCCCGTACGGGTGCCTCGGCGCCGGCCTGGGCGCGGCGATCGCCGCGCGCATCGCGCGCCCGTCGAGCCAGGTGGTCCTGTTGCTCGGCGACGGCGCCGCCGGCCTGTCGCTGATGGACGTCGACACACTCGTCCGGCACAAGCTGCCGGTGGTGATCGTCGTCGGCAACAACTCGGCGTGGGGGCTGGAGAAGGGACCCATGCGGTTGCTGTACGGCTACGACGTCGCCGCAGATCTGGCGCCGGAGACCCGGTACGACGAGGTGGCGACGGCACTCGGTGCGGTCGGTGAACTGGTCCGTGACCCACGGCAGATCGGGCCGGCGCTGGATCGGGGTTTCGCGGCGGACGTTCCGTATCTGATCAACGTGCTGACCGACGTCGAGGCCGCGTATCCGCGTGCGACAACGGGGATCTGACGAAAAATACCACTCAAATAACAACTGACCGCAGCGATTGATTCAGCTGCGGTCAGCGGTATCGATACGGTAACAGGTGCCCTCCCGACGACGGAACCTGATGACCCGTGAAGTGAGTCACACCTAAGTTTGTGGGCTCGGCTTCCGGGTACGGCCTACCGGATTCCCTCCCAGAGCACGCGCATGTCGGCGCCCGGATCCTCCAGCTGCCCGGACTCCGCGCCGAAACACATCACCGTGCGGGACTCGCCGTACGGACTCCAGCCGGGCCCGCCCGTGCTCACGAACGACACCCACGCCCGGTGCATGTCGTCGGCCAGCACCTGCGGCGGATGCGGTCCGGTGAGCCGCTGGGCGCCGTCGGCCGCGAGGTTGTCGAACGTGAAACCGAGCTCTAGCGCATGGGTCGCCCCCAACCGGCCCTCGAACAGGCTCGACGGCCACTCGAACCGATACACGTAGGTGGACAGGAGCTGCACCGTGCGTGCCTCCGCGACACGCAGCGCCGGGATGAGGAACATCCAGTCACCGAGGACCGCGGTCATCAACTGACCCGGCGTCGCATCCGGCCGCGACTCCCGGTAGGCGGCGAGGGCGGCCTCCACGTCGAGTCCGTACGCGCCCACCATCATCCGCAGCACGTTCTCGTCGATGCCCTGATCGACACCACCCGGCACGAGGAACAGGCTGTACTCGTCGGCGTTCGTTCCGATCAGGACATCGACGTCGGACGACGCGCCGGCCACGATCCGGTCGATCGGCCGCCCGGGCAGCACCGCCCCGTCGACACACGGTTCGAACGGCATCGAGTCGGCGGCCACCTCGCCCCACTGCTGCGGGTCGGGCTCGGCGAGGATCCGGCGGGCCAGCGCCTCCTGCGCCTCCACCAGGTCGGCGGGGTCGATGCCCGCGAAGCCGTCGTGGGTCGGTTCGACCCCCAGGTCCTCCGCGAGCGCCGCGGAGATCCGCTTGGCCGTGGCAAGGGACATCGCGGAGTGCCCCGCGCCGCTCTGCGCGATCGCGCGCCGGAACAGGCCCTCGGCATCCGGCATCGCCACCAGCGACATCACGCTCATCGCCCCCGCCGACTCGCCGGCGACGGTCACCAGGTCCGGGTTGCCACCGAAGGCGGCGATGTTCTCGCGCACCCAGCGCAGCGCCGCGACCTGATCGAGCAGACCCCGGTTCGCCGGAGCGCCCTCGAGGTACGCGAAGCCTTCGGCGCCGAGCCGGTAGTTGATCGACACGAACACCACACCGTCGCGCGCGAACGCACCGCCGTCGTAGAGCGGCACCGCGCTGCTGCCGTGGACGAATGCACCACCATGGATCCACACGAGCACCGGCAACGACATTTCGAGGTCGGGCGTCCAGATGTTGAGGGTGAGGATGTCCTCGCCCGGAATCGAGACCTCCGACAGCAGCCGGTCCAGCGGCGGACGGTAGGGCGGTTTCGGCGCGGTCGGACCGAACTCGAACGCGTCCCGCACCCCGTCCCAGGGCTGTGCGGGTGCGGGCGCCGCGAACCGCAGATCGCCGAACGGCGGGGCCGCGTAGGGGATCCCCTTGAACACGGAAATTCCGCTGCTGGTCGTCCCACGCACCCGCCCCAGCGTTGTCTCGACGATGGGCTCCATCCGTGGCTCCTCGCGACCGTTTCGGTTTGGCGACGTCATCTTTGCATCCCGACCGGCACGGGGTCGGGAAAACGTCGGGGCGACCCGAAGATTCGCTCGAGGCGCCGCAACATCAGGACCGTGACGAACGGCAGCACCACCAGACTCGCATAGATCGACAAGCCCAGCACCCCCACGAGACACAGGCGCAGCGTGCTCAGGTGGTCGAGATTCGTGAGTTCCTCGCTCGCAATGCCGGTCGCAGGCACGAACAGGAACAGCACCCCGGCCGCCGACAGCCACCGATAGCGATGCCCGGTGGCGGCCAGCAGACCGCCGGGAACCATTGCAGCCGCATAGAGCAGCACGATGAACAGCGACCCGCCCCACGAGAAGCCCGGCTCTCCCCCGACCGCAAGAGTGGCCGCACGCATCAGGATTCGTGACACGACACCGACCAGCACCCCGGCTGCCAGAGCCGACGACAATCCCACGATCAGCGCACGCACCATGCGTCCCCCCCAGACCTACGACGAGCGCTCATGCTAACCGGACACCGGAATTCGCGCGCGGCTTAGCACTTCCCGGCGACCGAAGCGTCAGGGGACCCGCTCGGGTTCCCGCGGCACGGTGAACACCCGATCGACGACGGGCCGCAACACGACGATCGCCGTCGTCACGATCAGGACCCCGAGAGCGAAGCCGGACAGCACGTCGTGCGCGTAGTGCACGCCCACCATGAGACGGGAGAAACCGAGGAGTACAGCGACGGGCGCCGCGAACCAGAAGATGCGGGGTACCGCGAGAATGCAGGCGGTCGCGAGGGACGCGGCGATCACCGAATGGTTCGACGGCCACGACCAGTCCCCGATCGCAGGGCACTCGAGGACCGTGGTCACGTTCGACGCCCGGCACGGACGGGGTTCGGTGATGACCAGTTTCACGGCCTCACTGGTCAGGTACGCGACGACCGCACCGGCTCCGCCGGCGACGAGCGTCCCGAAGGCCCGGCGATCACGCTGCCACGTCCGGACGGCCAGGACCGCGAACGTCGCGACCAGGACGAGGGGTCCCTTCTCCGCGACGACGGCGGCGAGCGGTGCGAGGGGTGAGGGCCCGATCGTGCCGGCGACCGCGCGATAGACGGAGTCCCTGAGCGGGACGGCGACAAGGGCGAGGAGGGCCAGGGAGACGGCCGTCGCAAGCGCAGCGGCGAGTGTCGACCGGGTGACGTGTGCAGGTCCGGGCGGTGAACCCTCCTCGAAATTCATGACACGACGCTACCGAGTCCCTGCACGGGTCGCAGAAGCCCGGCCGGTGGGTCCCGGGCCGTGCCAGGTCAGAAGCTCAGGTCGTCGCCACCCGGCCCGGGGTCGAGCGTGGGGTCGTGATCACCCGGATCGAGGCCGTCGTGGTCGAGGTCTTCGACGACGGTCCAGCCGTAGTCGCCGTGCGGACCGAGCGGGTCCGTGTCGGTGTCGTCGCCGAGCAGAATCGAGTCGGCGCCGAGGTCGTCGTCACCGATGTTGTCGATGTCGTCGTCGGGAATCAGATCGAGGCCGATTTCCGGAGTGTCCGGATCCGTGGCGATCTCGAGGATGCGATCCCACAACTCCTCCAGCAACACGGGGATCGTGTCGTTGCGATCCAGGCCGAGCATCTCCCACAACGACGGATCCTGTTTCCCGGTCATCGCTCCCCCCTTTCCCGATGCCACACGTGACCCCGCTGTGCAGGGTCCGCACGGACACCCTGGTGCAGTCGTACGGATGAACGCGGTCGCATTCACGTCTCGGGTTCGATGCGCGGGACATCCGGAATGTTCCCGACCGTTGCGAAACAATCCGACCGCCAAGATCCCTGAGGTGATCCGCGTCACATTCCCGACTGTGTCGACCCGGTGCCAGCTGCGGTTTCCCCACCCGAACGCGGTCGCGGCGAAAAAGTCGGCGCTGCACCGGAACCTTCCCGCGGCCCGCTCCCTCTTATCTGCAGCACCCGACGAGCGAAAGGCAGCACCGACATGGCGAACCGCGAATCCTTCTCCGACGTCATCGGCTCGAGCACCGCGAGCCGCCAGGACTCGCAGTCCACGACGAGCGACCGCTCGGACTCCTCCTACGGCAACAACTCGTCCTTCGACAGCGACGCCTCCTACGGCTCGTCCTCGGCCGCTCAGGAAGGCTCGACCAGCTACGAGTCCTATGAGCGGTACGAGCGGTACGAGACCTCCGGCTCCTCCAGCTCGGACTCGTCCTACGGTTCCTCGGCGGCCTCCGGCTCGGATTCCTCCTACGGAAACCGCTCGTCCGCCTCCGATTCGTCCGACAGCGCGTCGTCGGCCTCCGCCTCGAACAGCAACGCGGTCAGCACGGGCTCCACCTCGACCGACAGCCTCGGCGCCGGCCGGCCGGTCCTGCTCGACGAGTTCACCGATCCCGACGGCGCCCTCGTCCAGGAGTACGACACCGACGGTGACGGCATCGCCGACACCGGACTCGTCGACCTCGACGCCGACGGCACCGTCGATCTGATCGGGATGGACACCGACGGCGACGGCCTCGTCGACGCCAACGCCGTCGACATCGACGGTGACGGTACCTTCGACGAAGCCGTCTTCGACCTGGACGCAGACGGTGCGGTCGACGCGACGGTGGACCTGCACACCGGCGCGGTCGACTTCGACGGGGACGGAGTCGCCGACGACTACGTCGACACCAGCGCGTTCGATTCCGGTGCGTCCTCGGGCGGGGACCACTCCGACCTGGTCTGACACACCCCGACCCATCCGAATCCGAGGAGTTCCCCGTGGCCGCTTCGACCGATCCGTTCGGCGTGGACCTGTCCGCACTCGACACCGCATCCGGCGCCGGAAGCTCTTCCGTCCCGGCCGATTCCGATCCGATCCCGGCAGTACCGCCGTCGGCCTCGCTGGGGTCCCTGGCCGAGGGACTGCGGACGCAACCCGGAACGGCCGCAACGGAATCCGAACCATCTGCACCTCCGCTGGATTCGCTGACCGACCAGCTGCGCTCGCCCGAGTCCCTCCCCGGATCCGAACCTGCTGCGCCGCAACCGAGCTCCGTTCCGGTGCCGTCCCCGGACTCGCCGAACGCGCAGGATCGGATCCACACCGGCTACGGCACGGTCGACGCACCGCGGGACGGCGAGCTGTCGTCGACCACAGTCACCCCGGACGGTGTCGTGCAGACCGCGAACGACCTGAACGGTGACGGCGTCGTGGAATCGGTCGAGGTCGAGCTCGCCGACGGAAACCGGGTGGTATACGGGGACACCGATCTCGACGGGTCGTTCGACACGGTCCGCTACGAGACCGCCGATTTCCGGACGTACCAGGTGGAGAGCGACACCGACGGCGACGGGCAGATCGACACCGTCGTCACGTTCGACGAGGAGTACAACGCGACGGTCTCCGTCGACAGCGACGGTGACGGTATGGCCGACGAGAGCTACACGTCCGCTGACGGCATCGTCGATCCGGCCTGAGCCGATCCGACCCGAGTGCAAAGGGGCACACACCATGGTGACCGGTGAGAACATCGACGATCTCATCGCGGCGGCGGATGTGGCCGCCGACGATCGGGAACGTGGCGTAGTGGTCGAGCGTCTGGCCGCGCTCGGCGTCGAACGTCTCGATGCGCCACCCGGCATTGCGTTCGATCCGACGCTGCATCGCGCGGTCTCGCTCGTCCCGGCGTCCTCACCGGCCGACGAGAACACGATCGACGCGACGGTGCGACCCGGGTGGCGCCTCGGGCCGGACATCCTGCGGTTCGTCGAGGTGGCTGTGAAGGTTCCGCCGTCGCGCTGCGCGCAGCAGCGATAAGCGGCGGGCGACAACCGATCCTGCGGACGACATCCGGCGCGCTATAGGCTCCGCACCGTTGTCGCGCCGGCAGGGCGTGGCAGATCAGAACTCCGAGAGGGAAAGCGAAAGATGAGTTGGGTCCTGGCGGTCGACTTCGGCACCTCCAACACCTCCGCCGCACACCGCATCGGCCCGGACCGGGTCGAATCCCTGCCGCTGACCC
>NZ_JBSFRG010000051.1:0-29966 GCF_053589115.1 Rhodococcus sp. NPDC003383 | reverse complement strand
GTCCCGTTCAAGCACCCGCTGCGCAAGACGGACGCCGGGACGCCCCCCCCGACCCCCCCCCCGCCGCCCCCCCCCCCCCCCGCCCCCCGGCCCGCGCCTGTGTCCGGGGTCCGGTCACAGGCGCAGCGGCTTGACGGGGGAGTAGAGGAGGGACGGGTCGGAGCGCCAGTCGACGTCGGGAACGTCGATGTACAGCTCGATCTCGTTGCCGTCGGGATCTGCGATGTAGAGGCTGTGGGTGATGCCGTGATCGCTGGCCCCGAGGATCGGAACCCCGGCTTCCCGCAACTGGGCCAGGGCCGCGCGCAGTTCGTCGTCGCTGTCGCCGATCTTCAGGCCGAAGTGGTACATCCCCACCCGGCGTCCGGCGGGCAGGGCGGCGGCGTCGGGCCCGACCTCGATGAGTAGCAGTTCGTGATGGGTTCGGTTCGACGGTGCGGAGAACGCGGCGACCGGCATCGCGGGTGCACCGTCCGCCGTCAGCCGGCGCCAGCCGAGGACCTCGCCGTAGAAGTGCGCCGAGCGGGTGATGTCGCGGACGTAGAGGACGACATGGCCCAGTTCCTTGATCTCCATGAACTTCCTTGCGGTGTGGTTGTCCGGGCTGTGCGCTGTCGACCTGGGTGCGGCTGGCACGGTAGGTGGGCCGGACCGGATCGGGCAGTTCGCGGTACCGGTCGAGATACCTGGTGACCGCCGGAGCGTATCCGATCGTGCCGCGCTGTGAGTCGATCCGCCGGCCGGGAGGAAACCGATGCGACCGGGAACGTGGCCGGGATTCGTGCACCGAGCAAACTCCGCAATCACAGCGGGCCGACTACGTTGGTCCGCATGACCACACCTCTTCAGGACATCGCGATCAACACCCTCGCCGGTGAGCCCACGTCCCTCGCCGCATTCGACGGCCACGCGCTGCTCGTCGTCAACGTCGCCTCCAAGTGCGGCCTGACGCCGCAGTACACGGCGCTGGAACAGCTGGCGAAGAACTACGCGGACCGCGGCCTGATCGTGGTGGGTGTGCCCTGCAACCAGTTCATGGGCCAGGAACCGGGCACCGCCGAGGAGATCCAGGAGTTCTGCTCCACCACCTACGGCGTCACCTTCCCGCTGTTCGAGAAGATCGAGGTCAACGGCGAGAACCGGCACCCCCTGTACGCGGAGCTGACCAAGCACGCCGACGCAGACGGCGAGGCCGGGGACATCCAGTGGAACTTCGAGAAGTTCGTGATCGCACCCGACGGCACCGTCGTCGACCGGTTCCGTCCGCGCACCGAACCGGACGCCCCCGAGGTCGTCGCCGCGATCGAGGCCGTGCTGCCGGTCTGACCTGAAGCCATGTTCTCGAACGAAGCGCGCGACGCGCTGTACGACATCATCCGCATGCGCCGTGACGTGCGCGCCGAGTTCGCCGGTGAAACCGTCGACGAGGATGTGCTGTGGCGCATCCTCGCCGCGGCCCACCACGCGCCCAGCGTCGGCAACACCCAGCCCTGGGACTTCGTCGTCGTGCAGGACCGGCAGCGGCTCGAAGCGTTCGCCGAGCACGTCGCCGGATGCCGCCAGGCGTTCGCCGATTCGCTCCCGGAGGACCGCCGCCGCACCTTCGACCCCATCAAGATCGAGGGGATCGTCGAGTCCCGTACCGGCATCGTCGTCACCTACGACCCGGAACGCGGCGGTAAGCACATCCTGGGCCGGCACACCATCGACGACTCCGGGTTGTTCTCCGCGGTCCTCGCGATCCAGAACCTGTGGCTCGCCGCGACCGCGGAGGGGCTCGGCGTCGGATGGGTGTCGTTCTACGACGAACCGTTCCTCACCGAGTTCATCGGTGCGGAAGGCGCGGTGCGGCCGATCGCGTGGCTGTGCGTCGGGCCGGTCACCCGTCTCCAGGAGGTACCGGACCTGGAACGCTTCGGCTGGCGCCGCGGCCGTCCGCTGACCGACGCCGTGCACCGCGACCGCTTCGGCGGCGCCTACGACACGCCGGACACCGCCGAAGCCTGAGTCCGGCAGCCCGAGTCGCAGCCGCCCGGGTCACAGCGCGGTCGCGATCTTCCATGCCGAATGGATCGCGCCCTCGATGTATCCGACGTTGTCCGCATCGCCGACGACCCGCACGTCCGTCCCGGACCCGGCGAGGTCGTCGGCGAGCGGCGCCGCCGCCGACACCCCCGACGCCATCACGACCAGATCGGCAGGGGCAGTGACGGTTTCGGTACCGACCCGGAACTCGACCGCATCCGGGGTTATGCGCTGGACGGTCGCGTGCCGGTGGACGGTCACCCCGACCTCCCCGGCATGACGAACCGCGGTCCAGCGCCGCGGCATCGCCATCGGCACACCCAGCTGCTGACCTTCTTCCAGCAGCGTCACCTGCCGGCCCCGCTCGGCCAGGAACTCGGCGAGTTCGAGGCCCACCAGCGAGCCACCGATCACCACGACGTTCCGGCCCACGGGCAGGAACTTGCGGGTCACCGAGCGAACTGCACCGGGCCGCTTCGTGATTCCCGACAGCGCACCGAGCTTGCCCGCCGTCCGCAGGAACCACGGCTGACCGGAAACATCACCGCTGCCGGTCATCAACGCCCGCAGCGTGTCGCCGGTGTGCACGTGCGGCAGATCGCCCCCGGGTACACCCGGGCGCTCGCGCACCGCGCCGGTCGCGATCACCACGACATCGGGGTTCAGTGCCTGGATCGACGCCGCGGTGGCCTCGGTCTTCAACCGGACGTCGATGCCGAGCCGCCGGACCTCGGCGGTCAGCCAGTTCAGCAGGCGCTCGTTGTCGGGGGTGGTCAGCGTCGAGAACCACAGGGTGCCGCCGAGCCGATCAGTCTTGTCGAGCACCGTGACGTGATGGCCGCGTTCGGTTGCGATGCGCGCAACCTCGAGACCCGCGGGCCCGGCACCCACGACGACGACCCGCCTCGCGGCGGCGGTCCGCACGAACGGCACCAGCGTCTCGTTGCCCAGCGCCGGATTCACCGCGCACACGGGGGTGCCGTCCCAGAAGTTCTCCTGAACGCACACATAGCAATTGATGCAGGGACGCACCTGCTCCGGGGTTCCGGCCTTCAGTTTGCCGACGAGATCGGGATCGGCCAGCAGCTGGCGGCCCATCGCGACGAAATCCGCCTTGCCGTCGGCGATGGTCTGCTCACCTACCTCGGGAAGCATCCGGCCCACCGCGATCACCGGGATCGACACCGCCCGCTTCACCTCCGCGGCCAGGTCGGTGTACGCGCCCACCGTGTTCGGAAGCGGACCGTCGGTGAAGTTGGAGAACGGATTCCGGGCCCATCCGGTGACATGGATGGCGTCCGCGCCGGCCTTTTCGAACAGCATCGACGCCTGCACGGCCTCGGCGGTGGTCAATGCGCCGGCCTCCCCGTACTCGCGTCCGGCGACACGTACGATCACCGCCAGCGAGTCGCCCACCTCGTCCTTGACGGCCCGGATCACCTCGCACGCCAGCCGTGCCCGGTTCTCGAGCGAGCCGCCGTACTCGTCGGTGCGCCGGTTGTCGGCGCGGGACAGGAACGCCCCGAGCACATAGCCGTGCGCGCAATGGATTTCGACCGCATCGCCGCCGGCGGCCTTCACGCGAGCCGCGGCATCGGCGAAACACTTGATCAGCCAAGGGATGTCGTCGTCGTCCGCCTCGTGGTAGGTGGCCTGCTTGCCCTGTACGACGCTCGCCATCTTCTGCAGTTCCTCGCCGGTGTTGTCGGCGAGCGCGCTCATGTCGGGGCCGGCCTGCGGCGTCGACGGCACCAGCAGCGGACGGTCCTGGACGGTGTCGATCCGGGCGACCTTGCCGTGATGGGTCATCTGCACGCACAGTTTGCTGCCGGCCACGTGCACGGCGTCCGCCAGTGACTTCAAGCCGGGGATGAACCGGTCCTCGGACAGGCCCGGTTCCTTGGTGCTCGCGCACCCGATCGGATACGCGACCGCGCAGCATCCGGTGATGATCAGCCCGGTGCCGCCCGCGGCGCGCGCCGCGAAATGATCGATGTCGCCCTGCTCGATCTCACCGTCCACGCACAGATTCATGTCCATCGCGGGCATCACCACCCGGTTGGCCAGGGTGATCGGGCCGATGGTGCCGGGGGACAGCAGATGCGGGTACGTCTTCTGGCGGGTCGTCACGGGCCGACGCTAAACCGATCCGACGACGGGACCGGGCGGCCGTCTTGGTGAACGGGACCTCGTCGTTCGGTGGGAGTTGTTCAGTGGCGGGTCAGCACGACCGGCACCCGCGTGAACCCACCCGCCGGATACGCCGCGTGCTCCGGAACCGCGCCGGTCGCGGTGATGTTCGTGGTCGCGGCGAGCAGTTCGTCGACCAGTGCGGTGAGCTCGAGTCGCGCGAGCGGCGCACCCGGACAGTTGTGGATGCCGCGTCCGTAAAGCAGGTTCGCGGCCGGGTCGCGGTCGAGGCGGAACTCGTCGGGGTCACCGAAGACGGCCTCGTCGCGGTTCGCCGACGCCCACAGCACCATGATCCGTTCCCCGGCCGGGATGCGGCGGTCCGCGACGGTCACCTCCCGGGTGGTGCGACGGCGGTTCGCGATCAGCGGTGCCTGCATCCGCAGGATCTCGTCGCACGCGGCACCGATCCGGTCGGGTTCGGCCCGCAGATGCTTCTGGACCTCCGGATTCGACGCGAGGAACGCGACCAGGATGCCGACGCACGCAGCGATCGTGCTCAGCTCGCCGACCGTCCAGTTGCGGATCATCGACACCAGCTCGGCATCGGTGAGCGGCCTGCCGTCGACCCGCTCGCCGAGCAGCTCCGCGGTCACGTCGGGAGTCCCGGTCGCCGGCCGACCACGGCGCTCGTCGAGCTGTTCGCGGATGTAGCCGTCGAACTCCAGCGCGATCGCCGACATCGCCGCCCGGTCGAGGGCGCGCGTCGCCTCCCGGTTCTTGCGCGTCCATTCGCGCAGCGGCTCGTGCAGACGGTCCGGCCACCCCATGAACCGGCACTGGATCCGGTTCGCGAACGGTTCGGCCAGGCCGGACATGATCTCGGCCTCGCCGGGCCCGAGTGCGTCGATCAGGTCGCGGGCCACCTCGCGGCACGCCGGTTCGAACGCGCGCATGCGGTCGGGCGTGAAGTACCGGTCGTTGATCGCCCGGAACGACGTGTGCTCCGGCGGGTCCATGCCGTTGGGCACCGACGGATGCGACGACACCGCATTGCTGAAGGTCGCGGGGTCGTCGAGGATTGCCACGACATCGGTGTGACGGAACACCGTCCAATCGCGGTAGGCGCTGTAGGCGACGGTGCAGCGGGCGCGCATCTCGTCGTACGCGGTGATCTGATCCGCCTGCACCTGTGGGGAACGCGGGTCCCAATCCACGTGCGGTTCGCTCTGATCGGACATGACACCTCGCTCCGGTCGGCAACGGATCCGATCCCAGTGTGCCCACCGCGCTGCTCTCGTCGCGCAGGTTTCAACCGGAGGACGATCTCCGTTCATCCGCGCCGGGCATCGTGATCGTCGTGAGCACGGAACTGATCGTGTCGGTGTCGGGAATCCGGGATGTCACCCGCGAAGCGGTCGACAGGTTCGCCCGCGAGATGGATGCGCGCGGAGTGCCGCTGTCGCTGCTCGTGGCGCCGCGGCTGAAGGACCACTACCGGCTGGTGCGCGACCCGGCGACCCAGGAATGGCTCCTCGAACGCCGGGAAGACGGCGACGCGATCGTGCTGCACGGCTACGACCAGGCCGCGACGAAACGCCGCCGCGCCGAATTCTCGGCGCTGCGCGAGCACGAGGCGCGGCTGCGGCTGCTCGCCGCCGATCGCGTGCTCGAGGCAACGGGACTGCGCACCCGGCTGTTCGCCCCGCCCCGCTGGGTCGCCTCGGCCGGGGCGGTCGCCGCACTGCCGCAGACCGGGTTCCGCCTCCTGGCCGACGCCACCGGCGTGCACGACCTCGACCGGGGCACCGTGGAGCAGGCGCGCGTGTTCGGGATCGGCGACGGGGCGCGCGCCGAACCGTGGTGGTGCCGCGCCATGGTCATCGGCGCCGCGCGGGTCGCGCGGCGCGGCGGACTGCTGCGCCTGGCGATCTCCGGGCCGCAACTGAGCAAACCCGGACCGCGGCAGGCCATCGTCGACGCCGTCGACATCGCGCTGCACCACGACGCGCAGCCGACCGTGTACCGCTGGCAGCCGCGGGCTCTCGGCCACGTCGCGTGATGCCGTTCGACCTCTCCCGTCGTACCGGGACCGGCCGGTAGTGTCTGCGGACATGGACGCAGACGTGATCGTGGTGGGGGCGGGTCTCGCCGGGCTGGTGGCGACCGGGGAGCTGATCGACGCCGGGCGCAAGGTGATCCTGGTGGATCAGGAGAACGCGAACAACCTTGGTGGACAAGCCTTCTGGTCGTTCGGTGGGCTCTTCTTCGTCGACAGTCCCGAACAACGTCGCATGGGTATCAAGGACTCCTACGACCTCGCGCTGCAGGACTGGATGGGCACAGCCGGCTTCGACCGCGAGGTCGAGGACCGCTGGCCGCGCCGCTGGGCGCAGGCGTACGTCGAGTTCGCCGCGGGGGAGAAGCACGCGTGGCTCGCGCAGCGCGGGTTGAAGATCTTCCCGATGGTCAACTGGGCCGAACGCGGCGGCTACGACGCCGGCGGCCACGGCAACTCGGTGCCCCGATTCCACATCACGTGGGGGACCGGCCCCGGGCTCGTCGAGATCTTCGCCCGCAAGGTGCTCGCCGCCGCCGACCGCGGCCTCGTCACTGTGAAGTACCGCCATCAGGTCGACGAACTGGTCGTCACCGACGGTGCGGTCACCGGCGTGCGCGGCACCGTCCTCGAACCGACCGACGCGGCGCGCGGCGTGAAGTCGTCCCGCACCGCCGTCGGCGACTTCGAGTTCGGCGCGGGCGCCGTGATCGTCACGTCCGGCGGCATCGGTGGCAACTACGACCTGGTCAAGAAGAACTGGCCGGCGCGGCTCGGTACCCCGCCGAAGCACATGCTCAGCGGCGTGCCCGCCCACGTCGACGGCCGCATGCTCGAGATCACCGAGAAGGCCGGCGGGAACATCGTCAACCGAGATCGTATGTGGCACTACACCGAAGGCATCACCAACTACGACCCGGTGTGGCCGAACCACGGCATCCGCATCCTGCCCGGCCCGTCGTCGCTGTGGCTCGACGCCACCGGCAAGCGACTGCCGGTGCCGCTGTTCCCCGGATTCGACACGCTCGGCACCCTCGAGCACATCGTCACCACCGGCCACGACCACACCTGGTTCGTGCTCGACCAGAAGATCATCGAGAAGGAATTCGGCCTGTCCGGATCCGAACAGAACCCGGACCTGACCGGTCGCAACATCAAGCTGCTGCTGCAGCGCGTCCGATCCGGCGCCCCCGGACCGGTCGAAGCGTTCAAGCAGCGCGGCGTCGACTTCGTGGTGCGAGACAACCTCCCAGACCTCGTCGCCGGCATGAACGAACTGGCACCCGAAGCCCCGCTCGACTACGCGACGGTGCGGTCGGTGGTCGAGGCTCGCGACCGCGAGATCGCCAACAAGTACACCAAGGACCTGCAGGTCGCGGCGATGCGCGCGGCACGCGCCTACCTGCCCGACAAGATCGCGCGGATCGCGGCGCCGCACCGCATTCTCGACCCGAAGGCCGGACCGCTCATCGCGGTGAAGCTGCATCTGCTCACCCGCAAGACCCTCGGCGGTCTCGAAACCGACCTGTCGTCGCGGGTCCTGCGATCCGACGGCAGCGTGTTCGACGGCCTGTTCGCCGCCGGGGAGGTCGCCGGGTTCGGCGGCGGTGGCGTGCACGGCTACCGCTCGCTGGAAGGTACGTTCCTCGGCGGCTGCATCTTCTCCGGGCGCGCCGCGGGTCGAGCCGCGGCCCGCTAGGTTTCCGCAGCAGCCGGGCGTCGCATCGATCCGGGTGAGACGCCCGTGACCCGCTTGAACGCCCGCGCGAATCCGTCCGACGCGGTGATGCGACGCGACCCGAGGACGTCGACGCTGCCGTGCAGGGCCACGACGCGGTCGTCGTCACGCTCGGTATCAGCGAGAACCCGCTGCGAGTCCGGGCACGCGGACCGGCCCACACCCCTCTCGACGTGCGCTCGCGGGGAACGCGCAACGTGATCGACGCGATGCGCCGCCACGGTGTGCCCCGGCTCGTGGTGCAGACGTCGTACGGCGTGGGGGAGACGCAGGGCAGGCTGCCGCTCCGCTACAGCCTGATGTTCAAGCTCCTGCTCGGACCCCAGATCGCCGACACCGAGGTCCAGGACGGCCTCGTGCGGGACAGCGGTCTCGACTGGACCGTCGTGCAGCCGGTGAACCTCACCGACGAACCCGCCGACGGCACCGCCACGGCCACGGTCGACGGCGCGATCTCGAGGTGGCACGTTTCCCGCCGCGAGGTGGGGAAGGTCCTCGCGGACGCGGCGGGAAACGGCACCTACCGGCGCACCACCGTCGCGGTGTCCTAGACCTCGATGTCGGATTCGTGCGGCAGGACGCGGAATTCCGTTCCCTCCGGCGCCATTTCGCTGTAGCGACCGTAGAAGATGCCGTTGGCCTGCTCGGCGATGATGGCCTGGTGGATCGGGACGGCGACCCGCGGATTCACCGCGCGCAGGTAATCCACCGCCTCCCAGATCTTCAGCCACGGCGCCGCGGACGGGAGTGCGAGGACGTCGACGCGCTCGTGCGGGATGTACAGCGAGTCACCGGGATGCAGCAGCCGGGACGGGTTCTCGTCGTCGCCGAGCAGGAACGCGGTGTTGTCGATGACCGGCAGATCCGGATGGATGACGGCGTGCCGGCCGCCCGTGCCGCGAATCGTCAGCTCGCCGATCTCGAACGTGTCACCCGGGCGCACCGCGGTCCAGCCACCCTCGAGCAGGTCCGCGGACTGCGGATCCGAGAACAGCTTCGCGTCGGGGTTCGCGTCGAGCAGGGCGGGCAGGCGCGCGGCGTCGGCGTGGTCGGGATGCTGGTGCGTGACCAGGATCGCGTCGAGCCCGGTGATGCCCTCGAAGCCGTGCGAGAAGGTGCCCGGGTCGAACAGGATCTTCGCGCCGCGGTGTTCGACGAGCAGGCAGGAGTGTCCGAAGTGGGTCAGTCGCATGGGCGCAAGTATCTCCCACCTGCTCGCCGCCCGGCACCTTCCGCGATCGACTATATTTTGCTTAACTACTGACGTACTATTGTGGTGAAAATACATTCTTCAGAGGAGATGTGATTGTGAAGTACGTGAGTTTCGAGGTTGAGGGTCGTCAGAGTTGGGGTGCCGTGGTCGACGGGCAGGTCTACGACCTGGGCGTGAACGGCGCCGACGTGGCCGCTTCCCTGCGCGACGCCATAGCCGCGGGTCTGCTGCGCGATTCGCTGGTCGACGGCCTCGAGCCCGTTGCCGAGGAGTCCGAGGTTTCCTTCCTGCCGGCCGTGCCGAACCCCGCCAAGATCATCTGCGTGGGCGTCAACTACCGGTCGCATCTGGAGGAGACCGGTAAGGCCGAGGTCGGTGCCCCGACCCTGTTCACGCGGTTTGCCGACTCCCAGACCGGTCACCTGGTCCCGGTCGAGATCCCGGCGGTGGGCACCCAGTTCGACTACGAGGGTGAGCTCGCCGTGGTCATCGGCGCTCCGGCCTTCAAGGTTCCCGCTGCGGAGGCGCAGTCGGTGATCGCGGGCTACAGCATCTACAACGATTTCACCGTGCGTGACTGGCAGCGCGCCACGACGCAGTGGATCCCGGGGAAGAACTTCCCGCGCACCGGCGCGATGGGCCCGTACTTCGTGCCGGCCGCCGACATCGAGGACATTCAGGAATGCACCCTCGAGACGCGGGTCAACGGTGAGCAGCGCCAGAAGGCCACGATTGCGGACATGCGCTGCCCGATCGACCGGTTGATCGAGCACATCTCGACCTTCACCCCGCTCGCGCCCGGCGACATCATCGTCACCGGAACCCCGGGTGGTGTGGGCCTGTTCATGGACCCGCCGGCGCTGCTGAATCCCGGCGATGTGGTCGAGGTCGAGATCACCGGCCTCGGGGTCCTGCGCAACGAGATCGTCGCGGAGCAGTAGCCGATGGCCATCGCGGTCTGCACGATGTCGCACTCGCCGCTCATCGGCGAGATCGAGCCCGCCGGTGGCGTGCTGGGTGAGATCGATGCGGCGACGGACGAGATTCGGAAGGCGATCGAGGACTTCGATCCCGAGATCACGATCGTCTTCGGACCCGATCATTTCAACGGTGTCTTCTACGACATGATGCCGCCGTTCTGCATCGGCTCCGAGGCCATCGGCGTCGGGGACTGGAGCACGCAGCAACGCGCGTTGCCGGTCGACCGGGAGCATGCCGCCCGGCTCGTGCAGGCGGTGTTCGACGAGGAGATCGACGTCGCCCAGTCCGAGCGGCTGTATGTCGACCACGGCATGACGCAGACGCTCGAGATGCTCTACGGCGTGGACTACGAGCGTCCCATCGTGCCGGTGTTCGTCAACGCGGTCGGTCTGCCGCTGGTGCCGATGCGCCGCGTGCGCAGGTTCGGTGAGGCGATCGGCCGCGAGGCCGCCCGCTGGAACAAGCGGGTGCTGATCGTCGGATCCGGAGGTCTGTCGCACGATCCGCCGGTCCCGAAGCTCGAGGGGGCGCCGGAGCAGCTGCGTGAGCGTCTGATCGACGGTCGTCACTACACCCCCGAGCAGCGGGAGGAACGGCAGCGCCGGGTCATCGAGGCCGCGCGCGAGCACGTGCGCACCGGCACCGGTCAGCAGCCCCTCAACGAGGAGTTCGACCGGCTCGTCATGGACACCTTCGCCGAGGGTCGTCTCGACGCGGTCGACGGATGGGCCACCGACTGGATGGCGCGTGAGGGTGGGGGATCGGCGCACGAGATCCGTGCGTGGGTCGCCGCCTTCGCGGCGGTCAACGCCGTCGACACCCCGACGGTCGCAGGCCGCTGGTACTGGCCGGTCCACGAATGGGGTGCCGGTTTCGGCATCATGCTGACCGATCCGGTCGGTTCCTGAGCTCCGATCTTCTGGGCGGCACAATGTGTTGCCTCTCCAGCCACCCCGGTACGGGCAGATCTGTCCATACCGGGGTGGCTCTCTTCATGCCCATCGCGCCCGGCGAATAGCCGGAGTCACTAATTGGGGCGAAGTGTGGTTGCGGTCATGTGACTCTAGTCTCTAGAGTGACGACTCTAGAGACTAGAGTCTTTTCCCGTCCTCGATCCTGCCCACGTGCGGGTGCCCTATGAAAGGAACTCCTGTCATGCCTTTGGCAGTCGCCGCCCTGTCCCATGCGCCGTCATTCGGCAATGTCGACCCGGGAGGCACGACGATGGCGGAAATCGAGGCCGCAATCGGTGAAGTGCGCTCCTTCGTCGAGAGCTTCGACCCCGAGGTGGTCGTCGCACTGGGCCCCGATCACTTCAACGGTCAGCTGTACTCGCTGATTACCCCCTGGGCGATCGGAGCCGAGGCCGTCGGTGTCGGTGACTACGGCACCACAGCAGGCCCGGTGCCCGTCGACGGGGACATCGCCCGAACCCTGCACGCACTGGTCCTCGAACAGGGAATCGACATCGGCCGGTCCGAGCGGATGACGGTGGACCACGGCATCCTGCAACCGCTCGAATTCATCTACGGCCACCCCTTGAGCCGGCCCATCGTTCCGATCTTCGTCAACGCTCTCGGATTCCCGCTCACGCCGATGCAGCGTGTCCGGTTGTTCGGGGAGGCCGTGGGCCGGGCGGCGCAGCAGCTCGACAAGCGAGTTCTGCTGGTGGCCTCCGGCGGCATCTCGCACAACCCGCCCGTCCCGCGCTGGGACGACGCCCCGGAACCGGTGCGCCGGCGCCTCGTCGAGTACGCCCCCAGTCGGGAGGAGCGCGCCGCCCGCGAACAGGCGATCGTGAAGGGTATCCAGGCCATCGCCGACGGCAAGGCCTCGAGCGCACCGCTCAACGAAGCCTGGGACGCGCTGGTGCTGAACACCTTCCGCTCCGGTGAGCTGTCCGCCGTCGACGGTTGGGACAACGACCGGTTCGTCGCCGAAGGGGGCAGCGCGGCCCACGAGATGCGCAGCTGGATCGCGGCGTACGCCGCCCTGTCCACCGCCGGCCCCTACCGGCTCACCGTCGACCACTACTGGGCCGTGGAGACCTGGGGCGCCGGCTTCGGTATCCAGGCCGCGATCGGAGCGTGAGGACATGTACGAGTTCAAGACCTTCTGGGAAGCCGTCGCCGACCTGCCGCACCGCCTCGAATATCTCGAGGTGAACGGCTGGCGCACCCGCGTACTCACCGTCGACGGCCCCGGCGGACCCGACGAGCAGACCGTGGTCCTGCTCAACGGAACCACCGGCCACATCGAGGCCTTCACCCAGAACATCCGTGCTCTGGCCTCGAAGTACCGGGTGGTGGGATACGACTATCCCGGTCACGGCTTCACCACCCTGACCGACCACGACCTCGAGATCCCCGAATACGAGGAACACCTGCTCGCCCTGCTCGACGTGCTCGGCCTGGACCGCGCGCACCTGTGCGGCGAGTCCCTCGGCGGCTGGATCGCGATCAAGTTCGCCGGCCACCACCCCGATCGGGTGCGGACGGTGATCCTCAGTGCCCCGGGCGGTCGCGTCACGACCGCCGAGCGGGTCGACCGTGCCCAGTCGGTCAGCCGCCAGGCCGTCACCGAACCGACCTACGACAACGTCAAGAAGCGGCTGCAGGTCGTCATCCACGACCCCGGCAAGATCACCGACGAACTGGTCCACATCCGGCAGGCGGTGTACTCCCGCGACGGCTTCGGCGACGCCATGCACCACATCGCGGTGCTGCGTCAGCCGGAGACCCGCTACCGCAACCGGGTCACCGACGAGGACTTCGCGGCGATCCCCGTACCTGCATTGCTGGTATGGACCGACCACGAGCCCAGCGGCGGACCCGAGGTGGGAAAGGAACTCGCCGAGTCGATTCCGGACGGCCAGTTCCTGCTCATCGAGAATGCGGCGCACTGGCCGCAGTGGGAGGACCCCGAAACCTTCAACGCCACCGTCCTCGACTTCCTCGCACGAAAAGGCTGAACCATGACAGAGACCAGCGTCATCGAACAGATCGCCGACGAGCTCTATCGCGCCCGCCGCGACGTCACCACCATGGACTTCGTCAGTCCGCGGCTGCCCGAGCGTGATCTCGATGCGGCGTACAGCATCTCCGAGCTCGTCGCGGCCCGGCGGGAGGCCGAACTCGGTGTGCGTCGTGTCGGCCGTAAGGTCGGTCTGACGAACCCGCTCGTGCAGAAGCGGGTCGGGGTCTTCGAACCCGACTACGGCATCATCCACGACGACATGGTCCACTCCTCGGGCGTCGTGATCCCCGCGTCCGCGCACAACTTCCTGCGCATCGAGGCCGAGGTCGCCTTCGTCCTGGCGAAGGACATCCTCGTTGCCGACCCCGATGCGATCGAGGACGCGATCGAATACATCACTCCCGCATTCGAACTCGTCGATTTCCGCTTTGCCGGCAATGTCGGGAAGATCGTCGACACCATTGCCGACAACGCAGGGTGCGACGGGGTCGTCCTCGGCGAGGAACGACACGCCTACGGCGAGGTCGATCTCACCGGTGTCGAGATGTCGATCACCACCGCGACCGGTGACGAGATCACCCGGGGCATCGGAAGCAACGTGCTCGGCCACCCGATCAAGGCGGTGCAATGGCTCGCCGAGACGGCACTGCGGATCGGGCATCCGTTGCGGGCCGGCGAGATCCTGCTCTCGGGTTCGATCGGATACATCGAGCCCTGGCCGGCCGACGTCGAATGCACCGCCACCATCACCGGACTGGGTTGCGTGCGCGCAACCCTCGATTCGAAGGCATGAACCGATGACCGAGAACACCGAGAACACTTCCGGGTCCACACCCGCCGTCACCACCGAGATTCGCGTCGCCATCGAACAATTGGTGGCGGAGCATCATTGGCTGCTCGACCACGGTCACGCCGACCGGCTCTACACCCTGTATGCCGAGGATGCGGTCTCGGTCGGGCCGCTCGGCACCATGAACGGCCGCGACGCCATCAAGGCGTGGGGGGAACGCCGGGTCACCCAGGACGCGGGAACGGTCCGCCACTTCTCGGGCGGCACCCGACTCGCCTGGAAGGACGGAGTCCTCACGGGCACGACCTACTACACGACGTTCCGCAGCACGCAGGACGATCCGCTGCGCCCCGCCAGCGTCGGCGAGTTCCGCGAGGAGTACGTCCAGGTGGACGGGGAATGGCGCATTCGCCGCCGGGAGATCGTTCCGGTCTTCGGCGGCGAGAACGCAGCGGCGCACGCTCGTCGGCTGGCCGAGGCCGACAAGTGACGAGCATCCCCGCCCTCCTCCACGTCGCCACGCCGTCGTTGAGCATCGTCGAAAGCGGCTTGTTCAACGGGTACGACGGGGTTGTCATCGACCTGCAGCACGGTGAAGTCGGGTTGGAGACCGCCTGCACGATGCTTCGGGCGATCCCGCGCGACGTCCGATACCGGTACGTGCGCGTGGCGAGCATCGACTCCGGTCCGATCGGTCGCCTGATGGACAGCGGCGCGCGCGGCATCATCGCTCCGACCGTCGAAAGTGCCGATGAGGCAAGAGCACTCGTGGCGGCGACCAAGTATCCGCCGCTGGGTCGCCGCAGCCTGGGGCCCAGCCGCCCCCAGCTGTATTCCGGCAGCAGCTACACCGAGGCCGGGAACGACGCGGTCGAGTGCATCGTGCAGATCGAGACGCGCCGTGGCCTCGACGCCGCCGAGGAGATCCTCTCGGTGGACGGTGTCGGGTCCGTCTACATCGGACCGGCGGATCTGGCCGTGTCCTTCGGTCTCGGAGGCGGGGCCGACTGGGCGGACGGTCCGGTGTACGACGCGATCGTCGAGATCGCAAAGGTCGCACGAGCATACGGACGAACCTGCGGAATCTACGCCGGTTCCCCCACTTACGCAGTCGCTCTGGCTCGTGCCGAGCTGATCGATTACGTGGGGCTCGGGATCGACCTTGTCATGGTCGGGGCCCAGGCACGCCAGAACATCGCATCCCTGAGGAGTGAATCGTGAACACGGACGTCCTGATCATCGGCGCGGGCCCCACCGGTCTCACGCTCGCGAACCTGCTCGGCCAGCACGGTGTGCGCACGGTGCTGATCGAGGCACTCGACGAGCTCATCGACTATCCGCGGGCGGTCGGTATCGACGACGAGGCCCTGCGGGTCATGCAGTCGATCGGCCTCGTGGACAAGGTGCTGCCGCACACGGTCCCCGACCAGCAGGTCCGGATCGTCAACGGCGAGATGAAGGTCATCGCCGAGATCAACCCCACGACACGTGAATTCGGATGGCCGCGGCGCAACGGCTTCGTTCAGCCGCTGGTGGACCAGGTCCTGTTGGCGGGCTTGGAGCGTTTCGAGACGGTCGACGTCCGGCTCGGCACCGAAGCGATCGACCTCACCTACACCGACGACGAAGCGACGGTCACCGTCAAGTCGGGGGAGGTGACCTCGCAGATCACGGCGCGCTACGTCATCGGGTGCGAGGGCGGCCGGTCCTTCACCCGGACCCGTCTCGGCATCGAGTTCGAAGGCGAGACCCGCAAGCAACGCGGTCTCGTGATCGACGTCGCCGACGACCCGATCGGCACGCCGCACGCGGTGTTCGGCGGTGACCCTACGCGTGGCTACGCCACTTTGAGCCTCCCGCACGGGATTCGGCGCTGGGAGTTCATGATGCTCGACGACGAGGGGGAGGAGCTCGTCGAATCGGACGAGTTCATCTACGGTCTCCTCGCCGATCACGTGCCCGACCCGAAGCGGCTGAACATCATCCGTCGACGTGTCTACACCCATCACGCGCGGTTGGCGTCCCGGTTCCGGGAAGGACCGATCCTCCTGGCCGGCGATGCCGCCCACGTCATGCCGGTGGTCGCCGGGCAGGGATGGAATTCGTGCATTCGTGACGCGATGAATCTCGGCTGGAAGCTGGCTGCGGTGGTGAAGGGCCAAGCCGACGATGCGTTGCTCGACACCTACGCGGAGGAGCGTCGCGACCATGTGAAGGCGATGGTCGACCTGTCGGTCGGCATGGCCAACCTGGTCACCAACCGCAGCAAACTGCGTTCTGCGGCACGTGATGCCGCAGCAGTGGTCGTCGACCGGTTGCCGCGACTGAAGGCGTATGTCTCCGGGCAGGGCTTCAAGCCCATGCCGCGTTACGAGCGCGGCGTCGTGGTGCCGGCGCGGGTGCCCCGGTTGAAGTCGGTACCCGTTGCGGAGGACTTCAAGTCGGCTGTCGGTACGTTGTTCCCGCAGCCGCGGGTGTGCACGACGGCCGCGACCGATCGGCTGCTCGACGATGTGACGGGGTCCGGCTGGCGAATCTTCGTGTGGAACAACGATCCACGGCAGCTCGTCGACAAGGAGAACCTGGAGCGACTGGAGTCGCTCGGCGCACGCCTGGTGCATCTGGTACCTGCCTCCCAGCTTCCGTGGGCAACGGAGAACGCCGGGGACGGTGTGCACGTAGTGGGCGATCCGTCGGGCGTGCTCAAGTCCTGGTTCCATCAGCGGCCGTTCTCGGCGGTGGTTGTGCGACCGGACCATGTCATCGCGGCCGAATGTCTCGCTCAGGATCTCGACTCGACCTTGGAGTCGGTGTTTTCCGCTGCCCGGCTGCGGCCAGCAGAATGCATTCCTCAGTGAAAATGCAATAAGGCTTGACCAATATTAAATCTGTGACATAGTCGATGTTGCGGGCGTCACATCTGCACGACCCATCAAGATCGCCCGGAACAGTCGGATTCCGGAACAGCCGGATTCAGGGAAGAAGGAATTCATGAAGCGGACCTTGTCTGTGCTCGCCGGAAGCGCGGCGTTGGCACTTGCGTTGACCGCGTGCTCCAACGGATCGAACGACGGCGCCGCATCGAAATCGGACAGCGGTCTCGACATCGTGAAGGTGGGGCTTTTCCCCTCGTCGGCGGTGGGTGCCTTCCAGATCGGCATCGACCAGGGCTTTTTCGCCGAGCAGGGAATCGAGATCGAACTCGTCATGGGCCAGTCGAGTGCTGCGCAGTTGCCGGCCGTGAATTCCGGGAGCCTCGACTTCATCCTGGCCAGCCCGACCACGCCGCTGGTCGCGAGCAGCAAGGGCCTCGACGTGCCGATCGTGTCCGGCTACGCCAAGAACCGCCCCGGCACCCTGGGTGACTCCGTCGCCGTGCTCGTCGGCTCGGGCTCGGATATCAAGTCGGCGAAGGACCTCGAAGGTAAGCGGGTCGCGATCAATGCCCTCGGGAGCATCGGCGAGATCGGCATCAAGGAAGCGGTCGCGAAGGACGGCGGCGATCCCGAGTCGATCACCTTCGTCCAGCTCGGGTTCGACCAGGTCGCCGCGCAGCTCGAGAGCGGGCAGATCGATGCCGGAATGGCCGGACCGCCGTTCATCGGGCAGATCCTGAACAACGGTGGCGCCGTCGTCAGCGACTTCATCCCGGCGGCGGGCCTCGATGGCGCCGAGCTGGTCATGGTGGCCGGCAGGAAGCTCATCGACACCAAACCCGATCTGGTCGAACGGTTTACGGAAGCCCTCGACGAAACTCTCACCTACGCCGAAGCACATCAGGACGACGTCCGCGCCCTGTTGCCGAAGGTGATCGGCACCGCCCCCGAGGTCGCTGCGAAGACCGAGTTCATCCAATGGGATGCGAAGTTGGACGCCGACGCGATCGACCAGTTCAGCACCCTGCTGGTGAAGTACAACGTCATGAACAAGGAGCCCGGCGAGAACGTCGTCTGGAACCACTGACCGCGTGGGTCGGGCCGCGAGGCCCGACCCACCCCATGCCTCCGCAACACTCGAAAGGTTGCCTGCCATGAGCGTGGCACAACGAGAACTGGAGAAGCCCGTGGCGGTTCCGCCGCAACGGGACAGTTCCCGAACACCCAGTGCAGTCGCCCCGTACAAGCCGCTTCTCCTCGGCGTGGCCGGCAGTCTGGGCTTTCTCCTGATCTGGCAGGTGTTCTCTGCCATCGGACCGGTCGGTTCGCACTATCTGCCACCCCCGACGGTGGTGTTCGCGGAATTCGTCGAGAACCTGTCCGATCCCGATTTCTGGACCTCGGTCGGCTACACACTGCGTGCCTGGCTGATCGGTCTGGTGGTCTCCAGCGTCGCCGCCATCGTGGTCGGCGTGATCATCGGCTCCAGTACGTTCCTCAGGCGGGCGACCCACTCGACCATCGAGTTCCTTCGGCCCATCCCCGCGGTCGCGCTCATCCCGCTGGCCGCGCTCCTGTACGGACCTGCCCTCAGCGCCGAGCTTCTGATCGTCGTCTACGCCTGCTTCTGGATCGTGCTGGTCCAGGTGCTCTACGGCGTGGCCGACGTCGACAAGGTCGCCACGGACACCGCCCTGACCCTGCAGATGAACTTCTGGCAGAGGGTCCGCTACCTGCTCTTCCCGACCCTGCTTCCCTTCCTCATGACCGGCATACGCCTGGCCGCCACGGTCGCGCTGATCCTGTCCGTCGGCGTCGAGCTGATCATCGGCACCCCGGGTCTCGGCCAGGACGTCGCACTCGCACAGATCAACGACGACGCGCCGGCGATGTTCGCCCTCATCGTCACCAGCGGCGTGCTCGGCATGCTCGTCAACTGGCTGATGGGAACGATCGAACGCAAGGTTCTCTTCTGGCACGCCTCGGTGCGTGGAGGTGTGAAGTCGTGAAAACACTGAAGAGTCTCGGATATTTCGTCGGCCTGCCGATCGTGCTGATCGCAGCGTGGTGGGCGGCCACGCAGGGTGGTGGCAGCTTCTACGTTCCCGACCCGGACCAACTCGTCACCGCGTTCCGCACCGTGTGGCTCGGCGACGGATTCACGCAGGACGCTCTTCCCAGTATCGCGCGTCTGCTGGTCGGCCTGGCGCTGTCCATCGTCCTCGGCGTCGGTCTCGGTATCGCCATCGGTTCGATCGACTGGGTGCGATGGCTGCTCAGCCCGCTGCTCGAGTTCCTGCGCGCGGTCCCGTCGACGATCATGATCCCGGTCCTGCTCCTGCTGATCGGCATCAACGACGCCATGAAGGTCACCGTCATCGTCCTCGGATGTCTGTGGCCCATCCTCCTCAACACCATCAAGGGCGTCGCCTCCATCGACGAGGTTCAGAGCGACACCGGCCGGGTCTACGGACTCACCGGCATCGACCGGATGCGGTATCTCGTACTCCCGGCCGCGGCACCGCAGATCTTCGCCGGCATCCGCCAGAGCCTCGCGGTCGGCCTCGTCCTGATGGTCGTCTCCGAGATGTTCGCGGCCACAGAGGGAATCGGCTACGCCATCATCAACTTCCAGAATCGGATCGACATCCCCGAGATGTGGAGCGGCATCGTGTTGCTCGGGCTGCTCGGCGTGGCGCTGTCCGTGTTGTTCCAGATCGTCCAGGGCCGAGTCCTCGGCTGGTACGAAGGATTGAAGGAAAGTGCGAATGACTGATCACCAAGACGTTCGACTCCGCGTCGACAAGGTCAAGAAGGTATACAGCCGGGACGGCAAAGAGTTCGAAGCGGTCAAGTCCCTCACCTTCGACCTGCACCAGGGTGAATTCGCCTGCCTCGTCGGCCCGTCGGGAAGCGGCAAGACCACACTGCTCAAGTGCATCGCCGGTCTCATGGCGCCGACCTCGGGTGCGGTCGTGCTCGACGGCAGGCCCGTCAACGGGCCGGCCAGGGGTATGGCCGTGGTGTTCCAGGAGTACGGTCGCAGCCTCTATCCCTGGATGACGGTGGCCGCCAACATCGAACTGCCGCTCAAGATCGCCAAGCTGTCCAAGGCGGAGCGTCGCGCGCGTGTCGACGAAGCTTTGCACTCGGTCGGCCTCGAGCAGGCTCGCAACAGCTACCCCTGGCAGTTGTCCGGGGGCATGCAACAGCGCGTCGCCATCGCCCGCGCGGTCGCCACGCACCCGAGCGTCCTGCTCATGGACGAACCGTTCGCCGCGGTCGATGCGCAGACCCGGGCCGACCTCGAGGACCTCGTCCGCTCGGTGTGGAAGCGGCACAACATGACCATCCTCTTCGTCACCCACGACATCGAGGAGTCCGTCTACCTCGGTGAGCGGGTCCTGGTGTTGTCGAGCTCGCCCACGGTGATCCAGGACGACGTGAAGATCGACCTGCCGGACGAGCGGGGCCAGCTCGGCACACGCTCGCTCACCCGCTTCAGCGAACTGCGCGCCCATGTCTACGAGCAGGTGCAGATCGCCAAGACCAACAAGACCGGAATGGTCACCTCACGACAGGCTGCGGTGTTGTGACCGCGATGAACATGCAGCAGAACAACATCGATGCAGACGTTGTCGTCGTCGGCGGAGGTCCCGTGGGGCTCACCCTCGCCCTGCTTCTCGCCGACGAAGGTGCCCGGGTCTCGGTGATCGAACCGATGACCGCCCCGGGGGACCTGCCCCGCGCCATCAGCATCGCCGACGAGTCCTTCCGCATCCTCGAGCGTCTGGGCTTGGCGGACGACCTCAAGGCGGAGTCCTATCTGGACACCGGGGCACGCTATTTCGGTCTCGGCGACCGCTTGCTCGCCCAGTCCAAGCCCGTTCCCTCCCGTACCGGACACCCCGCGAAGTCGCAGTTCGATCAACCCGTCCTCGAACAGCTGCTGTGGGACAGGGCGGTCGAACATCCCGACATCGACTTCCGAACGGGCCAGCGCGCGGTCGCGATCACCCAGGACGGCACGACCGTCACGGTGACCACCCGCTCCGAGGACGGCGTCACCTCGACCGTCGTCGGATCGTGGCTGGCCGGCGCGGACGGTGGCCGAAGCTTCACCCGCGATGCCCTCGGTGTGCCCCTGGTCGGATCGACCCAGGAAGAACGCTGGGTGGTCGTCGACCTGCTGAACACCACCCGCGAGAAGGAGCCTTACGCCGAGTTCCACGGCAACGGCGATCGGCCGTACGTCTACGTCCCCGGCATCAAGGGACGACTGCGTCTGGAATTCATGATGCTTCCCGGCGACGACGCCGAGGAGATCACCCGCCCGGACAAGATCCGCGAACTGGTCCTTCCGTTCCACCCACAGGTGACCCCGGAGGACATCCGCCGCGCAGTCGTCTACGTCGCCCACCGCCGGCTCGCCAAGACCTACCGGGCCGGACGCGCATTCCTCGTCGGTGACGCCGGCCATCTCATGCCCCCGTTCTCGGGCCAGGGACTCAATGCCGGTCTTCGCGACGCGTCGAACCTGGCCTGGAAGCTGCGGGCCGCACTCGACGGTGTGGGCACCGACCGTCTGCTCGACAGCTACGAGTCCGAACGTCGTACCCATGCCAAGAAGATGGTGCGCATCTCGCACATCACCGGCTCGATCGTCATGGCCCGCGGCGTCGCAGCCGCCGCCCGCGACGTCGTCTTCTCCGTGGCGCGACTGTTCCCGCCGGTCCACGCCTATCTGTCCTCCATGCGGTTCATCACCCCGCCGGACTACTCCAAGGGCGTCGCCGTCGATCCGGCACGTGAAGTGGACTCCCGCTTCGCAGAAGCCGTCGGCAAGGCCATGAGCCAGCCGACGGTCGAGACCGCCGAGGGCACCACCTCGCCCCTCGACGCGCATCTCGGAACCGGATGGGCGATCCTCGAACTCGGCCCCACAGGGACCGGGCAGGTCGCGCGCGATCCGTTCTGGAACGGCGTCCCACGGGTGCGTCTTCTCCCACGCGGCCACCATCGTGGCCCGCAGGAGGCAGGGCCCTCCGATCTGACCGACCTCACCGGCGCGTTCGTCGACCCGGCCCGCCCGCTCGGGGTGCCCCATGTCGTCGTCGTTCGCCCGGACCGCTACGTCGCGGCTGTGTTCACCGCTGCCGACGAGGCACGGGTCGTCGCCGCACTACGGACCTACGTCGACCTCTCGCGCAGCGTCGACCGCTCCCGGAGGAAAGAGAACAGATGAGCACTTCTGGTATCGACCGCTACGACGACCTGTTCTGGCGCGACGAGTACGAGCCGATCACCGAATCCGACGAGTTCCTGCAGGAGATCGCCGACAAGGCCGATCTTCCCTCGCTGCTGGTGGCCATCGCCGCCGCTACGGGTGACACCGCCGTCCTCACCGAGGACCTGCGCCCACCGCTGACGCCCGTCGACACGATCGGGCACCCGCACGGGGGGATGTCGGAAACCCAGCAGGACAAGGCCCGCGAGCTCGCCCTCACCGGACTGCGCCGCCTTCGCGACGAGCGGATCACCAGCGTCGGCATGCTTTCCGACACCGCGGTCACCGACGTCCTGGGCTACCTCACCGGCGGCAACGCCGACTGGTCCGACTCGCTCAAGCACGAACTCGATCTGGCCGAGGACAAGAGTGCCGCTCCCGACTGGCGCTTCGAGGACGTCGCCGAGGGGCGCCGCTTCGAGGTGCTCATCGTCGGTGCGGGTGTCTCGGGTATCGCCGCCGGACACCGTTACCGTCAGGCCGGTGTGCCCTTCACGATGATCGACGCCGCCGATCGGCTGGGCGGCACCTGGCAGAAGAACCACTACCCCGGAGTGCGCCTGGACACACCGACTTTCGGGTATTCCTACTCGTTCGCGCAGCGGGTCGACTGGCCCCACCAGTTCGCCGAGGGTGGGGAGATCGACGACTATCTGAACACGGTCGCCGAGCGCGCCGGACTCATCGACCTGATCGAGTTCGGCACCCGACTGGTGAGTTCACGCTGGGACGACGAGGCCGGCGCGTGGATCGTGGTGACCCGGGACGCGCAGGGCGCCGAACGCACCCGCACGTTCCAGGCGATCGTCAGCGCGGTCGGGCAGCTCGACATCCCGAACATCCCCGACTTTCCCGGAGCCGAACGCTTCCGCGGAGTCACCATGCACTCGCAGGAGTGGGACGACTCCTACGACTGGCGTGGCAAGCGGGTCGCGGTCATCGGTACCGGTGCCAGTGCCTATCAGATCGTGCCTGCCATCTACGAAGAGGTCGCTTCGCTGACCGTCTTCCAGCGCAGCGCCCCGTGGATGCTGCCCGCCCCGACCTACCACGACAACCATTCCGAGGCGTTCGCCTGGCTGGTGCGCAAGGTCCCCTACTACGGTCAGTGGTACCGGCTGTGGGTCATCACGCAGGGAATTCCCGGACGATTCCACACCGTCCGCGCCGAAAAGGACTGGCCCGGTGCGCCGTTGAGTGTCTCCGCCACGAACCGGAAGGTGCGCGACGAACTGATCGCGCGGCTGACGGAGCAGTTCGAGGGACGACCGGACCTGTTGGAGATCGCCGTCCCGTCCTACCCGCCCGGTGCGAAGCGGATGCTGCGCGACAACGGCGTGTGGGCGAAAGCGCTGATGGCCGAAAGCACTACGGTGTCGACGCACGCCATCGTGGAGCTGACCGAGACCGGAATCCGTACCGCCGACGGGACGCACCACGAGGTCGACCTCATCGTCTACGCCACCGGATTCAAGCCGTCGGACTACCTCGACGGTGTCGAGGTGATCGGTCGAGGCGGGGTGGAGATCCACGAATTCTGGAAGGGCGACGCCCGCGCGTACAACGGCATCACCGTGCCGGGCTACCCGAACTTCTTCATGCTGTACGGGCCGAACATCGGTGGTGTCGTCGCCGGCAGCCTGCACTTCATGCTCGAGCGCGCCGGGGAGTACTCGCTCGAGGCGATCCGTGAGGTCCTCGACCGGGGCGTCAAGGCTCTCGACGTCACCCCCGAGGCCCTGGACCGCTTCGTGGAGTGGGTCGACCGGGAGAACCGTCTGATGGCGTGGGGTCAGCCCTACGTGCGCAGTTGGTACCAGAACAGCGTCGGCCGGGTCTCACAGGTGTGGCCCTACACCAACGCCGAATACTGGAAGATCACCGAGCACGTGAACCCGGACGACTACGACTTTCTGCCATGACCTCCGTGAGTGCGGGTTCGAGGGAGTTCACGGTCGACACCGGTGTCGTCCGTGCCGAAGTCGTCGAAGGGGTCGTCGACGCCCGAGGTGTGCGGTACGGCGCGCGGCTCGATCGAGCCGACCGTGGTTCCGCGCTGGGACCGCCGACCATCGCGCAGTCGCCGCCTTCCGCCTTTCCCCAGACCGGCGGGATACTCGATGGGATCCTCGGGCAGGCACTCGGTGAACTGCCCCAGCACGAGGATGCCTTCTCCCTGAGGATCCAGGCACCTGCCGACTCGACCGGGCTTCCGGTGCTGTTGTTCGTTCACGGTGGTGGATTCACAACGGGCTCCGGCGAGTCGCGCTGGTACGACGCGCACGACCTCGTCCGCAGCGGACGGATTGTGCTCGTCACGGTCGGCTACAGGATCGGCGCGCTCGGCCACCTCGGTGGCTCGGGCGACGCCGATGCCTCGGCGCAGCCGCTGCGGGATCTCGAGGTGGCAGCGCGTTGGGTTCGGGACAACATCGCCGCGTTCGGCGGCGATCCGGCCAACATCACCATTGCCGGGGACTCCGCCGGCGCGTGGTATGCGCATGCGCTGAGTGTCCTGCCGCAGACCGGAGGAATGTTCGCCCGCACGCTGCTACTCAGCATGCCGCGCCTGGCCCCGTTGTCCGAGTGCGACCACGAGGCGCGGCGCGCGGCATTCGAGGATGCACTGGCACCGGAACGGTTCGCCACCGCTCCGGTCGAGTCGATCCTGGCCGCGCAGCGCACCACTGCGCTGAACTACCGCGGTGCGGGATTCGCCTTCGCCCCGGCCGCCGGGCCGCGGATGCCCGGATGGTTGGGGGAGCCGAAGCTGAGTGCCGCTCGGCTGCACACCTCGGCGCTACTGGTGGTCACCACCGCCGAGGAGACCGCGGCCTTCCTCAGAACACAACCTGCCGAGTCCTTCTCTCGGGAGAAGCTGGAGGACTTCGTGGCGCGCTCGTTCAGCGCTCCGGAGGCGGTGCTCGACCACACGGCCGAGCGGGAGTCGGCATACGAGCAGATGGTGCTCGCCACGACACTGTGGCAGTTCCGATCGGTGGCGTACGACCTCGCCCGAAGTGCCGCAGTCCCAACGAGACTGATGCGCCTCGATGTTCGCAGCTCTCTGGAACGGGCGTTGTCGCCGCACTGCTTCACGCTCCCGTTCGTCTTCGGCGACCGCCATGCTTGGCGCGGTGCGCCGATGATGGAAGGTGTCGATCGGGACACGTTCGAGTGTGTGCGGGCGGCGTTCCGGGACGCGATCGTCCCGTTCGTGCGTGACGGTTCCGGGACTGCTCCGGTGTGGCGACCGGAGAGCCCACGACTCCTCGCTGTCGAGGAGGACGGCGCCCGTGTGGTCGCTCCCGGCGACCTCACTGTCACAGCGGTGACCGAAGGTTCGGTCGGCCGCACTGGTAGAAAGCGATAGGGATCACTTTGTGGTCCCGTCGCGGTGAAAGGAGTTGAGATGGCGAGGCGTCGAGTTCATCAGTCGACCCCGGAAAACGAGCGGGCGATCCTCGATGCGGCGTTGTCCCTGGCTGTGACGGCGGGTTACGAGGGCACCACGATGTCCGAGGTGGCCAGGCTTTCCGGGCTGCCGAACGGTTCCATTTACTACCATTTCGAGAACAAAGAGAAATTGTTTGCGGAACTCATCGAGTTCTGTTTCGAAATCTGGAAGAAGGACCATACAGGTCCGACGAACCGCGACCTGCTGCGTCGTAGCATCGCCGGGTCGGCGGGTGGATCGGCGGATCCGGAGAACAAGGCCGAGGCTTTCTGGGTCCTCGCCCTGATGTTCGCACTGGATCGCCGCCTCGAGGACAATCTGGCGCGCAAGAAGTACCTCGAAGTCCGCAAGGAGATGTTCGAGCACATGGTGCGGCGGGTCGAACCGCTGATCCCGGCGGAGGTACTTGCCGAGGATCCGGAGTTCGGCCGAAAGATGGTCGTGCTCGGCCGTGCTCTGACCGACGGCTTCTATATCGCCGCGTGCGCAGGAGACGACGTCGACTTCGCCGAATTCGCGGACCTGTCGGCAACCGCAGTCGAGGCGCTCATCGCGCGCCGTGCCGAACAACTGAGCAAGGAACGGAATTCATGACGCAGAAGACAGCCGTTGTGGTCGGAGGTGGTTCCGGCATCGGTGCTGCCGTCGCCACGGAGTTGCACGAACACGGATATCGGGTGGCGATCCTGTCGCCGTCCGGACGTGGGCGCAAACTCGCCGAGGAACTCGGCGGTGTGGGGCTGGACGGGACGAACCGCTCCGAGGAAGATCTTCGGGCCGTCGTCGACCTGGCCTTGTCGGAGTTCGGCCGGATCGACACGGTGGTCAACAATTCCGGGCACGGTGCCACCGGTGGTGTGCTCGATTTGACGGACAGCGACTGGCAGGACGGTATGGAGGGCTACCTGCTCAATGTCGTCCGGATGGCGCGTGTGGTGACCCCCCATTTCCTGGAGGTCGGGGGCGGCAGCATCGTGAACATCTCCACCAGTTCGCCGTTCGAACCGAACCCTCGGTACCCGGTTTCTGCGACATTCCGGGCCGGGCTCGCTTCGTTCACCAAGCTCTACTCCGACGAGTACGGCCCTTCGGGTATCCGCATGAACAACGTCCTACCGGGGTGGACCGTCGCCGACCCCTCTGCGGTCGCTCCCGAGTGGACCCAGCGCATCCCGCTGCGCAGGGCCGCCAGCGCGCAGGAGATCGCTCGTGCCGTGCGCTTCCTTGCCGGCGAGGAAGCGAGCTACATCACCGGACAGAACATTCGCGTCGACGGCGGGGTCACCCGCAGCGTCTGAGGTCCGTCCGGGCGGCTGTGTCCGGCGGCTGCTCTCGCGGGCTCAGCCGAGCGACTGCGTGATGATCTTCGTGGTGAGCTCGTAGTGCTCGCGCAGCAGCTTCTCGGCGGTTACTGCGTCCCGAGCAAGTACGGACTCGAGGATCTCCCGGTGCTCTGCTTCGATATCGCGTGATTCTGCAGCCTGTGAGGGTGCCGTCCACTGGCGGTAGAGAACGGTGGCGTCGGCGAGGGTTGCCGCAAGGTCGATGAGTGCCGAGATACGGCAGGGTTCCAAGATCTTTGCATGGAAGTCCTGGTGGGCTTCGAGCCACTCGGGGCTGATGTGGTGAGGGTCGTCGGCCCTGCGGCGAGGTGTCCGCTCCAGCCTGTGGTGGGCGCCGATCAACTCCGATTCCCAGGCCAGGCTCCCGCGCTCGATGGCGAGAGCGACGCCGAACCCCTCGATCCGGCAGCGCAGTTCGGTGAGATCCTGGAGTTCGTCCAGCGTCAACTGGGCGACGAAGAAGCCGCGATTGGGAACGAAGGAGACGAGCTGCTCGCCGGCGAGCCTGGTCAGAGCCTCGCGCATGACGGTAGTACTGGCGCCGTACAGTTTGGAGAGCTCGCCGACCTGCAGCCTCTTTCCGGGTTCCCACCTCCCGCTCAGGAGGTCCGAGCGCAGAGCCTCCCGTGTTTGCGTGCTGAGAGAAGCCCATTTGTCTGTACGCGCCATGAGAACAATATACCGAACCGAGCAGAAAATATTATCACGTGTCTTACTTCTGTCGCCTCGTCAGTGATCGAACCTTCAACGCTGCCTAGCGTGGTGAGAAGCGGCGCAGCCGCAGGCTGTTGCTCACCACGAACACCGAGCTGAACGCCATCGCCGCTCCCGCGATCAGCGGATTCAGCAGCCCGAGCGCGGCCAGCGGCAACGCCGCCACGTTGTAGGCGAACGCCCAGAACAGGTTTCCCTTGATGGTGCCCAGTGTGGCGCGGGCGAGCCGGATCGCGTCGGGCGCCGACGTGAGGTTGCCGCGTACCAACGTCAGATCGGATGCCTCGATCGCAACGTCGGCACCGGTACCCATGGCCAGGCCCAGGTCCGCCTGCGCGAGCGCCGCCGCGTCGTTGACGCCGTCGCCGACCATCGCGACGACCCGGCCCTCCCGCTGCAGCCGCTCGACGACGGCGACCTTGTCGCCCGGCAGAACCTCCGCGATCACGTCGTCGATGCCGACCTGCGCGGCGACCGACTCGGCGGCGCGGTGGTTGTCGCCGGTGAGCAGCACCGGATGCAGACCCAGCGCCCGCAGCTCGGCGATCGCGTCCGCCGAGGTCTCCTTGATCGTGTCGGAGACGACCACGACGGCACGGATCGTCCCGTCCCACGCGACCCACACCGGGGTGCGTCCCGCGGTCTCGGCCTCGTCGGCGGCCAGGCGCAGCGACTCCGGTGCCGTCAGCGACCATTCGTCGCGCAGCCAGGACAGCCGCCCGGCCAGCACCGCGTGGCCGTCGACGAACCCGGAAACGCCTCGGCCCCCGTGGTTCTCGAAGCTCTCGACGTCGGAGAGGGTCCCGGCGCGTTCCGCGACGGCCCGCGCGATCGGGTGCTCCGACGCGTGCTCGAGCGATCCGGCGAGATGCAGTGTCTCCGTTTCGGATTCGCCGTCGGCCACGTGCACCGAGTCGACGCTCATGCGACCGCTCGTCACGGTCCCGGTCTTGTCGAGCACGACCGTGTCGACGCGGCGCGTCGATTCGAGGATCTGCGGTCCCTTGATGAGGATGCCGAGCTGGGCGCCGCGTCCGGTGCCGACGAGCAGCGCGGTGGGCGTGGCCAGGCCGAGCGCGCACGGGCACGCGATGATCAGCACGGCGACGGCTGCGGTGAAGGCCGAGGAGACGGGATCGTCGGTGAACAGGAGCCAGCCGACGAGGGTGAGCAGGGACAGTCCGATCACGATCGGGACGAACACCGCCGACACCCGGTCGGCGAGACGCTGCACCTCGGCCTTGCCGTTCTGTGCCTCGGTGACCAGCCGCGCCATCTGCGCGAGCTGGGTGTCCGCGCCGACCCGGGTCGCGCGGACCTCGAGCCGTCCACCGGCGTTGACGGTCGCGCCGACGACGCTGTCGCCGGGACCGACCTCCACCGGGACGGATTCACCCGTGAGCATCGAGGCGTCGACCGCCGAGGTGCCGGAGGTGACGACACCGTCGGTCGCGACCTTTTCGCCGGGCCGCACCACGAACACGTCGCCGACCGCGAGCTGCCCGATCGGGATGCGTGTCTCGGTGCCGTTCCGCAGCACGGCGACGTCCTTGGCGCCCATGTCCAGCAGGGCCCGCAGCGCCGCGCCGGACTGCCTCTTGGCGCGGGCCTCGAAGTACCGGCCGGCGAGGATGAACGTCGTGACCGCCGCCGCGACCTCCAGATAGATGTGCGTGTCGCCGTCGCCGGAGGGGAACAGATCGAACGCCATCCGCATGCCGGGCATGCCGGCGTGGGTGAACAGCAGGGCCCACAGCGACCACAGGTAGGCGGCGATCACACCGACCGAGATGAGGGTGTCCATCGTGGCCGCGCCGTGACGAAGGTTGGTCCATGCGGCGCGATGGAACGGCAGCGCACCCCACACCACGACCGGGGAGGCGAGCGTCAGGGCGATCCACTGCCAGTTGTCGAACTGCAGCGCCGGAATCATCGACAGCAGCACGACCGGGACGGTGAGGGTCGCGGACACGATCAGCCGCTGCCGCCATGCCGCCGCCTCGTCGGGCTCGGCGGTTTCCGGGGCCGGCTCGGTCCCGGCAGGCGTCGGGGGAGGGGGCAACGTCGCGCTGTAACCGGTGGCTTCGACGGTCGCGACGAGGTCCTCCGGGGCGACCTCTCCGGTGTAGCTGACCTTCGCGGTTTCGGTCGCGTAGTTGACGGTCGCGGTGACGCCGTCCATCCGGTTGAGCTTCTTCTCGATGCGGGCGGCGCACGAGGCGCACGTCATGCCGCCGATCGAAAGCTCGACCTCGTGCAGGGTGTCGCCGGTGGTCATCGGCTCCTTACCTTTCTTTCAGGGGGTTCGAACTGGGCGACGGCCGTAGGCTTCGAACCACCCAGGGACGTCGGACATGGCTTTCATCGCTCTGCTGCC
>NZ_JBSFRG010000050.1:0-35181 GCF_053589115.1 Rhodococcus sp. NPDC003383 | reverse complement strand
CCCACATAAATGTGAAGTGGTCGCACCAAAAAAATTTGGCACTGACATTCATCGGCACACTGTTGAGTTCTCAAAGAACACGCACACACCATCGCTTACGAATCTTGCATTCGCTCGTTCAGGGGTGACTTGTTCGTCGCCGCCAAGCCTTTCGGCTTCCGGCGCGGACACCAACCTTACCAGAAGGTTTGTGTCGGGGGAAATCGTTCAGGCGCCTTCGTCCAACCTCGTTGTCCCGGTCCCTCAGGTCCGGGTCGGTGTCCGTGTCGCTCTGACCTGGAATAAGTTACGGGAGGATCAAGTCGTTTCCAAATCGCCTGGTCACGAGGTTGGTGCGCCGCGTTTTGCCTGGTCACGGCCAGTCGTCGGACGCGGTCCGCGCCGATCTCGTCCGGGTGACCCGCAGCACATCGTCAGGAGTCGGTCCCGACGCGTTCGATTCCGCCGCCGAGCTCCTTGATGATCTCCACGAACCGCGGATAGCCGCGATCGATGTGGTAGACGTCGTGGACCTCGGTCACCCCGTCCGCGCACAGGCCGGCGAGGACGAGACCCGCACCTGCCCGGATGTCGGACGACCAGACCGGCGCACTCGACAGTTCCTCGACTCCCCGAACCACTGCGTGATGACCATCGGTCCGCGCATCGGCGCCGAGCCGAACCATCTCCTCGACGAACCGGAACCGCGCTTCGAACACGTTCTCGGTGATCATCGACGTTCCGTCGGCGACCGCGGCGAGCCCGATCGCCATGGGCTGCAGGTCGGTCGGGAATCCCGGATAGGGCAATGTCGCGAAGTTGACCGCCCGGGGCCGGTCGTTCTGGACGACCCTGAAGCCGTCGACCTCGGGGGTGACCGCGGCGCCGGCCGCGCGCAATTTGTCGAGCACGAGTGCGAGGTGCTTGGGATTGACGCCGCGAACCCGGACGTCTCCCTGCGTCATGGCGGCGGCGATCCCCCACGTCGCGGCAACGATCCGGTCACCGATGCAGCGGTGCGTCGTCGGCTCCAACGAAGGGACACCCGTGATCCGCAGCGTCGTCGTTCCTGCCCCGCTGATCCGGGCACCCATCTGCACGAGCATGTTGCACAGATCGACGATCTCCGGTTCCCGGGCGGCGTTGTCGATGGTGGTCTCACCCTTCGCCAGCACCGCCGCCATCAGTATGTTCTCGGTGGCACCCACCGACGGGAACGCCAGGCGAATGGTGGCGCCGTGCAGGTCGTCGGCCTCGGCGACGACGCAGCCGTGTTCGATCGTGCTGTGCGCACCCAGAAGACGCAGGCCGGTCTGGTGCATGTCCAGCGGACGGGAACCGATCGCGTCACCGCCCGGTAGTGCGACGACGGCCCGTCGGCAGCGTGCGACGAGCGGCCCGAGCACACATACCGATGCGCGGAACTGCCGAACCGCCGCGAAATCTGCCCGGTACTGCGGCTGCGCGGGCGTCGTGATGCGAACCTCGTCGCCTTCGAGCTCGACGACACAACCCAGTCCGCGGAGGACCTCCGCCATCAGGGGAACGTCGAGAATATCGGGGCAATTCGTGATGACGGTGGTGCCTTCGGCGAGCAACGCGGCGGCCATCAGCTTCAGAACACTGTTCTTGGCGCCACCGACGACGACCTCACCTACGAGCCGGCTACCACCGGTGACGAGAAAGCGTTCACTCACAACGCCACAGCGTAACGAGGCCTCCGGGATACCACCCGAGCCGGTACCGTGACGGCCATGGCTGTCCACCTCACCAGGATCTACACCCGCACCGGCGACGACGGAACGACCGGGCTCAGTGACTTTTCCCGAGTATCGAAGAACGACCCGCGACTGATTGCGTATGCGGACTGCGACGAGGCGAACGCCGCGATCGGCGTCGCGCTTGCACTGGGCGATGCACCCGAGCGTTTCGTGCCCGTCCTGCGGCAGATCCAGAACGATCTGTTCGATGCGGGCGCGGATCTGTCGACTCCAATTGTCGAGAACCCGAAGTATCCGCCGCTGCGGATCACCCAGGCCTACATCGATCGCCTCGAAGGATGGTGCGACGAGTTCAACGAGGAACTCGAGCCGCTGAACTCCTTCATTCTTCCCGGGGGCACTCCCCTGGCGGCGTTGCTGCACACCGCCCGCACCGTCACGCGGCGGGCGGAACGCTCGGCGTGGGCGGCTGTGGATACGCATCCGGACGACACGAACGTGCTGCCGGCGAAGTATCTGAACCGGCTGTCCGACCTGCTGTTCATTCTGGGCCGGCTCGCGAACCCGGACGGCGACGTCCTGTGGAAGCCGGGCGCCGGCGCCTGACCTGCTCGTGCGCGGTTTCGGTAGCTGCTGCTACCAAAACCGCGCACCGGGGGTCAGGTGTTGGGGCGGCGGCGCTGCGACCGATTCGACGGACGGGACTCGACCCAGGACAGGAACGCCGTCAGCGCTCCGGTGTCGAAGGCGACCTCGAAGACGTCGGTGCCGTCGGCCAGCTCGAGGATCACGATGTCCTCGGTCATGATGTCGTACTCGTTGCCCTCCGGCTTGCGACGTTCGCGCACCTCGACGCCTCGGCGGGTGATCCGGGAATCCGGCCCGAGACGGAGACTGGAGAGCTTGTAGAAGACGAGATTGTTCTCGCCGTACCGGATGATGCCGTGCCGCCAGCCGTTGCCGGCGTTGTTGGGCAGGACCCGGAGGATCGCGGCGGTTCCACCGCCGCGGAGTTTGCGAAGACGGTACAGAAAAGCCGCGACGGCGCCCGCGAGCAGCACAACAAGAATGACTAGAACGATCATTCCTATTGTCACTTCTCGTGGCTCCGTCGCGGCTTCTCGTAGTTCTTCTCGATCAGGCGCGCTCGACGGCCCGCAGGCGACCCTTGGCCGCTGCGATCTCTGCCTCGTCCTGGCTCTCGGCGAGGACCGCCTTGGCGGCCTCCACGTCGATGTCCTGAACGAGGTCCGCGTCCTCGGCGAGCACGGTCACCGACGTGGCGGTCACCGAGAGGAAACCGCCGTGCACGGCAGCGACGATGCGCTCACCGTCGACGGTCGTGACGGCAACGACGCCGCCCTCGACGAGCTGGCCGAGAACCGGCTCGTGTCCGGGCATGATGCCGATCTCGCCTTCGGTGGTCTGCGCGGAGACCAGCTTCGCCGAACCCGACCACACACGCTGCTCGACGGCAACGATGTCAACGGTCATCTCAGCCATGTCGGACTACTTTCCGGCGATCTTCTTGGCTGCGGCCTCGACGTCGTCGAGTCCACCGCAGCTGTTGAAGGCCTGCTCCGGAAGGTGGTCGAACTCGCCCTTGCAGACGCGGTCGAACGCCTCGATGGTGTCGCGCAGCGGCACGACCGAACCGGGCTCACCGGTGAACTTCTCGGCGACGATGAAGTTCTGGCCGAGGAACTTCTGCAGGCGACGGGCGCGGCCGACGAGGACCTTGTCCTCTTCGGAGAGCTCGTCCATACCGAGGATGGCGATGATGTCCTGCAGTTCCTTGTACTTCTGCAGGATCCGCTTGACCTCGTTGGCGACGCGGAAGTGCTCGGCACCGACGATGCCGGGCTCCAGGATGCGCGAGGTCGACGTCAGCGGGTCCACAGCGGGGTAGATACCCATCTGCGAGATCGGACGCGAGAGCTCGGTGGTCGCATCGAGGTGCGCGAAGGTCGTGGCCGGCGCCGGGTCGGTGTAGTCGTCGGCGGGGACGTAGATCGCCTGCAGCGAGGTGATCGAACGACCACGGGTCGAGGTGATGCGCTCCTGCAGCTCACCCATCTCGTCGGCCAGCGTCGGCTGGTAACCCACGGCCGAAGGCATACGACCGAGCAGGGTCGAAACCTCGGAACCGGCCTGGGTGAACCGGAAGATGTTGTCGATGAACAGCAGCACGTCCTGGCCTTGGACATCGCGGAAGTACTCCGCCATGGTCAGCGCGGACAGGGCGACGCGCATACGCGTTCCCGGCGGCTCGTCCATCTGGCCGAACACGAGGGCCGTGTCCTGGAGAACGCCCATCTCCTCCATCTCGAGGTGGAGGTCGGTGCCCTCACGGGTGCGCTCGCCGACGCCGGCGAACACCGAGGTGCCGGAGAACTCACGCGCGATACGGGTGATCATCTCCTGGATCAGAACGGTCTTGCCGACACCGGCGCCACCGAACAGACCGATCTTGCCGCCCTTGACGTACGGGGTCAGCAGGTCGATGACCTTGATACCGGTCTCGAGGATCTCGGTCTTGCCCTCGAGCTGGTCGAAGGCCGGGGGCTTGCGGTGGATGCCCCACTGCTCGCCGTCGCGGCCGGTGCCCGGCGCGTCGAGGCAGTCACCGAGGGCGTTGAACACGTGGCCCTTGACGACGTCACCGACGGGAACGGAGATCGGGCGACCGGTGTCGACGACGGAGGTGCCGCGCACCAGGCCGTCGGTCGGCTGCATCGAGATCGTGCGGACCAGGTTGTCACCCAGGTGCTGCGCGACCTCGAGGGTCAGGGTCTTCGCCACGGTCGGCAGAGTGACCTCTGCGTGGAGGGCGTTGAACAGCTCGGGCACGGCGCCACGCGGGAATTCCACGTCGACGACGGCGCCGATGACGCGGACGACGCGCCCGGCAAGGGCCGACGCCGCACCGGCGTTGTTGTCGGTTACTGCTGCGGTCATTGTGGTTCAGTCACTTCCTGCACTCGAGGCGAGCGCACCGGCACCGCCGACGATCTCGCTGATTTCCTGGGTGATCTGGGCCTGGCGGGCCTGGTTGGCCTGTCGGCTGAGTGTGTTCACCAGTTCCGTGGCGTTGTCCGTCGCGGCCTTCATGGCGGTACGGCGAGCGGCCGACTCGGAAGCGGCCGCGTCCAGCAGCGACGCGAAGATACGCGTGCTGATGTACTTCGGCAGCAGTGCCGCGAGCAGCGTCCCGGCCTCCGGCTCGAAGTTGTACCCGGCACGCGGTCCTTCGTTGCCCGACGCGCGGTGGCCGTCGGACAGCATGTCCTCGCCGAGGTCGATCTCGTCCTCGGTGATGCTCACCTCGAGCGGCGCCATACGGCGGACCTCGGGGGTCTGCGTCAGCATCGACACGAAACGCGTGTAGACGATGTGCAGTTCGTCGACGCCCTCGATGGTGCCCACACCGTTCGGGTCGGGAACCTCGGAACCGGACCCAGCCATGAACAGCTCCACCAGGTGGCGGCTGGCCTTCGCGGCGTCCGCGTAGCGCGGAGCCTGCGAGAAGCCGGTCCACGCACCCGCGACCGGGCGCTCACGGAAGGTGTAGTAGGCCAGGCCCTTGCCGCCCAGCACGTACAGCACCGGCTCCTTGCCCTCGCTGATGAGCAGCTGACGCAGCTCTTCGGCTTCCTTGAGGACGTTGGAGTTGTAACCACCGCACATACCGCGGTCGCTGGTCACGACCAGCACGGCGGCACGCTTGGGGTTCTCGCGCTCGTTGAGCAGGGGGTGATCCAACGACGCCGACGCGCTCGCCAGCTCCGAGAGGACCTTGGTGATCTCCTCGGAGTACGGCTTCGACGCGGCAACCCGAGCCTGGGCCTTGGTGATGCGCGAAGTCGCGATCAGTTCCTGCGCCTTGGTGATCTTCTTGGTCGAGTTGACCGACTTGATCCGCGAGCGCAGCTCACGCAAGCTAGCCATTCGTCGATCACACTCCCTTCACTGGACGCTCGGTCATGGTCTCCCCGCTCACTTGCGAACGGTGGTGCGCTTGACGGAGACCTGCTCCTGCTCGACCTCTTCGGCGCCCAGCGGGGCGGCCTCGGCCTCGTTCACGACGCGGCTGCCGTCGGAGGCGATGAAGCCCTCCTTGAACTTGGCGGTCGCGGCGTGCAGGGCCTCGATCGACTCGTCGGACAGCGCCTTGCCGCCGGCGATCTGCTCGTAGACGCCTGCGGCGCTGCGGTGCAGATCCTCCAGGAGCTCGGTCTCGAAGCGACGCACGTCCTCGACCGGAACGGAGTCGAAGACACCCTCACCGGCGAGGAAGATCGAGACGATCTGGTCCTCGACGGCGATCGGCGCGTACTGGTCCTGCTTGAGCAGCTCGACGAGACGCTGACCGCGCTCGAGCTGAGCCTTCGACGCGGCATCGAGGTCCGACGCGAAGGCGGCGAAGCCTTCGAGCTCACGGAACTGCGCGAGCTCCAGACGCAGCGAACCGGACACCTTCTTCATGCCCTTGGTCTGGGCGGCGCCACCGACTCGGGAAACCGAGATACCGACGTTGATGGCGGGGCGGACACCCTTGTTGAACAGGTCGGACTCGAGGAAGACCTGGCCGTCGGTGATCGAGATGACGTTCGTCGGGATGTAGGCCGACACGTCGTTGGCCTTCGTCTCGATGATCGGCAGCGCGGTCAGCGAACCGCCGCCGAGCTCGTCGGACAGCTTCGCCGAACGCTCCAGCAGACGGGAGTGCAGGTAGAACACGTCACCGGGGTAGGCCTCACGTCCCGGCGGGCGACGCAGCAGCAGCGAGATGGCGCGGTACGCCTCGGCCTGCTTGGTCAGGTCGTCGAACACGACGAGGACGTGCTTGCCCTGGTACATCCAGTGCTGGCCGATGGCCGAACCGGTGTAGGGGGCCAGCCACTTGAAGCCGGCGGAGTCGGAGGCCGGAGCCGCGACGATGGTGGTGTACTCCATCGCGCCGTTCTCCTCGAGGGCCTGCTTGACACCCGCGATGGTCGAACCCTTCTGGCCGATCGCGACGTAGATGCAGCGGACCTGCTGCTTCGGGTCGCCGGTCGCCCAGTTGGCCTTCTGGTTGAGGATCGCGTCGATGCAGACCGCGGTCTTACCGGTCTTGCGGTCGCCGATGACGAGCTGACGCTGGCCGCGGCCGATCGGGGTCATCGCGTCGATGGCCTTGATGCCGGTCTGCAGCGGCTCCTCGACCGGCTGGCGCTGCAGCACGGTCGCGGCCTGCAGCTCGAGGGCGCGGTTCTCGGTGGACTCGATCTCGCCGAGGCCGTCGATCGGCTGACCCAGCGGGTTCACGACGCGGCCGAGGTAGCCGTCGCCGACCGGCACCGACAGAACGTCGCCGGTCCGCTTGACTTCCTGGCCCTCAGCAATGTCCTGGAAGTCGCCGAGGATAACGGCGCCGATCTCGGTGGCCTCGAGGTTGAGGGCCACGCCCAGCACGCCACCGGGGAATTCCAGCAGCTCGTTGGCCATCGCCGACGGGAGGCCGCTGATGTGCGCGATGCCGTCACTGGTGTCGACGACCACGCCGACCTCCTCGCGGGAGGCCTCCGGGGAGTAGCTCGCGGTGTAATTGTCAATCGCGCTACGGATCTCGTCGGAGGAGATCGTCAGCTCCGCCATGTTCTTCCTGCTCTCGGTATCTGGTCTTCGAAAAGATCTCTAGGTGTGTGTTCGGTAGTGGACTACGTGAGGTTCTTCCGCACGGCCGCGAGTCGTCCCGCAGCTGTGCCGTCGATGACCTCGTCGCCCACCCGGACGACCAATCCACTGAGGAGCTCGGGATCGACCTCGACGTGGACCGTCACAGGCTTCCCGTAGGTGCGGGTCAGAATCGCGCTGAGGCGCTCGGTCTGAGCCTGGCTGAGGGGGGCGGCGCTGCGCACGTGGGCGACCTCGCGGTCCCGCTGAGTTGCAGCGAGAGCGGACAGCTCGTCGAACGTGTCGGCCGGGGCCTTCTTCAGGCGCCCGACGGCCTGAACTGCCAGAGCCTCGGTGACCGCCGTGCACTTGCCGTACAGCAGGCGCGAGAGGAGCTCGCGCTTGGCCTGCACGGGGGTGCTGCGGTCGGAGAGAGCCTGCTCGAGTTCCCCGCTGCCGGCGACGATCCGTCCGAGCCGGAACAGCTCGTCCTCGACCGTGTCCAGCTGGTTCTGGTCTTCCGCCGCCTTCAGCAGGGCCTCGCGGCCGAGCTGAACGAGCGAGTTGGTCAGGTCGGACTGCGCCGACCAGTCCTGGCCCACCGCGGCCTTGACGGTCGCCAGGGCCGCGGCCGAAACCTTGCCCCCGAAGACCTGCTCGGCCAGCGCCTGGCGAGCTGCCGCCGGGGTCGAGGCGTCCGCCAGCGCACCGCGAAGGGTGCGCTGGCCGTCGAGCACCTCGACCACCGAGAACAGATCGGAGCCGGCCTGTGCCGCAGCGGCAGTCGCGGCACCCGCACCAGCGGATGCGGTGCTCGACGCCAAGGCGTCCTGCAGCGCGGATCGCGTATGAGCGAGTGCCTCACGGCTTGCTGCGTACATGGTGCTCACTTTCCGGATGCAGAGTCAGCGCTGAGGGATTCGAGCTCGCTGAGGAAGCGGTCGATGGAACCGGCACGCTTGACGTCATCGGAGAGAGCCTCACCGATGATCTTCTCGGACAGGTCGACGGCGGTGCGGCCGAGATCGCCACGGAGTTCGGTCACGATCTGCTGACGCTGGGCCTGCAGCTGAGCGTGGCCGGCAGCGACGATGCGGTCGCTCTCCTCCTGGGCCTGCGCCTTCATGTCGGCGATGATCTGCTGACCCTGGGCACGGGCCTCTTCGCGGATCTGCGCCGCTTCGGTACGGGCCTCGGCGAGCTGCGCGCGGTACTGCTCGAGCGCGGCAGCGGCTTCCGCCTGTGCCTCCTCCGCCTTCTTGATGCCGCCTTCGATCTGCTCCGATCGCTCGTCGAGGACCTTCTGGAACAGCGGAAGCACGTACTTCCAGAAGACGAGACCGACGATGATCAGGGCGACGAGCGACCAAACGATGTCGTACGTCGCGGGCAGGAGCGGATTATGGGTCTCCGCCTCCTCCGCGAGCAACAGGATGCTGTCAGCCATGGTCGCGACGATCAGAAGATGAAGCCGGCAACGATGCCGATCAGCGCGAGGGCCTCGGTGAATGCGATACCGAGGAACATGGTGGTGCGCAGCTGTCCGGCCATCTCGGGCTGACGGGCCATGCCCTCGATCGCCTTACCGACGACGATGCCGATGCCGACACCCGGGCCGATGGCGGCGAGGCCGTAGCCGACGGCACCGAGACCCTTGAAGGTGGTCTCTTCCTGCGCGAGGATCTCGACTGCCTGAAGCGCAACGCTCATTGGTGTTCCATTCCCTTTCTAGTGGCTCGGCCCCGGGGATCGGTAACCGAGTCAGTCTGTGATGTTGTGTGGTGGTGCAGTTCGGCTAGTGCTCTTCGGCGTGCAGCGCGAGGTCGATGTACACCGCGGTCAGCAGCGCGAAGATGTAGGCCTGCAGCACGATGACCAGCAGTTCGAAGAAGGTGAACGCGACGCCACCGATCAGCGAGCCGATACCGAACAGCTTCATCGCGCCCTCGGACGAGAAGAAGAAGAACTGGGTCGCGCTGAAGAACAGCACCAGCATGATGTGGCCGGCCAGCATGTTGGCCATGAGACGGATGGTCAGCGTGAACGGCCGCAGCAGGAAGGTCGAGACGAACTCGATCGGGATGACGAGCACGTGGAGCGCGGGCGGCAGGTTCGGGATGACGATGCTGCTCTTGACGTAGCGGAAGAAGCCGTACTTCTTGATGCCCACGTAGTTGAAGACGACGTACGCGAGAGCGGCGAGCACGAGCGGCATGCCGATGCGGGCGTTCGACGAGATGTTCAGGAACGGAATGATCGACGTCAGGTTCAGTCCGGCGACGAGGAAGAAGATCGTCACGAGAACCGGCAGGAAGCGACGGCCCTGTTCCTTGCCGAGGATGTCCTCGGCGATGTTGATCCGAACGAAGTCGATCATGATCTCGGCGACGTTCTGCACGCCGCGCGGAACGATCTTCGGGCTGCGCAGAGCGAACGCGAAGAACGCCGCAACGAGGACGGCGACGACGACGCGGATGAGCATCAGCCGGTCCATTTCGAAGGGGGTGCCCTCGAACAGGACTGCTGGTGGAAAGAAATCGGCTAGTGACGGCGCGTGGAATTCTCCGGCTGCCAAGGTGGTGACGCTCAGCGCTCTCTCCCGTAGTCGGCCGCAGGCATTGCCGTCTGCGGTTCGATCGGACATTGACGATCCAACAAGTCGACAAGGTCGGCTCGCGTATTCGCCAGCTGCTGTGGGCTATCTGATCGGCCCCGCGTCTGTCGGTGTCGGCGACTCTCGTCGACTCGGCGGCCATTTGAACACGACCGCCTGCAAAGATACAACCGCGACGGCCCCTCAGGACTACCGGCTGGTCGCAACTCGCTTGGCATTACCCTAGCAACACATCTACGACAACGCGTAGGGGGGTACAGACGCTGTAGGGAATTGACAAGGGCGACTACTCCCGTTCGTCGTTCCCCGCATTACCCGAATCGGGCACAACGTACAGCGCCCGCTGCGACACCACGCCGTACGTTTCCGCGCCCAGCACGATCACCAGAGCGAACACGATCGTCAGGACCAGCGCACCCTTGCTGTAGAAGTCCAGGGGCTTGAGCAGGGCCATCACCACGATCGCCAGGATCAGCTTGAGCAGCCACGTGCCCAGCAGCACCGCCCCGGCGGTCGTCGCGGGCAGGCGCGAGGTGAGCAGCACCCCGAGCGCCGTGAACAGGATGAACCCGCCGCCGACGGCCGCGCCGATCAAGGCACCCCACAGGCCCGGCATTCCCGCGACGAGCACGGAGATCACGGCGGACACCACCGTCAGGGCGACCAACCCGAGCGCGCCGTACCGGACGGCCGCGCGCATCGGCGCCGACGGATCGGGCAGGGCGGGAAGTGGCTGAGCAGGCTGATCGGAAGAGGTCACGGGTATCAAGCCTAACCGACCTCGCCGTCGCCTCCCCCGGCCCCGTGCACCGGATCGGGACCGTCACCGCGGGACTCGGCGTCACTGTGACGCAGCGCCGGCACCGCGGTGACGACGAGCGCGAACACCAATCCCGCCGCGGTCAGCAGCACCACCGCGCGGCGATCGATGAGGGCGGATCCGACCGCGCCGAACGCGAGAACGCCGACCCACAGGTAGATGAGCAGCACGACGCGCCGATGCGAGTGACCGATCTGCAGCAGACGGTGGTGCAGGTGCATCTTGTCCGGGCTGAACGGGCTGACACCCGCCCGGGTGCGCCGCACGATGGCGAGCAGCAGGTCCAGGATCGGGATGAACATGACGGCGCCGACCAGGAGCAGCGGCGACAGCAGACCGAGCAGGTCGCGGGTGCCGTACGCGGCCAGCGGGATCCTGCCGGAAGCGCTCGTGGACACCGCGGCGAGCATGAGTCCGATGAGCATCGATCCCGAGTCGCCCATGAAGATCCGGGCCGGCTGGAAGTTGTGCGGCAGGAAGCCCAGGCACGCACCGGCCAGGGCCGCGGCGATCAGTGCCGGCGGGTAGGCGCTGACGTCGCCGCCCTGGTCGTGCAACAGTCCCACGGAGAACAGGCAGATCGCGACGGCAGCGATGAGCCCGATACCTGCGGCGAGACCGTCGAGACCGTCGACGAAGTTCATCGCGTTGATCATCACCGCCGCGACCGCGACCGTGATCAGACCGCCCTGCAGCTGGTCGAGGACGAGGGTGTTGCCGCTGAACGGATCGAAGATGACGATCCAGCTCACCCCCATCACCGCGAGCACCCCCGCGGCCGTGACCTGGCCGACGAACTTCGTCAGCGCGTCGAGACCCCAGCGGTCGTCGATGATGCCGACGACGACGATGATCGACCCTGCCACGAGCGCCGCGCTCATGTCGGATGTGTATTCGAATCCCCGTGTCAGCGCGGGCAATTGCTGCGCGAAGACCAAACCGGCGACGAGCCCGAGATACATGCCGACGCCACCGAGCCGGGGCGTCGGAATCACGTGTACGTCGCGTTCGCGGGGTGCCGCGACGGCACCGAACCGGATCGCGGCGATCCGGACGAGCCCGGTCGCGAGGAACGTCACGACAGCGGCGGTGAGCAGCACCAGCAGCAGTTCGCGGAGAGGCACACCGGCGCCGCGGCCCGACTGGGCCAGCACCAGGGCAGTGTCGACGGAAGTCACCTACGCAGGTCCCTGCCCGTCACTCCCCGCCGGGGCGCAGACGGGCCGGGTCCTCGCCCAGCACCTCCGCGATGTCCTCGATCGGCACGGCGCCCTCGCGGAGGATGCGCGGACGGTCCGAGGTCATGTCGACGATGGTCGAGGCGACCGCGTGCTCCGACGGTCCGCCGTCGAGGTAGACGCTCACCGAGGCGCCGAGCTGCCGGCGGGCGTCCTCGACGACCGCGGCCGGCGGCTGCCCGGAGACGTTCGCGCTCGAGACGGCGAGCGGGCCGACATCGCGCAGCAGTTCGAGGATCACCGGGTGCAGCGGCATCCGCAGCATCACCGTGCCGCGGGTGTTTCCGAGATCCCAGGCGAGTGACGGCGCCTGGGGCACCACGAGGCTGAGCCCGCCCGGCCAGAACGCCCGGATGAGTTCCCGGGCCTCGGGACGGACCGTGCTGACCAGGCCGTCGATGGTGTTCCACGAGCCGACGAGCACCGGGACCGGCATGTCCCTCCCGCGACCTTTCGCGCGCAGCAGACTCGCCACCGCGTCGCCGTCGAAGGCGTCGGCGGCGATTCCGTAGACGGTGTCGGTCGGCACCACGACGAGCCTGCCCGCCTTCAGGGCACCACGTGCCGCGTTGATGCCTGCTGATCGGGAATCCGGCTTACTGCAGTCGTAGACGGTGCTCACGCGACCATCCTTCCATCCGCGATTGCGTGCCCGACGTCACCCTGTTCCGTCACGCGTCCGCTCCGGTTCCCTTGGCTGCACGGGCGCGTTGCGCCTCGACGTCCGTGGGCACCCGCATCGCGACGACGAATCGCGGCCGGCCCGCCAGATCGGGGTGTTCGGCGACCTCGCCGAACACCCGGCGCTGGGCGAACAGCTCTGCGGTCTGCGCGCCGTTGGTGTCGTCGTGTTCGACGGCGACGGCTCCTCCGATACGCAGCCAGCGCGCGATGTTGGAGACCATCGGCTTGATGACCGACAACCCGTCGGGGCCACCGAAGAGCGCGGAATGGGGGTCGTGGTCGATGACCTCGGGCTCGAGTTCGGCGCCTTCGGGGATGTAGGGCGGGTTCGCGACGATCAAGTCGACGCCGCCTTCGAGTTCGGTGAGCAGCTCGCGGTCGGTGACGTCACCCTGGTGCAGCACGATCGGGGTGTCGCCCTGCGACGCCCGGTACTCGGCGTTCCGCCGGGCCCACGCGAGCGCCTTCGGCTCGAGCTCGACCGCGTGGACGACCGCATCCGGCCGGGCGTGCGCGATCGCCAGGGCCAGCGCACCGGAACCGGTGCACAGGTCGAGCACGACCGGGGACCGCCGCGGGTAGCTCTCGAGGAACGCCAGTGCCCAGCCGAGCAGCAGTTCCGTCTCGGGACGCGGCACGAACACCCCGGGTCCCACGGCGAGGTCGATCTCCCCCATCGCCGAGGTCCCGGTGATGTATTGCAGCGGGATCCGCTTGGCGCGCTGGGCGATCATCGCCCGGTAGGCGTCGACCATCGCAGTATCGACCAACGGCACCAGGCCCAGCCTGGTCCGTTCGATTCCGAGCAGGTGCGCAGCGAGCAGTTCGGCGTCCGCGCGGGGGCTCGGCACACCCGCTTCCTCGAGCACCGACACCGCCTCGATGATGGCCAGGCGCAGAGGTTGACGATTCACGGCGTACAGACTGCCATGCCGGTCACGATCGGAGAACGGACAGGTCGGGGTCGGCACGCCCGTAACCGTTCCGGGTCGACCCTCGGACCCGCCGGGCAGCGGTAGCAGCAGGCCGGTCGGCGGCGGATTGAAGAACGTGTCGGGCGGGAAACAGAAGAGTGACCGATACCTTCGGGTCGGTTCTGTCGACGGAAAGGATTTCTCGTGAAGACACGGACTGTTCGCGGATTGACGATTCTCGCTGCTACCGGCGCCGCCGCGCTCACGGCACCCGCACTCTCGGGTGCCGTGCCCATCGATGTCCAGCCGATCCCGATCGGATGCCCCGCGGGAATCGGGCCGGTGGACACCGAGACGGTCGTCGACGAAGAGGATGTCGCGACCGACGAGATCGAGTACGAGATCGAGCAGGACGGCAGCGGCGGTGGCCAGGTCGCCTGGCTCAACTTGTCGACGCTGCAGCAGGGCACAGGCGCGTTCCCGGGTCCGGTGGACGACGAGGAACCCGCCGTCGTCGTCGAGACGGGAGAAGGCCTCGTGGTGAGCGCCGTGTGGGGCACCCACGAGAACGCCGACGGCGAGTCCTGCTTCCTGCTTCCGGGCTTCGACCTCAGCGACATTCCTGCCACGCCTCGTCCCGCAACCGAATAGGCCGTGGCCGATCCGGCCTCACCGCAGACGACGATCCGGGCCCGGCTTCGACCGTTATTCCGCGGCGAGCCGGGCTTCGCGGTCGGCCTGCCCCAGCGCGTCCAGCAGAGCGTCGAGGTCGCCGTCGAGCACGGCGTCGAGGTTGTGCGCCTTGAACCCGATCCGGTGATCGGTGATGCGGTTCTCGGGGAAGTTGTAGGTGCGGATGCGCTCGGACCGGTCGACGGTACGGACCTGGCTGGCGCGGTCCGCGGACGCCTCGGCCTCGGCGGCCTCTTCGGCGGCGGCCTGCAGGCGGGCCGCGAGAACCTGCATGGCGCGAGCCTTGTTCTGCAGCTGCGAGCGCTCGTTCTGGCAGGTCACGACGATTCCGGTGGGCAGGTGGGTGATGCGCACGGCCGAGTCGGTGGTGTTGACACCCTGGCCGCCCTTGCCCGACGAGCGATACACGTCGATACGCAGATCGTTCTCGTCGATCTGCACTTCCTCGACCTCGTCCGGCTCGGGGTAGATGAACACGCCTGCGGCGGACGTGTGGACCCGGCCCTGCGATTCGGTGACCGGCACACGCTGCACGCGGTGCACGCCACCTTCGAACTTCAGGCGTGACCACACGCCGTCGCGCACGTCGGTCTTCGACTTGATCGACAGCGTCGCGTCCTTGTAGCCACCGAGATCGGAGTAGGTGGCGCCGAGGACCTCGACACGCCAGCCGGCACGCTCGGCGTACCGGGTGTACATGCGGGCCAGATCCGCCGCGAACAGGGCGGATTCCTCGCCGCCCTCCCCCGACTTCACCTCGAGGACGACGTCGTCGCCGTCGTGCGGGTCGCGCGGAGCGAGCAGGTCGGTGAGCGTCTTCTCGAGTTCGGCGACGGTCTCTTCGAGACCGGGGACCTCCGCGGCGAACGCGGAATCGTCCGACGCCAGCTCACGGGCCGCCTCGAGATCCTCGCGGGCGGTCTTCAGCTTCGTGTAGGTCGCCATGACCGGGGCGAGCTCGGCAAAACGCTTGCCGACGCGACGCGCCGCCGCCGGGTCGTTGTGCAGTGCCGGATCGGACAACTGCTGTTCCAGACCCGCGTGTTCGGCCAGGATGTCGTCGACGGCCGACGGCTTGGTCTGCCCCGCCATGGGTTCGCTCCACTCTGTCTGTCGTGCTGTTCGCGTATCGGTGCACGCGAACGGGAAAAGCCTGTGAAAACACCGACGCCCGGTCTGTGACGATGACAGAACCGGGCGTCGGCAGGGCTGCTAGCTGTCGGCAGCGGCCTTCTTCGGGGCGCGCTTGCCGTAGCGAGCCTCGAAGCGGGCAACGCGTCCGCCCGTGTCGAGGATCTTCTGCTTGCCCGTGTAGAACGGGTGGCACTGCGAGCAAACTTCGACCGTGATCCGGCCGGACTCGGCGGTGCTGCGCGTCTCGAACGTGTTCCCGCAACCGCAGACGACGGTCGTCGCCACGTAGTTCGGGTGGATTCCTGCCTTCATGGTGTCCCTTTCGATGGCCGCCGGGTCGCCTTCGCCGTTCGAAGACGTGAACCGGGACCGGACTCAGCTGTTCGATTATGCCAAACGCCTGCCCGGGGAAAAAATTCCCCGGGCCGCGCTTCTAGTCCTCGAGCGCCCCGGGCGCGGTCTTGGCGACCTGCAGGAGGAACTCGACGTTGCTCTTGGACTTCTTGAGCCGGTCGATGAGCAGATCGATCGCCTGGTGCGAATCGAGTCCGGAGAGCACGCGGCGCAGCTTGTGCACCACCGCGAACTCGTCGGGGCTCATGAGCAGCTCGTCCTTGCGGGTACCCGACGGATTGACGTCCACCGCCGGGAACACGCGGCGCTCGGCGATCTTGCGGTCGAGCTTGAGCTCGGCGTTGCCGGTGCCCTTGAACTCTTCGAAGATCACGGTGTCGCCGGTCGAACCGGTTTCCACCATCGCGGTCGCGATGATGGTGAGCGAACCGCCGTTCTCGATGTTGCGGGCAGCACCGAGGAACCGCTTCGGCGGGTACAGCGCGGTCGAGTCGACACCACCGGACAGGATGCGTCCCGATGCCGGCGAGCTGTTGTTGTACGCGCGCCCGAGTCGGGTGATCGAGTCGAGCAGCACCACGACGTCCCGGCCCTGCTCGACCAGGCGCTTCGCCCGCTCGATGGCGAGCTCGGCGACCGAGGTGTGGTCTGAGGGCGGACGGTCGAACGTCGAGGCGATGACCTCGCCCTTCACCGAACGCTGCATGTCGGTGACCTCTTCGGGACGCTCGTCGACGAGAACGACCATGAGGTAGCACTCGGGGTTGTTCGTCGAGATCGCGTTCGCGATGTCCTGCAGCACCGTGGTCTTACCGGCCTTCGGCGGCGAGACGATGAGTGCACGCTGGCCCTTGCCGATCGGCATGATCAGGTCGATCACGCGGGTGGTGAGCACATTCGGCGTGGTCTCGAGACGCAGCCGCTGGTTCGGGTACAGCGGGGTGAGCTTGTTGAACTCGGGGCGACGCTTCGCCGCCTCGACCTCACCGCCGTTGACCGAGTCCAGACGCACCAACGGGTTGAACTTCTGCCGCTGGTTGCTCTGCTCGCCCTCGCGCGGGACCCGGACGGCACCGGTGATCGCGTCACCGCGGCGCAGGCCGTTCTTGCGCACCATGTTCATCGACACGTACACGTCGTTGGGGCCGGCCAGGTAGCCGGAGGTCCGCACGAACGCGTAGTTGTCGAGGACGTCGAGGATGCCTGCGACGGGCTGCAGGACGTCGTCCTCGCGGATCTCGGGCTCGCGGGAATCGGTGCCGGTCGCCTCACCGCGGTCACGCCCACGACGGCGCTCACGGAAGCGACGACCCCGGCGGCCGCGGCCGCCTTCCTCGTCCTCGCCACCGCGGTTGTCGCGGTCCTGGCGCGGGCCCTGGCCGCGATCCTCGCGCTGGGCACGGTCGCCCTGGTCGCGCTGAGGCCGCTGGCGGCCGTCGCCCTCGCCCTTGTCCTCGCCGCGTCCACCCTGCTCGGGGGCCTGCTCCGGGGCCGGAGCCTCGGTCTTCCGATCCTGCTCACCCTGTTCGGTGGCCTGCTCGGCACCACGGCGACCGCGACGCTGACGACCGCGGCGGGGGGCTTCGACCTCGCCGTCACCCTGCGGACGCTCGCCGGCCTCGACCTGGGTCTTCGGCTGCTCGGCAGCCTCGACCTTCGGCTGCTCGGCAGCCTCGACCTTCGGCTGCTCGGCAGCTTCGGCCTTCGGCTGGTTGTCGGCGCTTTCCGGTGCGGCCGTACGCGTCCGGCGCGTCCGCGCCGGTCGCGTGGTCTCGGCGGGCGCCTCGGACACCGCCGCCTTGTCTGCGGCCGGAGCGCTCGACACGCCCCCGCCCTGGCGTTCCTTGATCGCGGCGATCAGGTCGCCTTTACGCATCCCGGAGGTGCCCTTGATGCCGAGTTCGGCCGCGAGGGCCCGCAGCTCGGCGAGCACCATGCCCGAGAGGCCGGCGCCGCGACGCCCAGCGGCGCGCGGCGAAGAGGTCTGCGAAGAATCGTCCGCCTGCTCCCCCGCGGATGACCCCGGGACGTCGAGAACAGGCGTAGCGATCAGATCCGTATCGGTCACGGAGATCCTTTCCTTCCCTCACTCGCGCCACGCAGAGTCGAGGGTTCGTTCCCACAGATCAGCTCGTGCACCGATCCGGGATTTGCCTAACTGTTCACAGGATCGAACGGTCGGCACGTCCGCTATCACGCCATCCCCCGGCAGTTACAGTCCCTTGACCCCTGGAACGAGGACATGTGAGGGTCGGTCAGGATCTGGCGCTCCGATGGAGCTGGAGACAATATCCTGAAGAGCCGACGGCTGAAACGCACGACGTGCGGACAAAGCACAGGATAGCGACGAACTGTACGTTGAGCAAGAACGCGATCCCGCCCCGGCGTGTTCCCGGCCCCGCAAGGAGGCTCAGATCACCTCGACCCCGCCGGCGACCTCGAGTTCGAGGACCGTCAGGTCGTCCGCTTCCGCCGCAGCGCGCAGTTCGGCGGGGAACGGCTCGGTCGTCAGCGCCAGCACGGTGGGTCCGGCTCCGGACACCGTGGCGGCGATTCCCGCCTCGCGGAGCCGCGCGATCCACTTGGTGGTGAGCGGCAGCGCCGGAGCCCGCTGCCCCTGGTGCAGCATGTCCTCGGTCGCGGGCATCAGCAGGTCGGGACGCTGGGTCAGCGCGACCACCGCCAGTGCGGCGCGGCTGACGTTGAACGACGCGTCGCGATGCGGCACGAGATCGGGCAGCAGTCCGCGGGTGTGCGCGGTCGACGAGCGGACCGACGGGACCAGCACGACGACCTTGATCGCCGGGTCCACGGCCAGCTTCACGGCCCGGTAGACACGCTGCTCGGCGTCGACACCGGCTTCGCTCCACGATACGACGGCACCGCCGAGGACGCTCGCCGACGCGTTGTCCGGGTGCCCCTCGAACTCGGAGGAGAGCTGCACGAGCTGCGCGTCGTCCAGTGCCCGCTCCGGCGCGACCTTGCGCACCAGGCCGTTCGCCGCGGCGAGCCCGCCGACGACGGCGGATGCCGAGGACCCCAGACCCCGCGAATGGGGAATGACGTTGCGGCACACGATCTCCAGGCCGTCGGCCCACACACCCGCGGCTTCGAGGCCACGTTCCACCGCACGCACCACCAGGTGGGTGGGGCCCCACGGCACCTCCTCGGCGCCCTCCCCTTCGACGCGGACGTCGAGACCGGATCCGGTTGTGGTGACGGTGATCTCGTCGTACAACCCGAGAGCGAGACCGAGCGAGTCGAATCCGGGCCCCAGATTCGCACTCGACGCGGGAACCCGGGCCGTCACCGAGATCCCTACCGGCAGAGTCTGCGTCATGTCGTGATTCCCAACAGAGGAGGGCGAGGCGGTCACTGTGTCTGCTCGAGGACTAGGCCAGTTCGAGCGCCGAGGCCACAGCGACGGGGTCGACCGGGATCGGCTGCACCACGGGAACATCGCGCAGGGCGGTGTCCGGGTCCTTGAGGCCGTTGCCGGTGACGGTGCACACAACCCGGAGGCCGCGCGGCAGCCAGCCCTCCTTGCTCGCGGCGAGCAGACCCGCGATCGACGCCGCCGACGCCGGCTCGACGAAGATCGACTCGGACTTCGCGAGCAGGTGGTACGCCTCGAGGATCTCCTCGTCGGTGGCGGCACGGAACGCGCCGTCCGACTCCTCCTTCGCGGCGACCGCACCGTTCCACGACGCGGGAGCGCCGATCCGGATCGCGGTGGCGATGGTCTCGGGATCCTTGACCGGGTGGCCGAGCACGAGCGGGGCCGCACCGGCGGCCTGCACACCGAGCATGCGGGGACGGCGGGTGCTCACGCCGTCGGCGAAGTACTCGGAGTAGCCCTTCCAGTACGCGGTGATGTTGCCCGCGTTGCCCACCGGGAGCACGTGCACGTCGGGAGCGTCGCCGAGCGCGTCGACGATCTCGAACGCGGCGGTCTTCTGTCCCTCGATACGGACCGGGTTGACGGAGTTGACCAGGCCGATCGTCGGGAACTCGGCGGTCGTCTTGCGGGCCAGCTCGAGGCAGTCGTCGAAGTTGCCCTCGACCTGGACGATCCGGGCGCCGTGCATGACGGCCTGGGCGAGCTTGCCCATGGCGATCTTGCCCTGCGGCACGAGCACCGCGCAGCCGATGCCCGCGCGGGACGCGTACGCGGCAGCCGACGCAGAGGTGTTGCCGGTGGAGGCGCACAGCACCGCCTGCTTGCCGGTCGCCAGCGCCTCGGTGACGGCCATCGTCATGCCGCGGTCCTTGAAGGAACCGGTGGGGTTGAGCCCCTCGACCTTGACGTGGACCTCGCAGCCGGTGATCTCGGACAGGCGAGGTGCCGGGAGCAGCGGCGTACCACCCTCGCGCAGCGTCACCGTCTTCCAGCCCTCACCGATCGGCAGTCGAGAACGGTACGCCTCGATCAGGCCGGGCCACGGGGTGTGCACGGGGGTGATGTTCTTCTCGGCCGCGCTCATTCGGCGGATCCCTCCAGTCTCAGGACACTGGTCACAGCAGTTACGGATTCGAGTTCATCGAGTGCTGCGACGGTACTCGACAACGCTTCGTCGGTGGCGCGGTGCGTGAGCACCACCAGGCGCGCACCGTTTCCGGCGCCTTCCTGGCGCACGGCGGAAATGCTGACCCCGCGCTTGGCGAACTCGGCGGCCACGGCGGAGAGCACACCTGCCCGGTCCGCGACCTGCAGGTTCACGTAGTAGCGGGTCATGATCTCGCTCATCGGCGCGATCTCGAGATCGGCGTACTTCGATTCGCGGGGACCGCGACCGCCCTGCACGCGGTTGCGCGCGGCCATCACCAGGTCGCCCATCACCGCGGACGCGGTGGGAGCGCCGCCGGCACCCTGGCCGTAGAACATCAGGCGGCCCGACGCCTCCGCCTCGACGACGACGGCGTTGAACGCGCCGGACACGCTCGCGAGGGGATGCTCCCGCGGCACCAGCGCGGGGTAGACCCGCGCCGAAACCTTGTCCTTGCCGTCCTCGGTGGTGATGCGCTCGCAGATCGCGAGGAGCTTGACGGTGCAGTTCAGCGCGCGAGCGGACGTCAGGTCGGCGGCAGTGATCTTCGAGATGCCCTCGCGGTACACGTCGGCGGCGGTGACGCGGGTGTGGAAGGCGATGGACGCGAGGATCGCGGCCTTGGAGGCGGCGTCGAAGCCCTCGACGTCCGCGGTCGGATCGGCCTCGGCGTAACCGAGCCGGCCCGCCTCGGCGAGCGCCTCGGCGTAGTCGGCTCCGGTCTCGTCCATCGCCGACAGGATGTAGTTGGTGGTGCCGTTGACGATGCCGATGACGCGGTTGACGCGGTCGCCGGCCAGGGACTGGGTCAGCGGGCGGATCACCGGGATCGCACCGGCGACGGCGGCCTCGAAGTACAGGTCGACGTGCTTGGCCTCGGCGGCCTCCGCGAGTTCACCGGTGTACTCGGCGAGCAGCGCCTTGTTCGCCGTGACCACGGACTTGCCGGCGTCGAGCGCGGTCCGTACGAGCTTGCGGGGCAGGTCGATGCCGCCGATGACCTCGACGACGATGTCGACGTCGTCGCGCGCGATCAGTCCCTCCGCGTCGGTGGTCAGCAGCTCGACCGGGATGCCGCGGTCCTCGGAGACGGTGCGCACGGCGACACCGCGCAGCTCCAGCGGCGCACCGATGCGTGCCTCGAGATCGGCTGCGTCGTCCCGGATGATGCGGACGACCTCGGCGCCCACGGTGCCGTGGCCGAGCACCGCCACGCCGACGGGACGCGGCGCCTGACTGGTCCCCGTTTCGGTCGTCACTCCGTAACCTCCAAGCTGAGCAGATCTTCCACGGTTTCCCGACGCAGGATGACGCGGGAAACGCCGTCCTTGACCGCCACGACGGCGGGACGGGCCAGCAGGTTGTACCTGCTGGACATCGAATAGCAGTATGCACCGGTCGCGGCGACGGCCAGCAAATCCCCGGCCCGGACGTCCTCGGGCATCCAGGTGTCGCGGATCACGATGTCACCGCTCTCACAGTGCTTGCCGACGACTCGCGAGACGACCGGATCCGCGTCGCTGACGCGGGAGACCAACCGGGCCTCGTACTCCGCCTGGTACAGGGAGGTGCGGATGTTGTCGCTCATGCCGCCGTCGACGCTGATGTAGCGGCGGCTGTGACCCGCGGCGACCGCGACGTCCTTGATCGTGCCGACCTCGTAGAGGGTGATCGTGCCCGGTCCGGCGATGGCGCGGCCCGGCTCGACCGCGAGGGTCGGGGTGGGCAGTCCCGCCAGCGCGGATTCGGTGCGCACGATGTCGAGGAGCTTCGCGGCGAGTTCCTCGACCGGCGGCGGATCGTCGCTCGGCACGTACGAGATGCCGAGTCCACCGCCGAGGTCGACGATGTTCAGCTGGGACGTCTTGTCCACACCGAACTCGGCGACGATGTCGCGGAGCAGGCCGATCACCCGGTGTGCGGCCAGTTCGAAGCCGTCGACGTCGAAGATCTGCGAGCCGATGTGGCTGTGCAGGCCGACCAGCCGGAGGTTGGCGGTCTCGAAGACCCGGCGCACCGCGGACATCGCGACCCCTCCGGCGAGCGAGAGACCGAACTTCTGGTCCTCGTGCGCGGTGGAGATGAACTCGTGGGTGTGCGCCTCGACACCGACGGTGACCCGGATCAGCACGTCCTGCACGACCCCGGCTTCCCCGGCGATCGCGTCGAGCCGGTCGATCTCGGCCATCGAGTCGAGCACGATGTGCCCGACCCCGGCCGCGACCGCGGTGCGCAGTTCGGCGACGGACTTGTTGTTGCCGTGCATCGCGATCTTCTCGGCGGGGAACCCGGCGTGCAGTGCGACCGCGAGTTCACCACCGGACGCGACGTCGAGGCACAGGCCCTCCTGCTGCACCCAGCGGGCGACCTCGGTGCACAGGAACGCCTTGGAGGCGTAGTGCACCTTGGTGTCGGGCCCGAACGCCGCGGCGATGTCGCGGCACCGGGACCGGAAGTCGTCCTCGTCGATCACGAACAGCGGGGTGCCGTACTTCTCGGCGAGTTCGGTGACGGGAACCCCGGCGATGCGGACGGCGCCGTCGTCGCCGCGGCTCGTGCCGCGCGGCCACACCTGCCGGTGCAGCGCGTTCAGTTCCTCGTGGGTGGTGGGCCGTTCGGGCAGGCCCGGTGCGTGCGGGATCTCCGCGTGCCGCGGACCGGCGGGGTGCGCGTTCACATCCGCTCCGGAGCGCTGACGCCGAGCAGGCCGAGGCCGTTGGCGAGAACCTGACGGGCCGCCGCGCACAGCGCGAGCCGCGCGGTGTGCAGGTCTCCGGGCTCCTCGTCGCCCTGCGGGAGGATGCGGCACGCGTCGTAGAACCGGTGGTAGGCGCCGGCGAGTTCTTCGAGGTAGCGCGCGACCCGGTGCGGTTCGCGCAGTTCCGCGGCCTTCGCGACGACGCGCGGGTACTCGCCGATGGTGCGGATCAGGTCGCCCTCGCGGTCGTGGGTGAGCAGCGCGAGGTTCGCGCCCTCGGCGCTGAGACCGAGGTCGGCGGCGTTGCGCGCGATCGACGAGAGGCGGGCGTGCGCGTACTGCACGTAGTAGACCGGGTTCTCGTTGCCGGCCGACGCCCACAGCTCGAGGTCGATGTCGATGCTCTGGTCGACCGACGAGCGCACGAGCGCGTAGCGGGCGGCGTCGACACCGATCGCCTCGACGAGGTCGTCGAGGGTGATGACGGTGCCGGCACGCTTGCTCATCTTCACAGCCTGGCCGTCGCGCACGAGGTTGACCATCTGGCCGATCATGACCTCGACGGTGTCGGGGTCGTCGCCGAATGCGGCCGCGGCGGCCTTGAGCCGGCCGATGTAGCCGTGGTGGTCGGCGCCGAGCATGTAGATGCACAGGTCGAAGCCGCGCGAGCGCTTGTCCTGGAAGTAGGCGATGTCGCCGGCGATGTAGGCGGCGTTGCCGTCGGACTTGATGACGACGCGGTCCTTGTCGTCGCCGAAGTCGGTGCTCTTGAGCCACCACGCGCCGTCGGCGTTGTACAGGTTGCCGGAGCCCTTGAGCGTCTCGACGGCCTTGTCGACCGCGCCGGATTCGAACAGCGAGTTCTCGTGGAAGTACACGTCGAAGTCGACGCCGAACTCGTGCAGCGTGCGCTTGATGTGCGCGAACATCAGGTCGACGCCGATGGACCGGAACGTCTCGTGCCGCTCGGCCTCGGGCAGGTCGAGCGCGCCGGGCGCCCGCTTCTGCACCTCGGCGGCGATGTCGACGATGTAGTCGCCGGCATAGCCGTCCTCGGGGGCCGGTTCGCCCTCGGCCGCGGCGATCAGCGACCGCGTGAAGCGGTCGATCTGCGCGCCGTGGTCGTTGAAGTAGTACTCGCGGGTGACCTCGGCGCCCTGCGTCGACAGGATCCGGCCGAGCGCGTCGCCGACCGCGGCCCAGCGGGTGCCACCGAGGTGGATCGGGCCGGTCGGGTTCGCGGACACGAACTCGAGGTTGATCTTGCGGCCGGCGAGCGCGTCGGAGTTGCCGTACGCCGAGAGCTCGGTGAGCACCTTCGCGACGATCGCGCCCTGCGCGTCGGCCGCGAGGCGGATGTTGAGGAAGCCCGGTCCCGCGACCTCGGCCGATTCGATGCCGTCGGCGGCGGTGAGCGCTTCGGCGAGCCAGGTTGCGAGCTCGCGCGGGTTCACACCGGCCTTCTTCGCGACCTGCATCGCCACGTTGGTCGCATAGTCGCCGTGCTCCGGGTTCCGGGGCCGCTCGACGGTGAGGGTCTCGGGCAGGACGGACACGTCGAGGTCACGCTCGGCGAGCACCCTCGCAGCGGTTCCGTGGAGCAATTCGGCAAGGTCGGCAGGAGTCACAGGAGTTCATCCTATTGGCTGGCCCCTGCGAGCACCGACGGTGCCCCACAGGAGCGCGCCCGTACAGTTGTGGGGGCACGCGGCCCGGGGCCGCGGTCTCGTTGTCCATCCGATGTTGTCCATCCGATCGAAAGAGCTACCAGCGATGCCCAGCGGTTCGGTTAACGGTGGTTCCGGCAAGAAGTCCGGCGCCAAGTCCGCGAAGGCCATTTCGGCCGCCGCGAAGAAGAGCGGCGGGGGCCGCGGACTTCCCAAGCAGCGTCAGATCCCGTGGATGGTGATCGGTGGCGTCGTCGCGGTCGTCGCGCTGATCGCCGTGATCGCCGTCAGCATCGGCCCGAAGTACCAGGATCAGCAGAAGCTGGCTGCGTGGACGCCGTCCGAATCGAATCAGGATCCGTCGACCGCGCTCGAGGGCATCGTCACGGTCGACTATCCCGCCGGGCAGCACATCGATTCCACCCAGCGGGTCGCCTACGACCACACCCCGCCGTTCGGCGGTCCGCACGACTCGATCTGGGCCACGTGCACGGGCGTCGTCTACCCGGAGGCGATCCGTACGGAGAACGCGGTGCATTCGCTCGAGCACGGTGCGGTGTGGATCACGTACAACCCGGACCTGGTCGACGCCGCGGGGGTCGAGACGCTCAGCGCGAAGGTCGACGGCAAGTCCTACACCATGATGTCGCCGTATCCGGGCCAGGCTTCGCCGATCTCGCTGCAGTCGTGGGGCCACCAGCTCACGGTGGATTCCGCCGACGACGAGCGGATCGACCAGTTCATCGCCTCGCTGCGTCAGAACCGGTACACCTACCCGGAGGTCGGTGCGAGCTGCGCGACGATCCCCGGCTCGTACGATCCGGCGAACCCGCCGCCGTTCGATCCGTCGGCTCCCGGCCCGGACGCCGTGCCGATGACCGGCGGAACGGTCGACTCCGCCGAGGTCCAGACGGACATGCAGGCTCCGGCGGGTAGCTGACCATGAGCGACGGTTTCTCGCAGGGTTCGGGACAGCGCCGAATCCTCGTGGCACTCGGGATCATTGCTGCGCTCGCGATCGGTTTCCTGGTCGGTTTCCTGATCCCGCGCGGGGATGCGCAGGAGGTTCCGGCGGCCGATTCCGTGGCCGTCGGTTTCTCCCAGGACATGAGCGTGCACCACAACCAGGCGATCGAGATGGCGTCGATCGCGCTGACCCGTTCGACGGATCAGCGGGTGCAGAACCTGGCGTACGACATCCTCACGACCCAGCAGAACCAGGTCGGGCAGATGCAGGGCTGGCTGACGCTGTGGAATCAGGCGCCGTTGCCCACCGGTGAGTACATGACGTGGATGAGCGACGACAGCGAGACCATGCACGACGGTCACGCCGCGGGTCACGGTTCGTCCGCCGCGGCGGTCCCGATGCCGGGCATGGCGACCTCGCAGGAACTGGCGGCGCTGCGGGCCGCGTCGGGTCCGGAACTCGACGTGCTGTTCCTGCAGTTGATGCTGCGGCACCACCAGGGCGGGTTGCCGATGATGGAGTACGGCGCCGAGCACGGCGAGGTCGCCGCGGTGCGGACGCTGGCGCAGACGATGGTCGATACGCAGACCGGCGAGTCGGAGTTGATGACGGCGATGCTCGCCGAGCGCGGCGCACAGCCCCTGCCGATGAACTGACCCCCGATCCGGGCCGAAAAACCCGCGCTGACCAGGCGATGTGGCGTATGGGCAACAATGCGCTAGGCTAACTCCGCACCGCCGGTCAGCCGGTGGGCCCGGATTGCCCTCGTAGCTCAGGGGATAGAGCGCTTGCCTCCGGAGCAAGAAGTCGCAGGTTCGAATCCTGCCGAGGGCACCACGAGCAGTAGGCCCCGCTTCGAATTCGAAGCGGGGCCTACTGCTTTTCGTAATTTTCGGGCTGGTCGCCGGTCCCTATCCTGTGGTCGCCGCGAGCGGGCCCATGTCGAAGTAGTCCCGCCACGCGGCGATCTTCCCGTCGGCCACCTCGAACGAGCCCATGACGGGGACCTCGACCGTGCGCCCGTTGACGGTCAGCACGTCGGTGCGCTCGTTGAGGACGAGGTTGTCGCTCGCGAGCTGGCGATGGATGCGGAAGTCGATACCGCCGAACGTCGCGACCATCCCGGCGAAGTACTCCTCGATGGCGGCACGGCCGTGGACCTCCTCCAGCGGAATGTTGTGGTACACGGCGTCGTCGGTGAAGTACGCAGCGAGCGCGGCCGGATCCGGTTCCGCCCAGGCGGCGCAGAATTCGGTGACGAGCTGGTCGGGCGTCATCGCCTGCCTCTCCGTTGCAGTCCGATCGAGTGTCACACGCGGACGAACCGCGCCGGATCGGTTCCGGGGACGCGGCGGGCGCGCCCCCGCTCGATGAGGTGGCGGATGTGCGCCGAGCCTTCGGACATGGCCATCTGCTTGCCGCGCGGCGGTGTCTCGTCCCACGGCCGGTACCACGTCATGCGTTCGGTGGCCTGCCACAGCGTCAGCTCCTCGTCCCCGAACGACTCGTAGAGATCGTCGAGGCGACGTTCGTGGTGTTCGACGAGCGCCTCCGTCCGGGCTGCGAGGTCGTCGATGGGCTGCCGGTGCGCGGGCAGGGTGCGGCGGGCGGGCAGAGTCGCGACGGCGCGCAGCGAGTCGAGGAACTCCCCCAGCGCGTCGCGTTCGGCCACGGGGAAGTCGAATTCGCCGACGTGCGGGGTGGTCTTGGCGAGCACGTGGTCGCCGCTGAAGAGGATGCCGTGTTCCTCGATGAAGAAGCACGCGTGGCCCGGGGTGTGGCCGGGGGTGAACACGGTCCGCAGGGTGCGTCCGGCGAGCGGGATGATCTCGTCGGTCTTCAACACCCGGTCCGGTTTCTCGTCCGGGACGCCGTCGCGATCACGGCCGGCGGCGAGGAATTCCTCGATGTACTCGGCGGGCGCCCCGGCCTTGACCCACTGGTCGAGTTCCCGGTTCGTCCAGTCGTGGCCGGCCATCATGTGTCCGAGCTGTTCGAAGTCCGCTTCGTGCATGCCGACCCAGCATCCGGACGCTTCGCGGATGCGGCCGGTGAGGCCGACGTGGTCGGGATGGAAGTGTGTGACGACCACCCCTTCGACGTCGGTCACCGACAGTCCGGCCGATGCGAGCCCGGCCTGCAGCGCATTCCAGGAGGTGTCGTTGTTCCACCCCACGTCCACGAGGATCACGCCGCGTTGGGACTCGACTGCGTAGACCTGGGTGTCGCCGACCGGCAGGTCCGCGACGGGAACGGGGATCGCGTGGATGCCGTCCCCGATGTCCCGGGCCTCGTTGAACTGTTCCATATTTGCGCCTCCGAAATCTGCACTACTGCATCTTCTGTCTTCGAAGCTAGCGCAAAAGGTTCAACTATTCTTCGGACAGGGGCTCGATGATCGCGAGAATCGAACGGATCTCCCCCGCCGGGATGTCGAAGTGCTCGGTGATCGACACCGTCATATCGGCACCACTGCCGGTATCTATCTCGAGCAGGAAGCGCGCAACGACGTTGTTGCCCCACTCGTGGAACGTCAGATTCCGCACCCGGCGGAGCGGCCGGTACTCCGGGCCGTGCTCGAGCCGGTACCGGATCTCGGCCCCGGTGTCGCCGGTTCGCTGCCCGTTCTCCACGCGCCAGGCATCGGCGGCCAGGCGGACGTGGGACGCATCGTGGCTGATCAGCGACCGGATGTAGGCCCGAGCCATCGCGACCCGGGGGCTGTCGGTCGGCGCGGTCGCGTGCTCGGCGACGGCCGCCATGAGCGTCGGCGCCCAGTCCGGCCGGCAGATCACCAGATCCGGCAGATAGGGGTGGGGGCGGTTGTATTCGAGTTCCGAGCCGTCGATCCGCGCGCAGAACAATCCGGCCGCCTGCGCGACGGCAACGGGGGCCGCCGAGTCCCACTCCCACTGGCCACCGGCGTGAACATAGGCGTCGACCTCGCCGCGGAGCACCGCCATCGCCTTCGCGCCCGCCGAACCCATGCGCACGACGTCGGCACCGACGGCGCGGGCCACCGCACCGGCGAACTCCGGCGGGCGGCTACCGCTGACCACGATGCGGGGACGTCCCTCGCCGAGCGGACGCCGTTCGACGACGGGCGCCTCGTCGGTGCTGTACACGGCGCCGAGGCCCGGCTGGGCGACCGCCCCGGCGGTCAGGCCGCGACCGGCCTCCCACAACGCGACGTGCACGGCCCAGTCGGTGTGGCCGAGCATCCCGTATTCCTTCGACCCGTCGAGCGGGTCGATGATCCACACCCGCTCGGCGTCGACGCGCGCCGGATCGTCCGCGGATTCCTCGGACAGCACGGCGTCGCCGGGACGGTGCTCGGCCAGCATTTCGAGGATGAGCACGTTCGCGTCGTGGTCACCGCGGCGGCCGAGTTCGCGCCCGCTCAGGGCGTCGGCCTCGGCGGCTCGAACGGTCAGCAACAGTTCTCCTGCCGCCGTGGCGATCTCGGCGGCGAGAGCAGCATCGTCTGTCATGGCATCAACACTTCCATGATCCGGGCGGCCTGCGCGACCGGATCGCCGTCGGAGGGGCGGAGCACCAGGTCGGGGTTCTGTGGCGGTTCGTACGGATCGTCGACGCCGGTGAAGCCGGTGATCTCCCCGGCCCGGGCCCGGGCGTACATGCCCTTGGGGTCGCGGGCCTCGCAGTCGGCGAGCGGGGTGTCGACGAACACCTCGACGAACGGGATGCCGGCGTCGGCGTGCTGCTGCCGGATCCGGTCGCGGTCGGCTCGGTAGGGGCTGATCAGCGAGCAGATCGCGACGAGGCCGGCGTCGGCCATCAACTGGGCGACGGCCCCGACGCGGCGCACGTTCTCGGCGCGGTCCTCGGGTCCGAATCCGAGGTCGGAGTTGAGTCCGTGGCGCAGATTGTCGCCGTCCAGGCGATAGGCGGGAATTCCCGCCGCGAGCAGCTTTCGTTCGAGTTCCGCTGCGACCGTGGACTTTCCGGATGCGGACAGCCCGGTCAGCCACACCGTCCTGCCCGTGGTGGCGCGGTCGGCGCGGACGACCTCGGCGGGGTGCCACACGGCGCCCGTCTCGGCGAGAGTGGGTCCGGTGATCATGCCGGCGGCGACGGTGTTGCCGGTGGCCTCGTCGACGAGGACGAAGCTGCCGGTGGTGCGGTTGCGCCGGTACGGATCGAACAGCAGCGGCTGCTGAGTGCGCAGCTGTACGCGCCCGATCTCGTTGAGGCTCAGCGTGGTTGCGGTCTCGTCGCGGTGCAGCGTGTTGACGTCGAGCCGGTAGTCGAGCCGCACAGGCCGGGCATGGACCGCCTTCGTGGTGTGCAGCAGGGTGTAGCGGGTGTCCGGATCGAGGCTCGAGCGTTCGGTGAGCCAGCAGACCATGGCATCGATGTCGGTGCCGACCAGCGGCCGGTTGTTGGGCCGGCACAGCATGTCCCCACGGCCGAGGTCGAGTTCGTCCGCGAGTTCGACGCACACGGCGACGTCGGCGAACGCATGCTCGAGCGGTTCTCCGCCGGGACCCCAGATGCGCTCGACGCGGGTACCGAACCCGGACGGCAGTGCGACCACCTCGTCGCCGGGTTTGAACACGCCGCTGGCGACGGTGCCCGCGTAGCCGCGGAAGTCGCCGGTGCCCGCGTAGCGGCGGAAGTCGCCGGTGCCCGCGTAGCGGCGGAATTCGCCACCGCGGCGGATGACGTACTGCACCGGCAGGCGCGCGTCGATGAGGTTGTGGTCGGACCCGATGTGCACCTGTTCGAGGTGATGCAGCAGCGAAGTCCCTTCGTACCACGGCATGTTCGCGGTGCGGCTGACGACGTTGTCGCCCTGCAGCGCCGAGATCGGCACGAAGTACAGGTCGTGGATCTCCAATTTGGCTGCGAAGAGCCGGAATTCGTCGCAGATTTCCTCGAACCGGTCCTGCGACCAGTCCACCAGATCCATCTTGTTCACACACAGCACCAGGTGCGGCACCCCGAGCAGACTCGCCAGGAAGGCATGCCGCCGAGTCTGTTCGAGGATGCCCTTGCGGGCGTCGACCAGGATCAGCGCGAGGTCGGCGGTCGAGGCGCCGGTGACCATGTTGCGGGTGTACTGCTCGTGTCCCGGTGTATCGGCGATGACGAAGCTGCGGTGCGGCGTCGCGAAGTAGCGGTACGCGACGTCGATGGTGATGCCCTGTTCCCGTTCCGCGCGCAGGCCGTCGGTGAGCAGCGCCAGATCGGTCTGTTCGGCGCCGCGGTCCCGGCTGGTACGGGCCACGGCCTCGAGTTGATCCTCGAAGACGGCCTTGGAATCGAACAGCAGCCGGCCGATCAGCGTGGACTTGCCGTCGTCGACACTGCCGGCGGTCGCGATGCGCAGCAGTCGGGACATCAGAAGTACCCCTCCTTCTTGCGGTCTTCCATGCCCGCCTCGGAGATCCGGTCGTCGGCGCGGGTGGCGCCGCGTTCGGTGACGCGGCTGGCGGCGACCTCGGCGACCACCTGTTCGGCGGTGGCCGCGGTGGATTCGACGCAGCCGGTGCAGGTGGCGTCGCCGACGGTGCGGAAGCGCACGAGCGCCTCGCGCGGCTGCTCTCCGGGCTGCAGAGCGAGAAACCTGGTGTGCGCCAGGAGCATTCCGTCGCGTTCGACGACGGGCCGGCGGTGCGCATAGTACAGCGCCGGCAGGTCGATGTTCTCGTCGCGCAGGTACGACCAGATGTCGAGTTCGGTCCAGTTCGACAGAGGGAAGACGCGGATGTGCTCTCCCTTGCGGTGCCGCCCGTTGTACAGGTGCCACAGTTCGGGTCGCTGCGCCTTGGGATCCCACTGGCCGAACCGGTCGCGGAAGCTGAAGATGCGTTCCTTGGCGCGGGCCTTCTCCTCGTCGCGGCGGGCGCCCCCGAAGACCGCGTCGAAGCCGCCTTCGCGCAGGGCACGCAGCAGAGTACCGGTCTGCAACCGGTTGCGGCCGCCGTGCGGACCGGTGTCCTCGACGGCGTGGCCGGCGTCGATGTCGTCCTGGACGGACGCGACGATCAGACGCAGGCCGAGTCGCTCGACGACCCGGTCGCGGAATTCGACGACCTCGTCGAAGTTGTGGCCGGTGTCGATGTGCAGGACCGGGAAGGGCAGCGGCGCGGGCCAGAACGCCTTGGCGGCGAGGTGGAGCATCACCGCCGAATCCTTGCCGCCCGAGAACAGCAGCACGGGCCGCTCGAAGGTCGCCGCGACCTCCCGGAAGATGTGCACGGATTCGGCTTCGAGCGCGCGGAGGGGCGGCAACTCGTAGGACGGTGGTCGAAACGGCTGCGCCGTGGTCATCGAGGTACTCCCCACCCGGGACGTCGGTCCAAATATGTACCGATTCGGTCGAAGTCGGACTATTCGAAACGATAGAACGAGTTTCAATTCGGGGTCAACGGTTTGGGGAGACCCGGAGTGGCGGTCAGCGCTCCGGACGTCGCCCGCCGAGCTCCGCGGTGATCGCGTCGGCCGCCTCGACGAGCGCCGCGCCGCGCCGCGCGATCTCCGCGGCGTCGATCTCGGCCTCGACGTGCAGCGCGAGGACCAGCGATTGGTGTCCGTCCGGGTCGTAGGCGGGCGCGGCGATCAGGTTCACCGCGAGCGGTTCACCGGCCGGGGCCTCCTCCGGGAACAGGACGCGCTCGCCCGGACTGGACACCAGCTCCCCGAGCAGTTCGCGCAGTTCCGGCGCCAGGTCGTGCGCGACCACGCCGGCCATCAGCGCGTACAGCCGCCGCCCGCCCCGGGTGAGCGATTCGACGAGGTATCCCGTGCGCCGGCACCGGTCGACCACGCGCTGCAGATGCGGGCGGTCGAGCCGTACCGGCAGGGTCGGCTCGCGGCGCAGCCATTGTTCGAGGCGCTGGTCGGTGTCCCACAGCACATACATCAGGCCGACGGGCGGCGCGAACGGGTACACCTCCCCCACCCGCGCACTCGCCGTCGCACCCCGGGGTCCCACCACGTCGAGCACCGCGATGCGGTCGCCGACGACGGCGGAGGCGGTGCAGGCGACGTCGAACCGGGCGCTGAGCCGGGTGAGATGCCGGTGCGCGACCGGACCGGCCGCGAAGCCGCGCTGCGCCGCGCGCCCGGCAACGATCAGGGCGGGGCCGAGCCCGTAGGTCTTGTCGACCGGGTCGCGCATGAGATAGCCCGCGTCGGCGAGCGCGGTGAGGATGCCGAGGCAGGTGGGTTTGCTCAGGCCCAGCTCGCGGGCGAGCTCGGAGAGGCCGAACCGGACGCCGGGGTGCGCGACGAGGTGGTCGAGGACCTGCACGACCCGTTCGGTCGGCGGCGAGCGCCGAGCGGACCCGGCAGCGTCCCCGCTCGGCGCGGTGGAATCGCTGAGACGAACCATTGACCACTTCCTGTAACACGTTCTATCGTCGGTCCAATCAGACTTTACCGCAGCGGTACATATTTGGACCACAGGGAGATCGATGTGATCACCGATCCGCTCGCCGCGGCGATCGCCGAGGCCGAGAAACTCGTCGCCACCGCTCCGCACGTCCGCACCGACCAGGATCTCGCCGAGGGCTACGGCTACCTCGCCGGGGGAATCGCCGCGTGCGTGCACGCCGCCTGGGCCCACAGCAGCACCCACCCGGTCCTCATCACCGGCACCGGTCCGTACAGCAAGATGGGCCTGGACAACCCCGACACCCTGTACTGGGGTGCGGCCGTGCGCGACGACGCCGAGTACGTGGCCTCCGGCCGCCGCGGCACGACCTGCGACCTGAGCTTCCAGGTGCTCGCCGGCAACTACACCGACGCCGACGTGCCCGGCAACGTCACCGCCTTCGACGACCGTGCGATCCGCATCGGGGACGACGGCACGTTCGAGGTGCGATTCGGCCCCGGCCCCGCCGATCCGGAGCGCAACTACTTCACCCTCGCGCCCGGATCGTCGCAGCTCGTCATCCGGGAGGTGTACAGCGACTGGTCGCAGCGACGCGGCACCGTCCGCATCGACCGGGTCGACACGCTCGGCACCCCCGCGGCGGAGCCGACGCAGGAGGACGCCGTCAAACGATACGAGCGCGCCGGACGTGCGCTCGTCTCGCGGGTGAAGACGTGGCTGCAGTTCCCCGAGTGGTTCTACCTGAAGCTGCCGGTCAACACCGTGACCGCACCGCGCCGCACCCCCGGAGGCCTGGACACGCAGTACTCGTCCGTCGGGCACTACGAACTCGCCGACGACGAGGCGATGATCCTCACCGTGCCCGCGTCCGACGCCCCCTACCTGGGGTTCCAGATCGGCAGCCTCTGGTACATCTCGCTGGACTACATCCACCACCAGACGTCGCTGAACAACACTCAGGCCCAGGTGGATCCGGACGGCAAGGTCCGCATCGTGATCTCGAACCGCAACCCCGGCATCACCAACTGGATCGAGACGCTCGGCCGCAGCCGCGGCATCCTGCAGTTCCGCTGGCAGCGCATCGACCGCGAGCTCACGTCCGCGGACGGTCCGACGGCGCAGGTGGTTCCGTTCGACAAGATCGCCGAGTCGCTGCCGTTCCACGAGTCCAACCTCATCACCCCCGAGGCGTGGTCCCGGCGGATCGCGGCGCGCCAGACCGCGATCGCCGATCGGATGCAGGCGTGAGCGCGCCGGCGGGGTTGCTGCACGACCGGGTGGTCGTGATCTCCGGCGTCGGGCCCGGCCTCGGGCGCACCCTCGCGGTCCGGTGCGCCGAACACGGAGCCGACGTCGTGCTGGCAGCCCGCACCCGCGAGCGGCTCGACGAGGTCGCCGCGGAGGTCACCGCGCTGGGCCGGCGCGCCTTGGGAGTGCCCACCGACATCACCGACGACGAGTCCGCGGCCGCATTGGTCGCCGCGGCCGCCGAGGAATTCGGCGCCGTGCACGTGCTGGTCAACAACGCCTTCTCGGTCCCGTCGATGAAGCCGTTGGCGCGCACCGACTTCCAGCACATCCGGGACAGCGTGGAACTGTCCGTGCTCGGCGCGCTGCGCCTGACCCAGTTGTTCACCCCCACCCTCGCCGAGTCGAAAGGTGCAGTGGTGAACATCAATTCGATGGTGGTGCGGCACTCCCAGGAACGGTACGGCAGTTACAAGATCGCGAAGTCGGCGTTGCTGTCGATGTCGCAGTCGCTGGCGACCGAACTCGGCCCCCAGGGAATCCGCGTGAATTCTGTTGCTCCCGGCTACATCTGGGGCCCGATCCTCCGGAGCTACTTCGAACACCAGGCCGGAAAGTACGGCACCACCGTCGAGCAGATCTACGAGCACACCGCAGCCGCCAGCGACCTGCGTCGCCTGCCCACCACCGAGGAGATCGCCGACGCGGTGATCTTCCTGGCCTCGCCGATGGCATCGGCGATCACCGGGCAGTGCCTCGACGTCAACTGCGGCGAATTCCACCATTGAGCCGTGGGGCGTTTTTGGGGGGGGGGCCGCCCCCAAAGCACACCGGGCGGGGGTGCACCAAGTACGAACGCACCACCCGCCGCAGAGCCCACAA
>NZ_JBSFRG010000049.1:0-36204 GCF_053589115.1 Rhodococcus sp. NPDC003383 | reverse complement strand
TGGGCTTCATCGTTCGACTTGCATGTGTTAAGCACGCCGCCAGCGTTCGTCCTGAGCCAGGATCAAACTCTCCGTTAAAGACTCACGATTCCCCCGAGGGGGTAATCAGTCATAGACATCGAGCCAAATCACTAGCGTAAAAACTCAAACTAGCAAACACTGGACCACCACAGACGGAAGAATGTGATGTCCAGCAACAACCACCCACATAATTGTGAAGTGGTCGCACCAAAAAAATTTGGCACTGACATTCATCGGCACACTGTTGAGTTCTCAAAGAACACGCACACACCATCACTCGCGAACCGCAGTCCGTCCGTTCCGGGGCAACTGTTCCAGCCTAATCCCATCCACCCACAGACGCAAATCCGTGCGCTTCCCGAATCAGGGGCGGTGCGAAACCCTACCAGAAGGTTCCGAACCAGTGAAATTCGCAGGCGCCTTCGTCCAACCTCGTTTCCCGTACCTTCCGGTCCGGGTCGGTGTCCGTGTCGCTCTGACCTGGAATAAGTTACGCGAAGGCTACACAGAACACCAAATCGCCAGGTCAACGCCAATTTTCATGCGAAACATGTCGGTGGAACCAGCACCGGATCACGTGCGTCGAACCCTGATGAGGGCACTTCCAAGGAAGGGACAGGGATGCGGCGGGCAATCGCGTTGGTCGTGCTGTCGTCATTGCTGCCGCTGGCCGGCTGCTCCGTCTCGAACTCGGTGACAGGTAGAGCGACCAAGGAGGTGCCTTCCGAGCTGTTCGACCCTTGCACCCTTCCCGACGATGCGCTCCGAAGCGTGAATGTCGACCCGGCGACCGCTGCTGCTGACTTCTTCGGAGTCCAATCGGAGGGCTGGGAACTCTGCAGCTGGAGATCGGACTGGTACTTCCTGTCCATCTTCACCACGGACACCAGCGTCGAAGAACTGCGCAAGCGGCCCAAGAACACGGACTTCCGCCCCGTGGAGGTCGGCACACGCGACGCCGTTACCTTCCGCAGCATCTACGAGAGCGAAGCCGACCTGTGCGACCTCGCATATCCGAGTGACGCCGGAACCGTGATCATCCGCGTAAGCACGAGGGGCACCAAGGAACAGCTGGAAGATCCCTGCGATGTAAGCGTCCGCACTGCTCGGGCGCTCGATACGTACATCCCGGCGTAACTCCCAGGAGGACAGGTGACCACCCCCGCCACCCAGTTCGAGCAGCTGGTCCATACCGCGGAGTCCGGCGGACTCTTCCTTGAGCCGGACGCAGCCGCGTCGTGCTCAGCTGCATGCGATCAGTTCCTTGTCGTTCTCGAGGACTTGAAGCGGAGCAGCCGCGACCTCCTGTGCAAGGACGCGTTCGGAACACTTCCCTCCGCCCAAGCCCTCGGCCAGAAGTTCGACGACAAAGCCATCGGCCCTGGCGGGTTCACCGAAGTCCTTCAGCAGCACATCGACACCGTCACACGTATGAAGGCGCTCTTCGAGGCCGCCGGCAAGGCATACGTCGAAACCGACGCGGAGACGCGCGCCCGTATCGCCGCAGCAGCCCACCCCGACAGATAGGGGAACCGACGCCCGCGTCGCTGCGTCCAACCCGATAGGCATCACCATCGAGGAAGGACGACGGATGCGCACAGCTCTCACCGCTGTCCTGCTCGGCGCCTTTGTTGCGACGACCGCAGGGTGTTCGATCGACAACGCGATCAAGGGGCGAGCCACCAAGACCGGTCCCACCACCCTGTTCGACCCTTGCACCCTTCCGGACGAGGCGCTCCACGCCATCGGGGTAGACCCGGCAACCGCTGAACCCGACTTCTTCGGTGTCCAATCCGAAGGCTGGGAAGTGTGCGCATGGGAAGCGGACTGGTACTTCGTCACCGTCGCTGCCACTGACGTCACCGTCGAGGAGTTTCGCTCGCGCCCGAAGAACACCGAATTCCGGCCGGTCACCGTTGGTACCCGCGACGCGTACACCTTCCGCAGCATCTACCCGAGCGAGGAAGCTCTGTGCGACCTCATCTATCCCAGTTCCCGCGGATCCGTCGTGATTCGAGCAAGCGCCAAGGGAACGGAGCGTGGACGCGAAGGAGGGCTTCCCGAAGATCCGTGTGTCGTCACTCTCCGAACAGCTATCACCCTCGACCCCTATATCCCCGACTGAACTGGACCTTCCGTGAGCAATTCACAGACGTTGTTCATCCAACTCGCCCAGGACGCCGAGGCTGGCCAGCTCTTCCTCGAACCCGACGCCGCCGCAAGCTGCGCACAAGCATGCGCACAGTTCCTCGAGGTCCTTGATCATCTGCAGCGCCAAGCCGAGTTCCTCCAATGCAAGGAAGCGTTTGGGCACCTCCCCTCCGCCCGAGCCCTCGGCCAGAAGTTCGACGACAAAGCCATCGGCCCCGGCGGGTTCACCGAAGTCCTCCAGCAGCACATCGACACCGTGACTCGCATGAAGTACCTGTTCGAAGCCGCAGGTAAGGCATACGTCGAGACCGAGGACGAGAACGCCCGCGCGTTCACGATCATCCCCGGCGGGAGATGACCGATGGGACTTCCTTCGTTCACCGACCTCCTGGCCGGACTCTCGATGCAGACCCTCGCCCGGGGCAAGCAGGCGCTCCCCGAGGTCGCCGCGACGATCGATTCGACCAGCGGCACCACCCGCATCGCGCTCGAAGCCCTCGACGCGATAGGCGGAATCCATGCGGTCGCCTGGGCACAGGATCGGGCGGCGCGTGAGCGGGGCAGCGCCGCGCGCGCGGAGCTCGAGTCGTCATTCGGCGTCGCCGCGTCCGACTTCACCGGTGATTTCGAGCCGCCGGCGGTGTCGGTGATGGAGTTCTTCGATGGCATGTCTCATGCCGAGATCGTGGAGTTCGTCGAGGCGATGAAACCGTCGCGGATGCGGGAGAGCGTCGAGGGGTGGGGTCGCGCGCAGGTCCTCCTCGACGACAACCTCAAGGTGTTCCGCACCGCGATCGCGTCGGTGTTCACGGAGCACTGGACGGGGACCACCGCGAGCGCCGCGGGCCGCGGTGTCGCCGACTACTCGGCGAGTCTGACGCAGCTCACCAATGCGCTCGCGTTGGTGACGAACAGCCTCGGCTACGCGAGCGCGGGCATCGAGCAGGTCAAGCAGCGACTCCCGGATCCCCCGCAGTCGACGTGGTCGCACGCGCTTCGCGCCGGTATCGCGGGCGGATTGACGACGCTGCCGACCGGAACTCTCTCTTTCCGAGTGAACGATCTCTTCCACGCGGAGGAAGAAGCCCGGGCGACTGCCGTCCGCATCATGCAGGAGGACTACGCGCCGACGGTCACGACCGCGGATTCGCGCGTCCCCGTGCTGCCGCCCGCGTTCGATCCGACCGCAGACGGCAGCGCCGGTTCGGTGGGATATCCCGGAGCCGGCGGCGGACCCGGTTCGTCGGGAGTGGGTCGAGGGAGCGGCAGCGGCTCGGGCGGTTCGTCGGTCTCGACCTATGCGCAGGGCAGCGGCGACAGCGGGAGCGGTGAGCCGAGCAGCTCCGCGGCAGCCGGTCCCGGATCCACCGGTACCGACACGCGGAACGCTTTCGGAGCACCGGGCTCGCAGCGTTCCGGCCCCGAAGCACAAGACCCCGCGCGCACGACGGCAGCGTCCGCCGATCCCCGCAGCGCCGTGCCTGCGTCCACCACCGGCTGGCCCGGCAGCCCCTCGCCCGGCTCCGCCGGCACCGTCGGCGGTGGCTCCGGCACGGGATCACCGGGTGTGGGATCACCGGGTTCCGGGCTGTCGGGATCGGGCTCGCCGGGCGCGGTCCCACCCGGATTCGTATCCGGTCCGGCTGCCGCGACCCCTGCCTCGGGAGCCGCTCCCGGTGCGGCCCGCGGAGTCGGTCGCGCGACTGCGATGCCGATGGGCATGATGCCGCCCCACGCCGGCAAGGGCGACGAGGAGAAACGCTCCGTGCCCGGCTACCTCGTCACCGAGGAACACGGCAACGAACTGATCGGCGACATTCCCGCCACGACTCCCCCGGTGCTCGGCGCATGAGCGCCGGCGCTCGGCGCACGGATACAGCGTGGCGACTGACACAACTCGAGTTCGCGGCGGTCTGGCAGCTGTTCGGTCGCGACCGTCCGCCGTTCCCGTTCCAGTTCCGCAGCACCGACCGCACCGTCGACGAGGCGCTTGCATCCCGGGCGGACGCGGCCGCGCGGATGCGTCGCGTCCTGGACGAGGACCTGTACGCGGCGTTCGTAACCCTCGCGGATCCGTCGGTGCGGATCGAAGCGCTGGGCCTGGACCGGTTGAACACGGCGGACGAATCCGCGGTTCGCATCCACGCGGCTGTGCGCGGCGGCCGTGCCGTCGTCCTCAGCGAGAGCAGCGGCCCGGACGGTCTCGGCCTCGATGTGGCGCTCGTGCAGTCGGGTGCCGCCGCCCGCCGGGTCGTCGAGCTGCTGCCGGACGCGGCACGCGGCCGACGACCGGCCCTGCACCTTTCCGACCGCGAACCGGACACGGGCACGCTGCTGCGCGACAGCCGGTACCGCTCCGTCCGGGAGGTCGCCGCCGAGTTCTTCGATCGGCCGCGGGACTCCGCCGGAGAAATCACGGTGACGCCGGGCGGTGCGGTCGACGCGCGCGGCGGGTCCGGAGCGGAGAGCTTCGGGTGGACGGATTTCACCGGGGACGGTCGTTATCTGATGCGTCGGGCGGATCACATCGAGGCGGTTCCGGCCGGTCCGCGGGACGTCGAACAGCGGATTCTCCACTCGGTGGACCGGGCCCTGCGGGCCTATTCGGCGCGTTCGGGGGCGTTCTGAGGGGCACGTCCCCCGTCGGCGTACGGACCGCACGGAAACTCGAGTAACGTTCTCCGTGAACTGAGCAAGGAAAGGGTGCCGTGACGTCGACGGGGAACATGGTGGGGCTGTTCGCCGGGATCGGCGGGCTCGAGCTGGGATTGCGAGATCACGGCTGGAACACCGAGCTGCTCTGTGAGATCGACGCCGGCGCCCAGGCCGTGCTGCGGACCCGCTTTCCGGATGTGCCGTTGCATCCGGACGTCACGCGACTGCGGTCGCTTCCCCAGCGCACCGAGCTGGTCGCGGCGGGTTTCCCGTGCCAGGACCTGTCGCAGGCGGGCCGGACCGCCGGCATCACCGGTTCGCGATCCGGCCTCGTCGACGAGGTGTTCCGGCTGGTCAAACGCAAGCAGGGCCCGCGGTGGCTGGTCATCGAGAACGTGCCGTTCATGCTGCAGCTCGCGCGGGGATCGGCGATGCGGCACATCACCGACGCGCTCGAGGACCTCGGATACGCGTGGGCGTATCGGGTGGTCGATGCGCGGGCCTTCGGGTTGCCGCAGCGTCGCCAGCGGGTCCTGATGGTGGCCTCCCGCACCGAGGATCCGCGCGCGGTGCTGTTCGGTGAGGACGCCGGCGCTCCCGACGAGGGTGATCCGGCGGCGTATCCGTGCGGCTTCTACTGGACCGAGGGTGTGCGGGGTCTGGGTTGGGCGGTCAACGCGGTCCCGACCCTCAAGGGAGGCTCGACCGTCGGTATCGCGAGTCCCCCGGCGGTGCGGTTGCCGTCCGGGGAGATCGTCACGCCGGGCCTCGTCGATGCCGAACGGCTGCAGGGCTTCGATCCGGACTGGACGGCGCCGGCCACCGAGGCGCCGGGCGTGCGGACCGGGCATCGGTGGCGTCTCGTCGGCAATGCGGTGAGTGTGCGGATGGCCTCGTGGGTGGGGCATCGGCTGTCGAATCCGATCGACTACTCGCCCGATCACCAGTCGCCGCTGCGTCCCGGGGATCCGTGGCCGAGTGCGGCGTGGGGGGCGAACCGCCGGGCGTTCCGCGTGCACGAGTCGCACTGGCCGGTGCAGGAACCGTACGAGGATCTGGGCGGATTCCTGGAAGACGCGCGGTTGCTGTCCGCACGCGCGACCGCCGGTTTCCTGCGCCGGGCGCGGTCGGGCAACCTGCGCTTCGTCCCGGGTTTCCTCGACGACGTGGAGAGCCACCTCGATCGGATGGGTGGATTCCCCGAGGCCGCGGCCTGACGGGCTGACGCCGTGTCCGCATCCGAACGTCCCGCGACCGATCCGGTGACGAGTGCCCGGATGAGCAGGCAGCGTCGCCGCGACACCGCGCCCGAGGTGGCGTTGCGTCGCGAACTGCATCGCCGCGGGCTGCGGTTCTTCGTCGACCGCGCTCCCCTGCCTGGCCTGCGGCGCCGCGCGGACCTGGTGTTTCCCCGGCGTCATCTCGCGGTGTACGTGGACGGATGCTTCTGGCACCGCTGTCCCGTGCACGCGACCGACCCGAAGAACAACTCCGAGTGGTGGGCGGCGAAGCTCGCCGGGAACGTCGCCCGCGACCGGGACACCGACGCGCGTCTCGCGGCGGCGGGCTGGACGGTCGTGCGGATCTGGGAACACGAGGATCCACTGGTCGCGGCCGATCGGGTGCAGAACGCACTGACGCCGCCGTCCTGAGGGACGGCGGCGTCGAGGTGGACGTGCTCGGGTCGTGGTGGTCAGTAGGTCTGCTGCATCCCCTGGCCGGTGTTGCGGTGGTTGCCGGCGGGCTGGAACCGGTCGGTCCAGGCCGTTCCGTCGTACCAGCGCACGAAGGCCGGGTGTCCGGGATCGCTGTACCAGCCGGCGGGGCGGGCCGGTGCCTCGGGCTCCGCGGTCGCCGGCGCTGCGGAAGCCGGAGCATCACTCCGGACCGCCGACGTGGAGACCTTGGTGCTCGATTTCGATCCGAACACGCGAGGGATCAGCAGGGCCAGGGCGGCCAGCAGAGCGACCAGCACCAGCAGTGCGGCGAAAACCCACAAGAAGCTCACCGCGCCATCGTTACATACAAGTTGTATGAAACCTAGCGGCGGTCCCGATGAGTGACCTTCATCGCTTGCTCAGCGCGGCGTACCGGGCGCGATGCTGATCGGCGGTGCCGAACTCGTGTTCCAAGGCCGTCAGGCGCTTGAAGTAGTGCCCGACCGCCAGCTCCTCCGTCATGCCCATGCCGCCGTGGAGCTGGACCGCGTTCTGGCCGATGAACCGCGCCGCCCGGCTGACGGTGACCTTGGCCGCCGAGACCGCGCGCGCCCGCACCGCGCGCTCCGACTCGAGGTTGAGAATCGCCAGGTAGACCGCCGAGATGGACTGCTCGAGCTCGATGTACATGTCGACCATGCGGTGCTGCAGCACCTGGAAGGACCCGATCGGCTGGCCGAACTGCTGCCGCTGCTTCGCGTACTCGACCGTGTCCGCCAGCACCTTCCGCATGAGGCCCACGCCTTCGGCGCACACCGCGGCGGTCGCCTCGTCGAGAGCCTGCTCGACCGAATCCCACGCCTCGCCGTCGGCGCCGAGCAGCGCGTCGGCGGGCAACCGCAGGCCGGTGAACACCAGGTCGGCGGCGCGGCGGTCGTCGATGGTCCGGTAGCTGTGGACCTCGACACCCTCGGGCGGATTCTCGGCGTCGAAGTCGACGAGGAACAGCGACACCCCGTCGGTGTCGCGGCGCTCCCCCGAGGTCCGGGCGGTCACGAGCAGCTTCTGCGCCCACGGGGCGCTGCCGACGACGATCTTCTCGCCGTCGAGCACCCACGAGTCGCCGTCGCGGCGAGCGGTGGTGGTCACGTCGTGGAGCACGTTGCCGGAGGTCGGCTCGGTCGCGGCGAACGCGACGACGGCCTCGCCCGCGACGATGTCCTCGAGCACCGCCTCGGCGCGGGCACCGCCGGTCCGGGCGAGCAGCCCGGCGCCGAGGACGACCGTGTCGACGTACGGCTCGACGACGAGGGCGTAGCCGAGCTGCTCGGCGACGATCATCAGCTCGACGGGACCGCCGTCGAGACCACCGAACTTCTCCGGCACGGTGGCACCGAGGATGCCGAGTTCCTCGGCGAAGCCCCTCCAGATGTGCGGCTGATGGCCGGCACCGATCGTCGCCGCCTTACGGCTCTCGGCGAGGTCGTAGCGCGATGCGAGGAACCTGGCGATCGAGTCGCGGAGCAGTTCCTGTTCTTTGGTCAGACTGAAGTCCATCAGAGCCCCAATGCTGCTTTCGCCAGAATGTTTCGCTGAATTTCGTTGCTGCCCGCGTAGATCGAGCCGGCGCGGTCGTTGAAGTAGCGCAGCGGCGCAACCGCCTGCCATTCTTCGCCGCTGAGGTAGTCGTCGGCGGGAGGAACGAAGTCCGCGATCGGACCGCCGGGCTTCGTCCGGTGCGGCTGGTACGCGCGGCCACGCGGCCCGGCGGCTTCCAGCGTCAACTCCGTGAGCGTCTGACTGAGTTCGGTGGAGAGCACCTTGAGCATCGACGCAGCCGGGCCCGGGTCGCCGCCCGACGACATCGTGGACATCGTCCGGTATTCGAGGATCTCGAGGACCTCGGTGCGGATGCGCGCGTCGGCGAGTTTCGCCGCGAACGCCGGGTCGTCGATCAGCGCGCCGCCGTCGGGACCGGGCTGCTCGGCGGCGACCTCGGCGAGCCGCTCGGCCATCACCTGAAGCGCCGGGGCCGCGGCGCCGCCGCCGCGTTCGAAGATCAGCAGGTACTTCGCGACCGTCCAGCCCTCGTCGATCTTGCCCAGGACGTTGGCCTTGGGCACCCGGACGCCGTCGAAGAACACCTGGTTCTGCACCTCCTCGCCGGAGGTCATCACCAGCGGGCGGATCTCGATGCCGGGCGAGGTCATGTCGATAAGCAGGAACGTGATGCCCTGCTGCTTCCGGCCGGTCCGCGACGTGCGCACAAGCGCGAACATCCAGTTCGCCTCGGTGGCGTGCGTCGTCCAGATCTTGCTGCCGGTGACGATCAGGTCGTCGCCGTCCTCGACGGCGGCCATCGACAGGGACGCGAGGTCGGAGCCGGCCTCGGGCTCCGAGTAGCCCTGGCAGAAGAAGACCTCGCCGGTGAGGATGCCGGGCAGGAAGTAGTCCTTCTGCTCCTGGGTGCCGAACGCGATGATCGCGTGCGCGACCATCCGGATGCCCATCGGCGAGAGCGACGGTGCTCCGGCGAGGATCGACTCCCTGCTGAAGATGTAGTGCTGGGTGAGGCTCCAGTCGCAGCCTCCGTACTCCACGGGCCAAGCCGGAGCAGCCCATCCACGCCCGTGCAGGATGCGCTGCCACTCCATGCTGGCCTCGTGGTCCGGATACACGCTCGTCGCCGACTTACCGGCGCGGCGTATCTCGGGCGTCAGCTTCTCTTCGAGAAATGCCCGTACCTCGTCCCGGAAGGCCGAATCGGCCTCTGACCACGAAAGATCCATCGATGCTCCCGGTTCTGGGGTGCTCGTCAGCGAAGACGAGCGGTGAGAATCACCATTAACTTAACAAGCTCAGGCGGAATCTACCGAGGATTTGTACCCCACGTCAACAGATCCTTTCGATCGCTCTCCGGATGGGATTGCCCGGAGAAGACGCGCTCACACACGGTTGCGGTCGCAAATCGAAGCACTCCACCCGCAGCGCTTCCGAAATAACATTCTCGCAATACGGAAACCTCGATCTCGCGCGGTCGGCCGGGTGTGCGGCCGCACACGACCCACAAGGAGGAACGGCGTGAAGTTCTGGTGCGGGACCGCGTTCATGAACACATCCGAGATGCCGGCGGTGGCGCAGATGCTCGACACCAACGGCTACCACGGGATTCTCGTCTCCGATCACCTCGTCTACCCGAAGCACATGAAGACGCCCTATCCGGCGACACCCGACGGCAAACTCTTCTGGCCGCCGGAAACCGAATGGCCCGACGCCTGGGTGCTCATCGGAGCCATGGCAGCGGTCACCACCGACCTGCATTTCGGCAACAACGTCTACATCGCGCCGTCGCGGCCGCTGCTCGAGGTCGCCAAGCAGGTCGCGACCGCCGCGGCGATCGCCCAGGGCCGGGTGTCCATCGGGCTGTCCGCCGGCTGGATGCGCGACGAGTTCGAACTGCTCGGCCAGGACTTCGACAATCGCGGTCGCCGCCTCGACGAGATGGTCGACGCGCTCCGGGCCCTGTGGCAGGGCGGATGGGTGTCGTGGCAGGGCGAGTTCTACGACATCCCCGAGATGATGATCGAACCGCATCCGCCGCAGCCGGTGCCGGTGCTGTGCGGGGGCGAATCCAACGCGGCACTCAAACGCGCCGCCCGCCTGTGCGACGGGTGGGTGGGCACCGCCTACACCCTCGAGGAAGCCGAACGCGTGATCGGCCGGCTCAACGGATACCGACGTGAATACGGACGGGAGAACGAGCCCTTCGAGATCATCGCGACCGTGCGCGGCGAACCCGCCCCGGACCTCTACGAACGCGCCGCCGAACTCGGCATCACCGGGGTGATGATCTCGCCGTGGGCGAACTGGGACCGCACCCACGCCGGGGACCATACGGACCTGAAGCACCCGGCCGAACGCTACCGGGAACCGATCGAACGGTTCGCCGAGGAGATCGTGGCGAAACTGCCGTAGTCCACCGCCGGAACGAGAAAACCCCGCATCGCGATCGATGCGGGGTTTTCGCTGTGCGCCCGAAGGGATTCGAACCCCTAACCTTCTGATCCGTAGTCAGATGCTCTATCCGTTGAGCTACGGGCGCATATCCGTATTCAGTTGTTCCGCCGGTGAACCATACACCAACGTGGCGGAGGCGAGAGGATTTGAACCTCCGGTCCCCTGTAAGGGGGACAACTCATTAGCAGTGAGTCCCATTCGGCCGCTCTGGCACGCCTCCTCGGGGGGTTTCGATTCTCTCGAACCGCCGGACCGAAACATTACACATGCTCCCCCAGTAAATGCAAAACGCCTGGTCAGCGCATATGTGCGTCGAACCAGTCGAAGATCCTGCGTCGCGCGTCGACGATCGCCGCCTCCCGCGGATCCGTCTCCGGATCGACCGTCGCGTGCTCGACCGGAGGCTCGTCCGGGCGATGCGCCAGCCCCGGATAGCCGACCACGAGCGTCGGCGCATCCGCACCGGCCGCGGCGTCCTGCAACCGCTCGACGTCGGCGGGCGGCGTGCCCGGATCGTCCTCCCCGTACAGCCCGAGCCAGGGCGCCTGCAGCGACCCGACGATCGACAACAGCGCCGGCGCGTCCGGATGCACCGGCGTCGCGATGCCGCGCGCGGCGACGCTCACCACCGCACCCACCCGGCGTTGGGTGGCCACGACGAGCGCGGCGGCACCGGCATCGTCGAATCCGATCAGCCCGATCATGTCGGGCGACACACCTCGGCCCGCGATCCACTCGAAGGCGGCATCGACGTCGGCGAACAGGGCGTCGCCGAACACCTCCACCGCGGAGTGCGTCGGCTCGCGATGGAACAGGTGCGGTGCGACGACGAGCCAGCGTTCCCCCGCCAGCGCGTCCATGAACTGCAGCAATGCCGGTGAGAACACCCGCGACTCGTGCAGCAGCACGATCGCGCCGCGCGCTGCACCGTCCGGCCGGATCACCGTCAGCGGGACCTGCCCCGCGTCCCCCGGCAGCGAAGCCGAAACGGTGCTGATGACCTGCATACCGTCAACGATCGCACGACCACCGCGTGTGTGCACGGGATCGCCGAGCGCATAATCGCGTGGTGACTCCACGTACTCGTCCCGACCTTGCCGCTATCCCCGCCTACGTGCCCGGACGGAGTTTTCCGGGGGCGATCAAGCTGGCCAGCAACGAGACGACCGCCGGTCCTCTGCCGAGCGTGCGGGAGGCCATCGCCGAGGCGACGACGACCCTGAACCGGTATCCGGACAACTCGTCGGCGGCGCTGATCGGCGCGCTGTCCGCGCGGCTCGGCGTCGGTCCCGAGCGCATCGCCGTCGGATGCGGGTCGGTGAGCCTGTGCCAGGAACTCGTGCAGATCGCGTGCAATGCCGGTGACGAGGTCGTCTACTCGTGGCGCTCGTTCGAGGCGTACCCGGTGGTCGCGGCGGTGGCGGGCGCGACCGCGGTGCCGGTGCCGAACACCGCCGAGCACGGGCACGACCTGCCGGCGATGCTGGCCGCGATCACCGACCGCACCCGCCTGGTCTTCATCTGCAATCCGAACAATCCGACGGGTTCGCTGCTCAGCCGCGACGAGCTCGTCAAGTTCCTGGACGAGGTGCCGTCGCACGTCCTGGTGGCGTTGGACGAGGCGTACTTCGAATACGTGCGTCCCGCGCCCGGTGAGGACCTGCCCGACGGGCTGACCCTTGTGGAGGGCCGCCCGAATGTCGTCGTGCTGCGGACGTTCTCGAAGGCGTACGGGCTCGCCGGGTTGCGCGTCGGATATGCCGTCGCCGATCCCGAGATCATCACCGCGCTCGGCAAGGTGCACACGCCGTTCGCGGTGAATTCGCTGGCCCAGAGTGCGGCGATCGCGTCGCTCGCTGCGGCGAGGGAACTCCTCGACCGGACCGAGCAGGTGGTCGCCGAACGCACCCGGATGTTCGACGCACTGACCGCGGCCGGCTACCCGGTGCCGCCGAGTGCCGCGAACTTCCTGTGGCTGCCCCTCGGCGAGCATTCGCCGGCGTTCTCCGAGGCCAGCGCCGAGGCGGGCGTCCTGATCCGGCACTACGGCACCGATGGTGCCCGCGTGACGATCGGCGACCCGCACGAGAACGACGCATTCCTCGCGTTCGCGACCGGCCCGGGTCGCGCATACGCAGGTCTCGAATAGCTCCGACTCCCACCCGAACGAGACCCAACCGTTACCTGCAGGTGCCAGGGGTGTGATCCGACGTTGACACACTCACCAAGCACGACGGCGGACGCGGAGGATGTGGATGGGTGGTCGCGTATCGCGTCGTCGGGGGGTGTCCTTGGCCTTGGCGACCGCGGTCCTGTGGGCGGCGGCCGGCCTGGGCCCGGCGGTCGCCCGGCCCCCCGAGGTCGTCCCGCTGCGCCTGATCGCGTTCGGTGACCTGCACGGCAACCTCCTGCCCCCGCAGGGTTCCCGCAGCAAGGTCGTCCGGTCCGACGGTGAGTCCGTGCCGGCCGGGGGTGCCGCCTACCTCGCCGCGTACGTCCGGCAACTGCGCAGCCAGGCCGAGAACTCGGTGCTGTATTCGGTGGGTGATGCGTGGGGTTCGTCCCCGCTCGAATCGGCGATGTTCCACGAGGAGCCGACCGTCGAACTGCTCAACGCGCTGGACGTGAACGCCCTGGCCCTGGGCAACCACGAGTTCGACCACGGCGTGGCGGAGTTGCAGCGCCTGCGCGACGGCGGCTGCCATGCCGAGGGATGCCGATACGTCTCCCCGTTCGAGGGCGCGCAGTTCCCGTTCCTCGGCGCGAACCTGTCCACGGCGGACGGCTCGCCCGCGGCGCTGCCGTTCAGCGTCGACTACATCGACGGTGTGCCGGTCGGTGTCATCGGGGTGCTCCCCCGTAACACCCCGGACGTGATCAGCGCCGAGTCCATCGAAGGCCTGCAGTTCGGGGACGAGGTCGAGGCCGCCGACCGTACCGCCGACATCCTCGACGCGCTGGGCGTCCGGTCGATCGTGCTGCTCTACAAGGGTGATCTGCCGGTGCCTTCCGGCCACGACACGTGCGATCCGGAATCCGGTCCGGCCGCGGCCGTCGCCACCCGGGTCTCACCGAAGATCGACGTCATCGTCACCTCCGACGGCGAGAGCCACTTCAACTGCAGCTTCCTCGATCCCCTCGGCAAGCCGCGCACGGTCGTGCAGGGCGCCTCCCACGGGCGCATCCTCTCGGTCGCCGATCTGACCATCGACCGCGAGAGTCGCGACGTGATCCGCGACCGCACCGTCTCGTTCAACCAGGTCGTCACGCACGACATCGCCCCCGACCCGCGGACGAAGGAATTCGTCGACAGGGCCGTCGACCAGTCCACCTCGGTCGCCGGGCGGTCCGTCGGGACCATCACCGCCGACCTCACCCGGGAGAAGACCGTCGGCGGCGAATCGACCCTCGGCAACGTCATCGCCGACGCCCAGCTCGCCGCGGCCGAATCGGCGGGCGCGCAGATCGCGCTGACCAACCCGGACGGCATGCGCGCGGATCTGACCCACGCCGACGACGGCGTCGTCACCTTCGGCGAAACCTACGCGGTGCAGCCGTTCGGGAACCGGCTGCTGCAGCTCGAGGTCACCGGCACGCAGCTCGTCGCCATCCTCGAGCAGCAGTTCCAGACCGACGTGTTCGGACACCCCTTCGAGCGGATCCTGTCGCCGTCGCACACGCTGCGCTACACCATCGACCGGGCGGCGGAGCAGGGTCGGCGGATCCAGGACGTGACGGTCGCGGGACAGCCGCTGGACCCCGCCGCGACGTACGTCGTCGTTGTCAACGACTTCCTGGCCGCGGGCGGCGACGGCTTCACCGCGTTCACCGAGGGTCGCCGCACGACCGGCGCAGGCGCCGACCTCGACGCGCTGAACGGGTATCTGTCGGCGCACGGTCCGGTCTCGCCGCCGCCGACCGATCGCATCAGCGTTCGCTGAGCCCGAGCGCGCGGGCCAGCGTCGGCCACGCCGACCGCAGGTCGTCCTGCCAGTACGGCCACGTGTGGGTGCCCCACGGCCGATACTCGACGGTCGCGGGAATGCGCAGTTCCCGCAGCCGGCGGTCGAAGGTGAGGGTGCAGGCGAACGCGCCGGCTTCGAGCGGGGCACCGACGGTCAGCACGTCGCTGTCCGCGCCCAAGTCGTAGGGGCCGAGCAGCCCGTTGCCGGTGCTGATGTAGATGTCCTTGCCGCGCAACGCTTCCGCGTTCGTGTACGGGTCGTGTTCCTTCCACTCCGGGTCGCCGGGCGCGCCCCACATGTTGTCGGGGTTCCCGCCCTTGTAAGCGACGGTGCCGCGCACCGAGTCCCGGGCGGAATCACGCGAGATGTCCAGGCAGCCACTGAGTGCCGCGACGCCCTCGTACAGGTCGGGATGGCGGGTGATCAGGGACATCGCGCCCGTCGCGCCCATCGACAGTCCGCCGATCGCGTCGACGCCGTTGCCGGAGAACTCGGCGTCGACGATCGGTGGAAGTTCCTGGGTCAGAAAGGTTTCCCACCGGTTGGTGCCGAGCACCGGATCCGGGTTGCGCCAGTCCGTGTAGTAGCTGGCGGTACCGCCGACGGGCAGGACGACGTTGACGTTCTTGTCGGCGAAGAAGTCGACGATGTCCGTCTTCTGCGTCCAGGTGCTCTCGCGGTAGTCGGATTCGGATCCGGCGCTGACGCCGTCGAGCAGGTACAGCGTCGGCCGCGGTCCCTGCCCCGACGGATGCAGCACCTGAACCTGCACGACGCGGTTCATCGACGGGGAGTACACGAACAGGGCGGATCGGCGGTCGGTGAGGTGCTCCACGTGGTCCACCCGGGCGGTCGGCACCGGATCCGCCGATGCCGGCGTCGCGCCGAGCAACGGCAGCAGAACCGAAAGGACGAAAGCGGCGATCGTCCCCTTGTACGTACCTCGTTTGTGCATCGATCTCCCCTGGTCCCCCGACGGCCCCCGGTCCGCCCACCCAACCCTCCACGGCTTACCGGGGTCAAGCACCTCGAAGGGTGTGGCGAGCCGTTTCGATCGGTTCGGAGGGTGGTCCGGAATCGCACTTACCCCCCGTATCGCGGTGTTACACAGGCCTCGGGAGCACCGTGTCGGATATCCCGTTCTCATTTCACGAGAACTGGATATGCTGCACCCATGGGAGACGACTTGGGAGCCGGCGGCCTGCGTTTCGAACGCGAGGGCGCGATCGGCTGGTGCATCATCAATCGGCCGGCAGCGCGCAATGCCTTCACCCCGGCGATGTATTACGGGCTCAAACGAGCGGTCCGGCTCGTCAACTCCGATCCGGACCTGGCCGCGCTCATCATCACGGGCGTCGACGACGTCTTCGCACCGGGCGGCGACCTGGGCGGACGCGCCGAACCCGGCGACAACCTGCCCGACGGCATCGGGCACGACATCCTGCCGTTCCTCACCATCCGCGACAGCCGCGCGCCCGTCGTCTCCGCCGTCAACGGCATCTGCCAGGCGGGCGGTCTGCTGGTCGCGATGATGTCCGACATCGCCGTGGCCAGCGACCGCGCGACCTTCCGCGTGCCCGAACTGCTCCGCGGCATCCCCGACGCGACCTTCGCGGCCGCGCTGCCCGCGCACGTCGGCGTCGCGGTCGCGCGGGACCTGATGCTCTCGGCGCGTCGGTTCGACGCCGCCGAGGCCCAGCGTCTGGGCGTCATCTCCCGCGTCGTGCCGCACGAGAACCTCCGGGAGGCTGCATTGCAGGCGGCTCGCGAAATCCTGCAGACCTCCCCCATCGCACGTGCCCAGGTCAAGCGCATGCTCAACGAGCGCTACGGACTCTTCGACTACGAAACGATGCTCGGCGCGCTCGAGACCTCACCCGAACCCCGGGAAGGGATGCGGGCGTTCATGGAGAAGCGGAACCCGAACTGGATTCCGGAGAACCTGCCCGGCTGACGAGCGCCCCTCGTTGTCCGAGCGAGTGGTACACCCGTCTCCTTCAATCGACTGAGCGTGCCGCTCGCTCGGAAAAACGAGGGGTGACGCGACCCCGGCCGAACCAACAAGAAACCCCTCACCTGCGACAGGTGAGGGGCTTCGTGGCGGAAGCGGAGGGATTTGAACCCCCGTTGGTGTTACCCAAGCTCGCTTTCAAGGCGAGTGCATTCGGCCGCTCTGCCACGCTTCCGTGGCAAATCCTAACCATAGGGTGATCACCTGTCGCCGACGGCCGCCGCGACCTTGGTGAATATCTGGGCCAAGGTCTTGATCTGAGACTTGCTGAGCAGGTCGATCAGATTGCGGCGCACGCTCGCGACATGGGTGGGCGCGGCCTCGGTGAGGCGGGCACGTCCCTCGTCGGTGAGGGCGGCCAGCACCCCGCGACCGTCCTCCGCGCAGGCGCAGCGCAACACCAGGCCCTCGTCCTCCATGCGGCGGATCTGGTGAGTGAGGCGGCTGCGGGACGAGAGCACGCCGTCGGCGAGGTCGCTCATGCGCAGCCGTCCGTCCGGGGCTTCCGACAGCAGGACCAGGATGCGGTATTCGGCGAGGGTGAGGCCGTGGGCTTCCTGCAGGTCACGGTTGAGAACATCCATGAGCCGGTAGTTGCCGTCCATATAGGTTCGCCAGGCGTGCTGTTCCTCGGCGGTCAACCAGTTCGGCTCGTCGTGTTCGGCGCTCACGCGGGAATTGTAGTCAGCACCCCCAACTTTCCCGACCGGTAGGTCTGTTTTGCGCAACACATGCACGCAGTACCCGACATCTCCGGCGAACAGGAACGACGACACGATAGTTTCGAACGCATGCGCGCAATCGTTGTCACCGAACCCGGCGGGCCCGAGGTCCTCCGATGGGACGAGCAGCCCGATCCGGTCGCCGGTCCGGGTGAAGTCCTCATCGACGTCGCCGCGACCGCCGTCAACCGTGCCGACCTGCTGCAGCGTCGCGGCCTGTATCCACCGCCGCGCGGCGCCAGCAACATCCTCGGCCTCGAGTGCTCCGGTGTGATCGCCGAACTCGGCGAGGGCGTGACGGACTGGAACATCGGCGACCGGGTCTGCGCACTGCTGTCCGGCGGCGGCTACGCCGAGCAGGTCGCGGTCCCGGCGTCGCAGCTGCTGCCGGTGCCCGACGGCATGGATCTCGCGGCCGCCGCGTCGCTGCCCGAGGTCGCGTGCACGGTGTGGTCGAACGTGGTCATGGCCGCCGGGCTCGAACGCGGCGAGGTGTTCCTCGTGCACGGCGGCGGCGGGGGCATCGGCACCCACGCCATCCAGGTCGCGAAGGCACTCGGCGCGAAGGTCGCGACCACCGCGTCGGCGGGCAAGCTCGACCGGTGCCGCGAGCTGGGCGCCGATCTGGCGATCGACTACCGCACCCAGGATTTCGTCGAGGAGGTGCGGGCGACCTTCGGTGGCGCCGACGTCGTCCTCGACAACATGGGCGCGAAGTACCTGCCCCGCAACATCGACGTGCTCGCGCCCGACGGGCGGCTCGTCGTGATCGGCATGCAGGGCGGATCGAAGGGTGAACTGAACCTCGGTCAGCTTCTCGCCAAGCGCGGGCACGTCCTCGCGACGGGTCTGCGCGGACGCCCCGACACCGGGAAGTCCGGGAAGGCCGAGATCGTCGCCTCGGTCCGCGAGAACCTGTGGCCGCTGATCGCCGAGGGGAAGGTGCACGCCGTCGTGCACGCCGAACTGCCGATCACCGAGGCCGCCGCGGCACACGAGATGCTCGACGCATCCGACACCGTCGGCAAGGTGGTGCTCACGATCAACCGGTGAAGCGGCCCGGTCTCACTCCGTCATCGCGCGCAACTCGCGGACGAGCTGGTCGATCTCGTAGCGCGTGGTGTACGGGGCGAGGCCGATGCTCACGGCACCGCCCTCTTCGCCGACGCCCAGCGAATCGAGCAGCCGGCTGGCGCCGCGTCCGGTGGTGACGGTCGCGATGCGCCGGTCGGCGAGGTGCGCCGCGACCTTCTCGGCCGGTAGACCCGGGATCGTGAAGCTCAGCGTCGGCACGCGGCTCTCGGCGCGACCGATCACCATCACACCGGGCAGGTTGTCGAGCTGCCGGGTCAGCCGGTCGAACAGCCGGTCCTGGTAGTCCTGCATCGAACTGATCGACGTGATGAGCTTTTCGCGGCGGGTGCCGGTCGCTTCGTCGTCCAGGGACGCGAGGAAGTCGACGGACGTGACGAGCCCGGCGAGCAGCGCGTACTGGTGGCCGCCGACCTCGAGCCGCTCCGGGCCGCGAGCGTTCGGGTCGAGCGACATCGACGGAATCCGGTCGAGCTGCGAGGGATCACGGAAGACCAGCGCACCGATCTGCGGTCCGCCCCACGCCGACGCGTTGACTGTGAGGATGTCCGCGCTCAGATCGTCCATGTCGATGTGCGCGTACGGGGCTGCGCCCGCGGCATCGACGACCATCAGGCCCCCGACCTCGTGGACGCGGTCGGCGACGACCCGCACGTCCGGGGCCGATCCGACGATCGACGACGCGGCGGTCAGCGCGACCAGCCGGGTGGTCGACGTGATGAGCTCCTCGAACTGCCAGCTGGGCAGATCGCAGGTTTCGATGTCCACCTCGGCCCAGCGGACCTGCGCACCGTACCGGCTGGCGACCCGCAGCCAGGGTGCGATGTTCGCCTCGTCGTCCAGCCGCGACAGCACCATCCCGGTGCCCAGGCCGAGCCGTGAGCTCAGCGCCTCGGCGAGCCACGCCAGGAGCACGGCACGGTCGGAACCGAGCACCACGCCGGCGGGCTCACCGCCGACGAGATCGGCGATCGCCTCCCGCGCCGCCTGCAGCATCGACCCGCTGCGGCGGGAGGACATGTGCCTGCCCGACGAGGACGCGGTGGAATTCCGGAACGCCGTAGACACCGTGCGGGAGACCGCGTCGGGGATCTGCATGCCGGCCTGCGGATCGAAATGGGTCCACCCGTCGCCGAGCGAGGGAATCAACCCTCGGATCCGGGCAACGTCGTAAGCCATGCGTGACACTCTAAATCCCGCTGTCAATGAAGTGACGTCCGCGCCCGGACGAACGTGACGGGGAGTACGCGACGACCGGCCGGGGAACAGCGGACATTCCGCACCTCATCAGGGGTGGGGCGACACCGCGGCCGCCGAGGAGACAAGATGGAGGTATGACGCATCCGGAGAACGAGCCCGTCCTTGTGATCGGTCCCGACGGTCGGCCGGTCGCGGTCCCCAAGCCCGGCACCAACGGTGACACGGCCGCGAAGACCGAGGAGAGCGACGCCGAATCCCTCACCGACATGGTCGAACAGCCCGCCAAGGTCATGCGGATCGGCACCATGATCAAGCAACTGCTCGAGGAGGTCCGGGCGGCTCCCCTCGACGATGCGAGCCGCACCCGCCTGAAGGAGATCCACAAGTCGTCCATCAGCGAACTCGAGCAGGGCCTCGCTCCCGAACTGCGGGAGGAGCTCGAACGCCTGGCATTGCCGTTCGGTGAGGACGCGGTGCCGTCCGACGCGGAACTGCGCATCGCGCAGGCTCAGCTCGTCGGCTGGCTGGAGGGGCTCTTCCATGGCATCCAGACCGCCTTGTTCGCGCAGCAGATGGCGGCGCGGGCGCAGCTCGAGCAGATGCGCCAGGGCGCACTGCCGCCCGGGCTGGGCGGAAACCCCCACAATCCCGAGGAACGCCAGCAGCACAACCCCGGCAGCCCGGGCACCGGGCAGTACCTGTAGTCCCCTTCGGGGTCCGGGCCGGGCGTGCTCTCGGGCGCGCCCGGTACCCTCGGAACCCGTGTCAGTCTCTGGAGCAGCATCGTGAGCCGGGTCAGCATCGAAACGCGCAATGCGTGCGTCGACTTCCCGATCTTCGACGCCAAGACCCGCTCGCTGAAGAAGGCGTTCCTGGGTAAGGCAGGCGGAGCGATCGGCCGCAACGACTCGGACGTCGTCGTGGTCGAGGCACTGCGCGACATCACGATGTCGCTGAAGGAAGGCGACCGCGTCGGGCTCGTCGGACACAACGGCGCCGGCAAGTCCACGCTGCTGCGATTGCTGTCCGGGATCTACGAACCGACCCGTGGTGCCGCCCGCGTCCGCGGTCGCGTGGCCCCGGTCTTCGATCTGGGTGTCGGCATGGACCCGGAGATCTCCGGGTACGAGAACATCCTGATCCGCGGCATGTTCCTGGGCATGACCCGCAAGCAGATGCTGCAGAAGGTCGACGACATCGCGGAGTTCACCGAGCTCGGTGACTATCTGTCGATGCCGCTGCGCACCTACTCCACCGGCATGCGGGTGCGCGTCGCCCTCGGTGTGGTGACCAGCATCGACCCGGAGATCCTGCTGCTCGACGAAGGCATCGGCGCGGTCGACGCCGAGTTCATGAAGAAGGCCCGCGTCCGGCTGCAGGAACTCGTCGCGCGCTCCGGCATCCTCGTGTTCGCGAGCCATTCCAACGAATTCCTCGCTCAGCTGTGCGACCAGGCGATGTGGATCGACCACGGCCGGATCCGCGAGCAGGGCGGCATCGAAGAGGTCGTGCGCGCCTACGAGGGCAACGACGCCGGCGACCACGTGCGCACGATCATCGAAGAACTCGAACGTGAACGCGCGGAACGGAACGGTGTCGTGTCCAACGGCACAGCGGCGACGGGTGCCGCCGGTGCCTGACAGCCCGGAACGGATCATCGGGGTCGTGGTCACCCACAAGCGTCGCGAACTGCTCGGCGATTCGCTGAAGGTGCTGGCGTCGCAGACCCGGCCGCTCGACCATCTGATCGTCGTCGACAACGCCGACGAGAACGAGGTGCGCCTGCTCGTCGAATCCGCGCCTCTGCCGACCACCTACATCGGGTCCAAGCACAATCTCGGCGGTGCGGGTGGGTTCGCCCTCGGCATCCTGCACGCGCTCGCGCTCGGCGCGGACCGGGTGTGGCTCGCCGACGACGACGGCCGCCCCGACGGCCCCGAGGTGCTCGAGACCCTCCTGGCGTGCGCGCATCGGCACGGCCTGGCTGAGGTGTCTCCGGTGGTGTGCGACATCGCCGACCCCGATCGGCTCGCGTTCCCGCTGCGTCGCGGCGTCGTGTGGCGACGTCGGCGCAGCGAACTCGGCGACGAGGATCTGCTGCCCGGCATCGCGTCGCTGTTCAACGGCGCCCTGTTCACCGCCGCGGCGATCGACGCGGTGGGCGTGCCGGATCTGCGGCTGTTCGTGCGCGGCGACGAGGTCGAGGTGCATCGCCGGCTGGTGCGGTCGGGCCTGCCCTTCGGCACGTGCCTGCAGACCGCCTACCTGCATCCGGACGGGGCGGACGAGTTCAAGCCGATCCTCCGCGGTCGCATGCACACGCAGTATCCGGACAACGAGACGAAGCGCTTCTTCACCTACCGCAACCGCGGCTACCTGCTGTCGCAGCCGGGCATGCGCAGGCTGCTGCCGCAGGAATGGGTGCGGTTCGGCTGGTATTTCCTGGTCACCCGACGCGACCCGGCGGGTCTGCGCGAGTGGATGCGGCTGCGCAAGCTGGGCCGCGAGGAACAGTTCGACCGGCCCTGATGCGGCGACCGGCAGGTCTCGCCTGCCGGTCCGCTGATTCCGGACATTCGCGCTGCCGGGTGTCCTCCCCCTTTTCGCGGCACCGCCGCCGCATTCGTGTGACTTGTGCCACAATGCCCATTCTGGGTAATCTGCCGCCGCAAGCCACGCCCGCGCCGCCCGGCGCAGTGGCGTCTCACAATCCGATTACATGCGTGCGCAGTCCGTTTTATGCTCTTTGTCACAATCTTCTGGGGGACAGCGATGACAACTCGTACGACCGCACCGACCACTCTTTGTCAGGCGTTCCAGGCGACCGCCGCGAAGTATCCCGATCGGGTTGCCCTGCGCACCCCGGACGACTCCGTCACCTACACCTGGCGCGCCTACGCCGACAAGGTCCGCACACTCACCGCAGGTCTCGCCGGGCTCGGCGTGAAACGGGGCGACACCGTCGGCCTGATGCTGACCAACCGGCCCGAGTTCCATCTCGTCGACACCGCCGCCATGCACGCGGGGGCCGCGGCGTTCTCGATCTACAACTCCCTCACCGCCGAACAGATCACCTACGTGCTCGGCAATGCCGGCAACAAGGTGATGATCTGCGAGGAGCAGTTCGTCCCGGTGCTGCAGAAGGCCATTCCGGGCACCGCCGTCGAAACGCTGGTGTGCGTCGACGGGCACCCGGAGGGGACCATCACGCTCGACGAACTCGAGGCCGCCGCAGATCCGTCGTTCGACTTCGACGCGTCGTGGCAGGCGGTGGAGCCGTCGGACCTGCTGACCCTGATCTACACCTCCGGCACCACCGGTCCGCCGAAGGGCGTCGAGCTGACCCACGCCAACCTCATCGCGGAGATCGAGGCGACCGCCCCGATCCTCAACCCCGGCCCCGACGACCGGCTCGTGTCGTATCTGCCGGACGCGCACATCGCCAACCGGTGGGGAGCGCACTACACGTCCATCCACACGGGCATGCAGATCACCACGCTCGACGACCTCAAGCAGGCCATCGCGGTCCTGCCGACCGTCCGCCCGACGATGTTCGGCGCGGTGCCGCAGGTCTGGTACAAGCTCAAGGCGGCGATCGACAAGACCCTCGCCGACGAGCCGAGCCCGGTGAAGAAGAAGCTCGCGTTGTGGTCCATCGACGTCGGCCGCAAACGTGCGCGGCTGAGGTCGGACGGCAAGCCGGTACCCAAGGTGCTCGAGCTCCAGCACGCGCTCGCCGACAAGCTCGTGCTCTCCGCGATCCGCAAGAAGCTCGGCCTCGACCAGGTGCGCGCCGCCGTCACCGGTGCCGCCGCGATCTCCCCCGAGGTCCTGGAATTCGTCCTGGCCCTGGGGATCCCGTGCTCCGAGGTGTGGGGCATGTCGGAGACGTCGGCCGTGGTGACACTCAACCGGCCGGACGCCATCCGCATCGGCACCGTCGGACAGGCCGTGGACGGCGTGGAGATCAAGATCGCGGAGGACGGCGAGCTCCTCGTCCGCGGGCCGCTGCTGATGAAGGGCTACCGGAACGACCCGGAGAAGACCGCCGAAACCATCGATGCCGCCGGCTGGCTGCACACCGGTGACATCGCCGAGATCGACGCCGACGGCTACGTGAAGCTGATCGACCGCAAGAAGGAACTGATCGTCAACGCGGCCGGTAAGAACATGTCGCCCACCAACATCGAAGGTGCGCTGCGGGCCGCGTGCCCGATGCTCGGCGGCGCCGTCGCCATCGGCAACGACCGTCCCTACAACGTCGCGCTGCTCGCACTCGACCCGGATGCGCTCGCCGCGTTCGCCGCCGAACACGGTCTGACGGGAACACACGAGGAGCTCGTGCAGAATCCGCTCGTCGCCGAAGCGGTCGACAAGGCCGTGCAGGTCGCGAACTCGAAGCTGGCCCGCGTCGAACAGATCAAGAAGTACAAGCTGCTGCCGAACATCTGGGAACCGTCCGGTGACGAGCTGACCCCGACGATGAAGCTCAAGCGCAAGCCGATCGACGCGAAGTACGCCGAGGAGATCGACAAATTGTACGAGAAGAACTGAGACACAGTATGTTCCGTGTGGATTCGTGTCCGCCCGGCGGCCACGGATCCACACGGAACGGAGTCGTCCCGATCAGCCCCCTTCGCGCACCGACGAGGTGTGGGCCTCGACGATCTCCTGTGCGATCACGCGCAGCTTGACATTGCGATGCTGCGAGAAGGCCACGAGTTTCTCGAAGGCGGTATCCGCGTCGCACCGGAACGTCGCCATGATCAGACCCACCGCCTCGCTCAGCATGGTTCGGCTCTCCAAAGCCGAACGCAGCTGGCCTGATTCGCGTTCCTTCATCGCGATGATCTCTTCCCGCAAACGGGACAGTTCCAGATTCACCCGCACCCGGGCGATCAGCTCGTCGGGCTCGAACGGCTTCGTGATGTAGTCGTCGGCGCCGTCCTGCAGACCACCGACCGCCGCCGAGGTTCCGGCGCGCGCGGTCAACAGAATCACCGGCAGCCGGGCGGTGGCGGGATCGTTACGCAACTGCTTCAGCAACGCGAGTCCGTCGAGGCCGGGCAACATGACGTCGCTGAGAACGAGGTCCGGCGGCGAATCCTGAATGCGCTGCAGCGCGATTCCCGCGTCGGCCACTGTCTCGACGTGCCAATCCTGTCCGCGCAGCAATTTCCTCAGGTAGTTCCGCAGGTCCGCATTGTCGTCGATCACCAGGATGCGGGGCCGGTCACCGGCGGTTTCCGCCGCGCCGGCTTCGATCGGCTCGTCCATCCACTGCGAACTCTCGGCGAGATAAGCCTCACCCAGAGCGGCAGGAACATCATCTGCTGCAACAGGTTTCGCGTTGCGCACGACGCGCTGCACCGAGACCGTAAACGTGCTCCCGGTGCCGGCCTCGCTCGTCACCGCGACCGTCCCGCCGAGTGCCTGCACCCAGTCCGAGACCAGCGACAAGCCCAGGCCCACGCCTTCACCGCTGCGACCGGCCGTGCCCTCCACCCGGTGGAATCGTTCGAAGACCCGGGTCGCCTCGTCGGGAGGTATCCCCACCCCGGTGTCCGTCACCGACAGCACCAACCGGTCGCCGTCGACGCGCAACTCGACGGTGATCGACCCCGCGAGCGTGTATTTGACGGCATTGGACAGCAGGTTGAACACGATGTGCGACCAAATCTCCGGGTCGAGATCGATCGCCTCTGCAGCCGCATCGTCGATCCGGGTCACCAGAGTCAGCCCGGCGGTGCGCGCGATCGACTCGTAGAGCTCGGCACACGCCGCGGTCAGCGCCGCCGCGTCGGTAGGCCGCAGACGCGGACGCACCTGATAGGACTCGGCGCGGGTCGCTTCCAGCAGAACGTCGACGAGTCGCTGCAAGCGCCCCACTGCGCGCCGCGCGATCTCGAGGGATCGCTGCTGCTCGGCGGTGAGGGCGGCAGCGTCGTCGAGGAGGCTCTGCAGCGGCCCGAGGAGCAGTACCAGCGGGGTGCGGAACTCGTGACTGACCGTCTCCAGGAAACGGGTCTTGGCCCTGCCGACCTCGGCGAGTGCGTCGGCGCGGCGACGTTCGGCATCGAAGGCGATGCTGTCGCGCAGCAGACCCGAGATTCTGGCGGCGATCAGCTGGACGAGGGTGGCGTAGTTGTCGTCGTACGCCAGGTTGGGGTTCAGCCCGACCCCCAGCACGCCGATCGCGGTGGCGCGGCCGGGGACGGTCAGCGGTAGCAGCACCACCGTGTCGAGCGGTTGCGCGCCGAGCAGGCGTGTGGGGTCGACGACGCCGGGCGAGCGTTCGGCGACACCGGTGACGACGAGCGGTTCGCGGCTCCTCGCTACCTCGTCGAGGACCCGCTGAACATCGGGCCCGAGAAGCCGGTCGACGTCGCCGATCGTCCCGAGGTCGGCGACCCGATCCCAGGCGTGCGGTGCGGCCCGATCGGGGTGCTCGGTACGCGTGTCGAGGTAGACCGCCGCGACGGGAACGTCGGCCCCGCTCGGGGCGACCGCCGCCAGTGCCTTTTCGCAGATGTCGACGACAGAATGGCCTGTATCCGTGATCGCGACCGTCCCGAGTCGGCTGATCGCCTCGCTGCGACGATCACCGAGCACCGCGGCGGTGGTGTCGGCGGTGGCGACGAACACCCCCGCCACGGCTCCGGTGTCGTCGAAGATCGGGCTGTAGGAGAACGTCCAGTACGACTCCTCGACGAATCCGTGGCGCTGCAGGAACAGCCGTTCGTTCTCGGTGAAGGTGGCCCGGCCGGCCCACGCTTCCTCGGCGAGGGAGCCGACCGCGTCCCAGATCTCCCGCCAGCAGTCCGCGCCCCGCTGCCCGACCGCAGCGGGGTACTTGTCGCCGAGGATGGGGACGAACGCGTCGTTGAAGATCTGGATCAGTTCCGGCCCCCACCACACCAGCATCGGCACTTCCGACGGCAGCACGGTGTTCACCGCCATCCGCAGTTCCATCGGCCAGGTCTCCACCGGCCCGAGTGCGGTCGCCGACCAATCGGTGTTCCGGTGCCGCTCGCGGGCGTCGCCCGGGCCGGCGAACAGCCGTTCGGCCGTCCAGCCGGACGATGGGAGCTCCGCTTCCAACGTTGAACTCCTCCGCTTGTCCTGCCTGCGGGAGCCTTCGCATTTTCCCATCGAGGCCGCGCTCGGGCCACCGGAACGCACAAGTGCGCGTCCTCTGGAAGCGTCGTCCACCTGCCACGCCAGCTGCTGGTCCTCGTAGCCTGGGGTCATCGCCGGTCACTGATCCCGCGGGTAGACGCGGGTGGCCCGGAACGAATATCCGTCCTGCTGCGCAAGTTCCCAGCCGAACTCGACCGTCGCCCCTACGCTCAGGGCACGGAACCCGGTTCCCTCGATGGTGCTCCAGTACACCCAGCAACCGCCCGGGGTGTCGGGAGAGTCCAACACTCCCCACCCCAGCTCGCCGTGCCATTCCCGAACCGTCCCCACCGTCTGTCCCATGGTGACGGTGATGCTTCCCCCGCCGGGCACAGGTTGATCATCGGGATGCCTGCCCAGGGCGGCATCCCTCGCAAAGTCCTCGTCGCGTTCCGGCTTTCCATCCTCGATCACAGGTTCCTCGACCGAGGGATCGTAGTCGGAAGGCACGTTGTCGTACGTGGACATGGCGGTTTGCTGCTCCTCGCTCGGGTAGTTGTCCGTGTCGTCGACGACGAGAGTGAGCGCTGCTACGACCGCTGCAAGCACACAAGCCCCGCCCACCATGTGTGTGAATCTCAGAGTCACGCTGCCTCCTCTCCGACAATGCCGTGAGCGTAGCGGTGACCGAGATGGTCGACAGGCTCCTCGGAAGCGGCCAGCGCCGCATGGCCGTTCCGGGCGCTCGTCACCGCCTCCATGTTGTTTCTGGAAGAACCCGATCCCCGGTCGATCGGTGTGCTGCTTGGCGATCGTCAAACAGCACACCCACGAAACCGAACCCGAACCCGAGCACAGCGGGCCGGGCAGATTTCCACCACGGCGGGCTTGCGACTCGAACACCGCCCACTTTTGCGTTTGTTTCGTTTGCTGCGTATATTTCGCTTGGAGGAGGTGGGGTATGTCCGCGATCGAACATCCGAGTGCCGTGGAGCAGGAACAGGCACGGCAGGCGCTGAACGCTCTTCGGGACGTGAAACCGAGTGCCGACACGTTCGATGTCACCGTCGCCGGCACGTCGGAGTCCGTGCACCTGCCGAGTTCCGCCCTGGAGTTGATCAAAGACGTCTTGGCGAACATGGCAGCCGGCCAGGGCGTGACCGTGGTCCCTGCGCATGCAGAGCTCACCACCCAGCAGGCCGCCGAGCTGCTCAATGTGTCGCGCCCGCACGTGATCAAACTCCTCGACCAGGGCCTCATCCGGTACCGGCTGGTGGGCCGGCATCGCCGGATCCTGGCATCCTCGCTCCTCGAGTACCGACGCACCCAGCAGGGCGATGCGCGGCGGGCCGCGGACGATCTCGCTGCCCTGTCCGAAGACCTCGGACTCTACTGACGTGACCTTCACCGTCCTCTACGACGCGAACGTGCTGTACCCGAACGTGCTTCGCGACGTGCTGATTCGCATGGCCCAGACCGGGCTGGTGCACGCCCGGTGGACCGACCGGATTCTCGACGAGACGTTCCGCAATCTCGCCGCCGACCGACCGGACATCCCCACCGAAACCCTGGCCAGGCTGCGGGAGCTGATGAACCGAGCCGTCCCGGACTGCCGGGTCACCGGGTACGAAGCACTCATCCCGGCCCTGAGGCTGCCAGACGAGGACGACCGGCATGTACTCGCCGCGGCGATCCGCTGCGGAGCGCAGGTGATCGTCACCGCGAACCTGCGCGACTTCCCCGATACCGAACTTGCCCAGTTCGGCATCGAGGCCCTGCACCCGGACGAGTTCGTCATGGACCTGTTCACGCTCGACGGGGCGCGGGTGCACCAGGCGATCAGCGCTACTGCCGCAGCGTGGCGTAACCCGCCCGGCACGCCGGCCGACGTATGCGACCGCCTCGCCGCGGCGGGCTTACCGATCTCCGCCGCGGCGTTGCGCCGCTGAGGCTCACGATGCGCGCCCGCGACCGGATGGTTCCGAAGGTTGTTCTCGTACTGATGTTTTGACACGGCAGATTCAGAATCAACTGGTGAGACACCTTGGACTGGCATGTCGATCCATTACGGACGGGCGGCGTGGGCCGTCTCGATACCAAGGAAGTCCCGATCCGCGGGCCCGGTTCACCGTGACCGCCCGGGCATCGCCCGGGCGGTCACGGTGAACGAAACCGTGTGCACCACAACCCCGTGGTGACAGACTGGACCGATGGACGGTACCACCGAGGACCAGGCCATCGTCCGTGTGCTCGACAACCTGCGTAGTCAGTTCCCCGGAATCCCGTCCGAGCACATCGAGGCCCTCGTCGCCGAGATCCATGCCCGGTACATCGACTGCAGAATCCGAGACTTCGTCCCGCTGTTCGTCGAGCGTCACGCTCGCGCGCAATTGCATGCAGGCTCCGGCGGTTCGGCCATCCGGTCGAGCGCCGACCCCGCGCCGCCGACGGTCGCGCAGGGACGCTGACGGTCGACCGACGCCGACCGCCGGTGGCCGGGAAAGTCACCGGCACCCCCTGGCAACGACGAGTTCCGGTTCGGGAGGAGCGCGGCAGTCCCGCACCCCTCCTGCATCCCCTCGGAATTCACCGGTCCCCGCACCGCCCGGGCACGCATCTGCTGTTTCGCTGCGCTGACAGCCGGTCGGCGGCACGGCCGTCCGGCATGCGACAGACGAGGACACACCGGTCCCCGGACTTTCTGCCGGAGCCGGCGACGATGCCGGCAAGTGCGGTCGGCGGGAGCGCCGGACGTGCCCCGGGTGACGAGCAATACCGTCGGTCGGCCGGCGGGGGGTGGGAGGAAGACAACGTACGGACCTTGACGCATGATGTGCGGTGCGGGGGTGGCCGCTGCCGGGGGCGACCGGAACCTCGTCGAGGAGTCGTTCGAGGCCGTCGAGCGTATCGGCGTGGAGCAACAACTGCCCCGGTCCCGATTCCCGGTAGTGCGCATCGGACAAGCGGGTTACCGGGTGGAGTCTTCGACTCAGCGGTAGTCGGCGCGCGGCTGCCAGGTCGAGATCGCCCAGATCACCACCACGTCGAGCGCGATGATCGCCATCGCCCACCCCGGGTAGTACGGCAGCCACATGAAGTTCGCCAGGATCGACAACGCCGCGATGACGATCGCCGCCACCCGCGCCCAGGTGACGCCGGTGATCAAGGCGATGCCCACGACCACCATGACCACACCGAGGACGATGTGGATCCATCCCCACGTTGTGAAGTCGAACTTGAACGTGTACTCCTGGCCCTGGACGAGCAGTTCGTCCTCGGCCACCGCGGCAAGTCCCTGGAAGAACTGCAGGACACCGATCGTAACCATGATGACTGCGGCCCCGACCGAGGTTCCCGCGGCGATCCCCTGTTTGACGGACATGCTTTCCTGATCGGTACGCGCATGCTGTGACACAGTTCGTCTCCCTTTGCCAACGGACGCGACGAGGCAAGTGTGCGCCGAATCATGCCTCTATCGCAGGAACTTCGGCTCATTGGCGGTAGCAGAATCGTCGCGCCGCACCTGCTCACAACGAGCACTCGGACACGACGACGAGAAGTACCGCTGCCCCTGCGGTTCCTTCTACGCACCGTGCTGGACCAGCGATACCTCGAAACCTGATCGTTCCCTTTCCTTCGTCTCACGGATGGATGCTCGCGTAGTTCTGCAGGAATTGGGCTTCGACCGCCGACATCGCCGCGATCTCGGCGGGATCGACGCTTTCGTTGGGGGCATGGATCAGGGCCCGTGGTTCTTCGACGCCCATCAAGATGATCTCGGCGTCGGGGTATGTGTCGGCGAGGACGTTGCACAACGGGATGGATCCGCCTTGTCCCAGCATGACCATGGGCCGACCGTAGGCCTGCTGCATGGCTGCCGCGAGGGCCTGATAGGCGGGTCCGTCGGTGCGGGCCCGGAACGGCGATCCGGAGGCTTCCACCTCGATCTCGACGGCGACTCCCCACGGGGCGGCGGCACGCAAATGGTCGATGAGGGCCTTCTGTGCCTGTGGGGCTTCGAGTCCGGGGGGTATCCGCAGGTTCAGGCGGGCGCGGGCCCGCGGCGCGATCGCCGCCGCCGAGCCGACCACCGGCGGGCAGTCGATGCCGAGGATGGTCAGGGCCGGACGCGCCCAGAGCATGTCGGAGACGGTGCCGTCGCCGAGCACGGATTCGGTGTCGAGCATGCCGGCGTCGGTGCGGAACTGTTCCGGTGGGTAGCGCTCGCCGGCCCAGGTCTGGTTGTTGTCCAGACCGTGGATAGTGGTGTTGCCCTTGGCATCTCGCAGGGTTGCCAGCATGGCGACCAGAGCGGCAAGGGCGTCCGGGGCGGCCCCACCGAACATGCCGGAGTGCAGCTCGGAGGTGAGCGCTTCGACGGTGACGACGACGTTGACCATTCCGCGCAGGCTGACGGTGGCGGCGGGTCTTCCCACGTCGGCATTGCCGGTGTCGCACACGAGGATCGCGTCGGCGCGCAGGAGATCTGCGTTGTCCTGGACGAACGCTTCCAGGCCGCCGGTGCCTTGCTCCTCCGACCCCTCGACCACGAGTTTGAGGTGCACGGGGAGTTCACCGCCGAGAGCTCGCAGCGCGGTCAGGTGAACGAGGATGTTGCCTTTGCAGTCGGCGGTTCCGCGTCCGTACCAGCGCCCGTTCTTCTCGGTGAGCTGGAACGGTGGTGTGTCCCAAGCGGTGTCGTCGAGCGGGGGTTGGACATCGTAGTGGGCGTAGAGCAGCACGGTCGGGGCCTGCGGGTTCGAGCATCGCCTCGTCCCGACCACGGCGTGACTTCCGTCGGCGGTTTCTTCCAGGCGGGCATCTGCGAAGCCTTGTCGGTCGAATTTCTGCCGTACCCATTCCGCCGCACGGTGACATTCTTCGGGAGGATATCGGCGGGGATCGGCCACCGATTGCATCGCGACGAGTTCGGTCAGTTCTTCCTTCACCTGCGGCATCAGATCGCTGATGCGCTCGGTCAGATCCATCGGTTACTCCCCTGCCACATCGCTGGTCTCGAGGTCGTCCACGAACTGCTGGAACTCGGGTAGTTTTTCGGGGCAGTAGATCTCGATGATCAGCAGTTCTCCTTGAACGACCCGATCGTCCACGATGACCGGTCGGGTGCCCGGTCCGCCTGCTCCGTTGACCATCTGGGACAGCAAGGTGGCGCGGGTCAACGGAGCATCGGGATTGGCGCAGACGGCCCCGCCGTCTTCGCCGAGCACCCTGACGATCTGGTCGCGCGAGGGGGTGCGGGCGCCGGCCTGGTCCAGGGCGGCGATGAGCTGGTCGGCCTTGGCCTCGGCTTCTCGGCTCGACGAGACATAGGGAAACAGGAGCAGGGCAATGACGGTGAGGATGACGATGACAAATGCGACGACCCCGTAGATGATCATGCGGTCACGGCGATTCCATGTTTCCTCCGCGGTGGTCATGACGAGCTCTCCTCGGGTTGTTTCCACGAAGGCTTGCGGGATTTGTAGAACAGGTAGGGCACCAGCAGGCCGAGGCCGAGCGCGCCGGCGGCGACGATCAGGAAGTAGACCCCGGCGTTGCCGGAACTGAACTGCGAGGGCGGGATGAAGCCGATGAGCAGAGCAGCGAGCGAGGCGGCGAAGCCGACGCCGCAGAGCCCGACGAGCATCGGAGCCCGGTAGCCGCGGGGGTGGTCGGGAAACTTGCGGCGCAGCCGGACCGCGGCGACGAACATCAGCAGGTACATGATCAGATACACCTGGGTGGTGATCACCGAGAAGATCCAGTAGGTGCTCGACACGTCCGGGATGAACGCGTACAAGAGGGCGATCACCGTGGTGACCAGACCTTGCGTGACGAGGATGTTCTGTTGCACTCCGTGCTTGTTCACCCGCTGCAGGAACGGCGGCAGGTAGCCTTCCTGCCGAGAGATCAGCAGCAGGCCCTTCGAGGGGCCCGCCAACCACGTCAGCATGCCGCCGAGAGAGGCGGCCACCAGCATGATTCCGATCACCGGGGTCAGCCATTGCCAGCCGAATTGTGCGAACACGGCGTCGAATGCCTGCATCACACCGGCGGTCAGGGACAGCTGTTCGGCGGGCACCACCCAGCTGATGGCCAGTGCGGGCAGGATGAAGATCAACAGCACCAGCCCCATCGCGAAGAACATCGCCTTCGGAAATTCCTTGGCGGGGTTGCGCAACGAGGAGACGTGAACGGCGTTCATCTCCATCCCGGAGTAGGACAGGAAGTTGTTGACGATCAACACCAGGCTGGCCAGTCCGGCCCAGGCCGGCAGCAGATGATCGGCCGTCATCGGAGCAGCCGAGGGGTTCCCCTGCCCGAGGAAGACGGCGCCCAGGATCACCAGCAGCACCCCCGGGATCAGGGTGCCGATGATCAGTCCGCCGCTGGCCAGGCCCGCAACGCCCTTGGTGCCGCGGGAGGAGATGTAGACCCCGGACCAGTAGCAGATCATGATGACCAGGGCGGTCCACACGCCGCTACTGGCCAAAGCCGGATTGATGACGTACGCGAGGGTGCTGGCCACGTATCCGAGCAGACTCGGGTAATAGAAGATCGTCATCGCGAACTGGCACCACACCGCCAGAAAGCCCATCGGCTTGGAGATCCCGAGAGCGACCCAGTTGTAGACTCCGCCCTCCCATCCGGACGCCAATTCGGCCGATACCAGCGATGTCGGGAGCAGGAACACGATCGCGGGCACCACGTACAAGAAGACGCAGGCGAGACCGTAGACGGCCATCGTCGGCGACGGCCGCAGACTGGCAACGGAACTGGTGGTCATCAACGCCAGAGCCAGCCACGAGATCCAGGACCCGGCCGGAACGCGGGTCCGTGCCTTCGACTCGGTGGGCGGCCGGTCGGCCGGGATGTCCGGGGCACTCATGAGATCCACCTGTGGGAGATCCGGTGCCGGGCGCTGTGAGCCCCGAGGTTGCATGTCATCCCAGTGCCTTCCTCGTCACGGCGCGATCGAGCGCCCCTGTGGTGGACCTGCGGTGTCGGTGTAGGTGCTCTGTTCCTCGGCGCCATCGGGCCATTCGACGAGCGAGACCGCAGCCGCACCGTTCACGGCATCGGCATCGCCGCTCGAGTTCCGCGATATGGATTTCATCGACCACGGTCGTCCTCCCCAGGCCGCTCATCGCCGCATTTCCCGTATGCCCGCAACTACCGAATCTTGCGCCTGCTCAGCCGGACGCCGCAGCGAATTCGGGTAAATACGACCGCTGCCGGCTTCGGGACGAATGAGCGTTTCGTCTCGCGGATCCGAAGATTCGGTGTCGGTGATCAACGGTCTCGCCGAACGGATCCGCCGGGATCGTGCATCGAGCACGACCCATCCCCGGAAGCGCCAGGGTGAGCACGGTCGACACCATGCAGATCTTTCGGTGGCCAAACCCGATTCCGACGGTCCTGCCGTGGGGAACTATGGACGGCATGGACGAGAAGGCTTCTCAGGTGCCCGGCGGCGACGGGGCGGCCGGCGCAGGGAGAGACGATTCGGTGGCGGTGCGGTCGATGACCGTGCGCGGTGCCGCCTTCCTGGGGGTCGGCTCGATGGTCGGGGCGGGGATTTTCGCGCTCCTCGGCGAGGCCGGGGCGGTGGCCGGGTCGGCTGTGTGGGTGTCGTTCCTGCTGGCGGGAATTGTGGCCACCTTGCAGGGCTATGCGGTAGCCAAGCTCGGTGCGCGATATCCGTCCTCCGGTGGCATCGTGACTTTCCTGCTGCAGGCGTACGGTCGAGGCCACACCACCGCCATTGCCTCCTGGCTTCTCTACTTCGCCGCTCTCATCGTGACCGCGATGGTCGCCGTCTCGTTCGGCAGCTATGGTGCCGCATTGTTTTTCGACGACTCCGTCGTGTGGGGCAAGGTCCTCACGGCCGCAGTGATCGTGCTCGTGGTCGCGGTCAACATCGCCGGCGCAACCTTCATCGATCGAGTCCAGACCACGATCGTGGTGCTGCTGCTGGCCGTCTTCGCGGTCTTCATCGTGGTTACCCTCGCGGACCTCGAACCAGCCCTGCTCGCCCCCTCCACCTATCCCCCGACGGTGGACATCGTGTCGAGTGTGGCACTGACGTTCTTCGCCTACCTCGGATTCACCGTCGTCAGCTTCACCGGCGGGGACCTTCCCGACCCGCACCGCAACCTGCCCCGCGCGATGTACCTGTCGCTGGGCATCACCGTGACCCTCTACATTCTGATTTCCGTCGGAGTCTTCGGGACGCTGCCGGTGGACGAGGTCATCGCGCATGGCGAGACCGCCCTTGCCGTGGCCGCCCAACCCGCTCTCGGCGACGCCGGCTTCGCGATCATGGCCCTCGCCGCACTGCTGGCGACCTCGTCGTCGGTCAACGCCAACCTCTTTGCGGCTGCCGGATCCACCAGAAAGCTGGCCGAATCCGGCATGTTCCCACCGGTATTCGGTCGTCGAGCATGGGTCGGTGGCACCCGAGGGCTGACCATCTCAGCCGCACTGATTCTGGTTCTGGCCCTGTCCGTCGATCTGAGCGCGATCGCCTCCCTCGGCAGTGTGGTGGCCCTCGCGATCTTCCTCGTCACGTCGATCGGCGCCTTCCGGCTCCGGCGGGAGATTGCAGCGGCAACCGGCATCCTCGTCACCGGAATCGCGTTGACCGTAATCGTGCTCGTCGTATTCGTGGTGCAGACCCTGCGGACCGCCCCGCAGACGTTTGCCGCAATGGTGGCGACGCTGGGATTGGCGATCGTGCTGGAGCTGATCTGGTCCCGGATACGGGCACACCGTAAGTGATCGCAGAGACCGGGTCGCCCCCGATCCCACGCGGTCGTGGTACTCCGGCGAGCTCGTGGGACTTCTCGTCTATGTGACAGCCATCGTCACTTCCATCGGAATCCCTGCAGGGCAGCAAGTTATTCGACCTTGCCTGCCGGGCAGTGGGTATCGGCATCGTCGTGTTCGCACCCCTGATCGTCGTCCTTCTCGCTCCATCGCGAGGACGGCGCCGGCATACAGCGCGGCACCCTTGGCGCGGAAGACCCACACATCGAGGCGACCGGATCCGCTGAAGCCACGGTGGGCGAGTGTCCACACGGCAGGAGCTTTCCGTGTCTCCGTCGTCCCGTCGGGGTGGTAGATCGTCGTCGACGTGAGTTGCTTGATGAAGTCGGAAGGGCGTGCCATCGCCCCAGCTATTCGCGTTCCGACTGGGCCCCAGCCCGAACTCGACACTCGCAGGCCAGGAGTCGTCCAAACTTCGCGCACGAACGCGTGTTCGAGTTGACCGCCCCCACCTCGCGTGGGACCATCCCAAGATCATCTGAAAACAGTTCGACCCCGGCCGGTGCGGGAACACCGATCCGGGGTCTGGGCACACGACAGAAGGAAGCTGTCATGCACCGTAGGCTGGATTCTATCCACGCGCCCGATCGAGGCGCGCACCGGCGAGCGACTCCGCTCGATCCCCTGTCGACGTCCTGACACTTCCGCCCTTCGACCCCGCCGGTCGAGGGGCCACAGGCGTTTCACTTACACGGTTGTGCACGAGGGCCGTTCCGGTAACCGAGGCATGACCGTGCCCGTCGCTACCCTCCCGTAGTCCGACG
>NZ_JBSFRG010000048.1:0-37980 GCF_053589115.1 Rhodococcus sp. NPDC003383 | reverse complement strand
TTCACCGTCGCCCGCTCGCGCCACAGCTCCCCGTCCTCACCGGAATCAACATCAACCACTACCTGTCTCAGGCAGGTTGACAACTACCGTACAGCACGAGCGGATTCGCACTCAGCGCGTAAACAGAAAGTCGGCCCGTACGGGCCGACTTTCGTCAGGTCACTCGTAGACGCGGAGGGTGCCCGGATTCCACAGGCCGGAGCGGGTGACCACCGTGGCTTCCTCCTCGGCGGGAGTCGCGTCCGGGTAGAACGGCGTGTACCGCTCGAGCGAACCCCAGTCGCGGGCCCAGTCGTCCTTCAGGTACGTCGGCACCTGCTGGGGGCGGGCCAGCACCTCGGTGAACCCGAGGGGGCCACCGAACTCGGCGGCCTGCCACGTGTCGGTCGACGACACCGCGAGCGGACGGTCCGGCAGGATCCGGTAGTTCGGCATCTCGGCGATGCCGTAGCGGTGGTCGAACGGACGCTGGCACGGGAACTGCAGGCCCACCGCCCAGTCCAGCAGCACCGGCTGCTCGGACCCGACGACCGAGTTGAGGGTCTCGAGCGTCGGCACGCGCGGCGGCGTGAACGCCAGCCACTGGTCACCGGTGAGGTTCGGGTCGTTCGCGACGATCCGCACCACGTTCGTGTCCTCGGGCAGGTCCGCGAGCGGCACCCGCAGGTTCCGCCACGTCGGGGCCGGGCCGATGTCGCGCGGCAGGTAGGTGCCCTGCACCTCGACCGTGCCGTCCGGCTGCCGGGTTCCGTACTCGACCAGCATCGACTGCCCGTAGGTGGTGGCGCCGGTGTCGTCGACGGACCAGATGCGGCCGGCCGCGGAGATCACGATGAGCGGTGCGTCGTCGCTGCGCTCGGGCAGCTGGTACCAGCTCGACGTGAGCATCGCCGGTTCCTGGATGCCGGTCTGGTAGCTGCCCAGCACCGGCGTGACCGCCGGGTCCAGACCGAACGGCAGCTTCGCGGTGCTGCCGTTGACGGTGCGCGCACCCGATCCGCCGGTGGTGCCGCCACCGGATCCGGTCTCGAAGGTCGGTCCGACGCTCTGGTTGTCGGTGTTGCCCTGACCCGGCTTGACCTCGACGTAGTCGGCGGTCAGGTCGGACGGAATCCCGTCGGGGCTGAAGCCGCGCGGTGCGGCGCCGGCCAGTGCGTCACCGTCCTGCGGCGGGTTGGCCGGGTCGATGATCGGTTCGAGCCGGCCTTGGTTGGGATCGACCTCGACGAGCACGTCGTCGGCGAGACCGCACGTCTGCCCGGCGAGCGCCCCGATGTTGGAGCGCGCCAGCGAGTACGCCGGATACTGCGAGACCGCGCCCTTGAGCAGCGACAGCACCTCGAACAGCACCATGATGCCCGCGACGACGGTCAGCGGTGCCGCGGCGAACGCGCGGATGCGCCGGCCCTTCGGCGACGTCGGTTTCTCCGGCGGCGGCGCGTAGCCCTCGCGCAGATACTGCCAGGCGACGAGCGCGAGGGACAGTGCGAACAGCACCAGGAACAGGGAGCTGGACTGGCGGCCGTTGAGCGAGACCGTCTTGTCGAACCACGGGATGCCGTAGCTCGACACGTACCACCAGCCGTTGATGCCCGCGAACGACACGGCCAGCACGAACAGCAGTCCGGCCAGGAAGATCGTGCGGTTGCGCCGCGACCGCAGCGCGCTGGCGGACACGACCACCGCGGTCAGTGCGCCGAGGGATCCGGCGATGCCCGCGTACGCCCCGAAGTGGTGGGTCCACTTCGTGGGGTTGAACATCATGAAGAAGATCGTGCCGAAGACGATGCTGATGAGCCGCCACGACGGGCTCACCGCGACGCCCGGGATGCGCCGGCGGCGCAGCAGCACCAGCAGGCACGTGAAGAGGCACAGCAGCATCGTGAGGAACGCGAAGCGGCGCGACAGCGACCCGTCGACGGTCTGCACCATCAGGTAGTAGTAGCGGAGGAAGTCGTTCCACCACTCCTCGTTGGGGCCGATGATGGTGCGCACGCGGGTGGCCTCGAGGACCGACGCGAGGGTCTGGTCGGAGAACACGACGACGAGCACCAGGGTTCCGGCGGCGAGGATCGGCGCCACCAGCGGCAGCGTCCCGACCTGGCGGTGGCGGCGCACGACGATGCGCGTCATGGGCCGGATACCGGCGAGCAGCGCGGCGATACACATCAGGCCGGTGGGGGCGGCGGCGAGCGTGAACGCGCCGACCAGGACCGCCGTCGCGGCGGGCAGCAGCCGGCCGGTGGCGATGGCCCGTTCGATGGAACACCAGGTCAGCAGGGCGCCGAGCGCGACGATCGGCTCGGGCCGCAGGCCGTTGTTGTAGGGCAGCCAGAACGCGAGGAACACCAGGCCACCGGTCCACAGCGCGATCCGGTTGGTCCGGACCGCCCGGCCGAGGCGCGGCACCACCTCGCGGCTGATGACCATCCAGCACAGCATCGCGGCGACCAGCGCGGGCAGGCGCATCCAGGGGCTGGCCGTCGAGATCTTCGCGAACACCGCGAGCACGTCGTAGTACCAGCCGAACGGCGCCTCGGGGACCCCGAACCAGCGGAAGTAGTTGGCCATGTAGCCGGAGTGCTCGGACGCCCGGGCCATCGTCAGCAGATAGCCGTCGTCCGAGGTGTTCGCGCCGAAGAAGTGCCAGCCGATCAGCGTGGCGAAGACCACGACGTCGACGCCGGTGAACTTCCACCACCGGGCGGGCAGGAACCGGCGGTGGCCGCGACCGTCCGTGCCGTCGAGTTTGGCGAGGGCACCCAGCGCCAGCGCCGTGAACAGGACCGCCAGGATCATCGCGAGCAGCTTCACGACCGTCGGGGACGACGAGAAGCGCGAGTCGACATCGACGGTGACGTTCAGCCCCGGCACGTCGGCGTTCAGGTCGCTGAACACACCGACGACGAGCGGACGCAGGTCACCGGTGAGTTCGCCGGCGCGGGGGTTGCCGTTCTCGTCGCTGAGGCCGACGAACTCGGCGGTGGTGCGGTCGACGTCGGAGAAGATCGTGATCTCGCGGCAGGCGCTCGACTCGACCTCGCTGCGCGGCGCGGTCGCGACCACGACGTTGCGGTCGAGCACGTCGACGTTCTCCTCGCCGACCCGCACGAACATCGCGTTGAGCGCGGCACCCTCGCCGTCGGCGGGTGCGGTCGAGAGCAGCATGCCGCCGCCGTCGGGCAGTTCCGAGACGGTCGTGCACGGCAGGGTCGCGGACAGTCGCAGCGGTACCTGCGACATCAGCGGTGAGGTGACCGCCTCGGTCGAGCCGTTCTGCGGCCACGACACCGTTGCTTCGGTGACCTTCACCGGCAGGAACGGGGTGGCGATCGCGAGCAGTGCACCGAGCAGACCTGCGACGATGGCGACGAGGCGCGCAGTGCGGTACTGCGCGCGCAGGTCGGTCACGACCGGTGGCCGCAGGGCGGCAGGAGGAACGGTGGTCGTCGTCACGTCGTCGGGCACGATTGTCGATGTTATCTGCCGGTGACCTGTGGCGACACGCCCCCTTACCTGGGCGTAGCCTGGGTCACTCGATCAGATCCGGAACACCGTCACGAATCGGACCGGGCGACCACAACCCGGAACGGGTGACTTCCGCGACCTGGATGTCCGCCGTCGTCGCGGTCGGATCGATCGGGCTGTAGCGTTCGAGCGAACCCCAGTCGCGGTCCCAGTCGTGGTTCAGATAGGTCGGCATCGTCTGCGCGGTCAGCAGCAGCGGGATCCAGCCGAGCGGGCCGCCGCCGATGTGGTCCTGCCAGCCGTTGGTGGAGTCCGCCCCGACCCGGTCCGGGAGGATCCGGAAGTCCGGAACCTCGGCGACCCCGTAGCGGTGGTCGAACGGGCGCTGGCACGGGAACGCCAGGCCGACGGACCAGTCCAGCAGCACCGGCGCCTGATCCCCGACCACCGTGTTCAGCGTCTCCAACTGCGGCATCCGCGGGGGCGTCACCGCGACCCACTGGCCGGGCGCGAGGTCGCCGTCGGTGACGACCAGGCGCACCGCGTCCGCGTCGGCCGGGATCTGTTCGCGCGGCACCCGCAGGTTCCGCCACGACGGGGCCGGCCCGATGTCGATGGGCGCGACCGCGCCGATCGGTTCGACGGTCCCGTCTGCGGTACGGCCGAATTCGAGCCGCACGTCCTGACCCGGGGTGATGACCCCGTCCGGGTCGACGTACCGCACGCGTCCGGCGGCGGTGACGACGAGCAGCGGCGTCGCGTCGGTGCGTTCCGGCAGGGCGTACCAGCCGGATTCGAGTTCGGCGCTCTGCTGCACGCCGGTGCGATAGCTGCCCAGGACCGGGGTGGTCGCCGGGTCCAGGCCGAACGGCAACGCCACAGTGCTGCCGTTGACACCGGTCTCCCCGCGACCGCCGCCGGTGCCGGCACCGGTCGAGGTGCTGGTGCCGCCCTCCTCGGGGTCGACGGTGTTGGCGCCACCGCTGGTGGTGGTTTCCGGGTCGGCGGTCAGGTCCAGCGCCACCCCGTTGGGGGTGAAGCCTTCGTCGCGGCCCGCGCCGAGCGCATCCGCGACGGACCCGTCGAGCGGAACCAGCGCGGTCGCGTTCGGATCGGTTTCGACGAGCACCTCGTCGGCGAGACCGCACCCGCCGGTCAGCGACGCGATGTTGGACCGGGCGATCGAGTAGGCCGGTCCCTGCGCGACCGCGCCCTTGACCAGCGACAGCACCTCGAACAGCACGACGCCCGCCGCGACCACGGTCAGCGGCGCGGACGCGAGAGCCCGCACCCGCCCGTTGCGGTCGGGCTTCGGGGTGGTGAACGGTTCGCGCAGGTGGAACCACGCGGCGACGACCAGCGCGACACCGGTGAGGGCGAGCAGCGCGGTGGAGAAGGCGCGGCCGGAGATCGACGGCGGCTTGTCCCACCACGGGATGCCGTAACTCGAGACGTACCACCAGCCGTTGGAGCCGGTGAACGCCATCGCCAGCACGAACAGCACCCCGGCCGTGAACAGGGCACGGTTGCGCGCCGAGCGGATACCCGCGGCGCCGACCCCGACCGCGGCCAGCGCCGCGACCGATCCGGCGAGGCCCGCGTACACACCGAAGTGGTGGGTCCACTTGGTGGGCGTGGCCATCATCAGCAGCAGCGACGCGAACACGATGCCGAGGATCCGGCGCGACGGACCGATCGCGGTGCCGGGGATGCGGCCCTTGCGCAGGATCAGCATCACGCACACGACCAGGCACAACAGCATCACGAACACGCCGAAGCGGCGGGCCAGCGACCCGTCCGGCGACACGGTGAGCAGCGCGTCCCAGCGCAGCCGCTCGTCGAACCAGTGCACGTTCGGGCCGACCGCGGACCGCACCCGGGTCGCCTCCAGCACCGACGCGAGGGTCTGGTCGGCGAACACCGCGACCATCACCACCGTCCCGGACGCGAGGATCGGGGCGAGCGGCGCGAACCAGCCGACCAGCTGCCGCCGCGACATGAGCGTCTTCACGAGCGGGCGGGCACCGGCGATCAGGGCCGCGACCGCGATGAGGCCGGTCGGTCCGGCGGCGAGCGAGAACGCGGCGATGAGCACCGCGATCGCGGCGGGCAGCATGCGCCCGGTCGCGATGGCCCGTTCGATGGAGCACCAGGTCAGCAGGGCGCCGAGGGCGATGATCGGTTCGGGGCGCAGGCCGTTGTCGTAGGGCAGCCAGAATGCGAGGAACACCAGCCCGGCCGTCCACAGCGCGATCCGGTTGCGCCGCACCGCGACGCCGAGCCGCGGCATCACCTCACGGCTGATGACCATCCAGCACAGGATCGCGGCGATCAGCGCGGGCAGGCGCATCCACATGCTCGCCGTCGACACGTTCGTCATCAGCACGAGCACGTCGTAGTACCAGCCGAACGGGGCTTCCGGCACCCCGAACCAGCGGTAGTAGTTCGCCATGTACCCGGCGTGCTCGGAGACCCGGGCCATGTTGAGGATGTAGCCGTCGTCGGAGGTGTTGGCGCCGATGACGTGCCACACCAGCAGGGTGCCGACGACCACGACGTCGACGACGGTGATCCGCCACCACCGGGCCGGCAGCACCCGGCGGGCACCACGGCGATCCACCCCGTCGATCCGGTGCAGCGCGACGAGCGAGAGCAGCGTCGCCAGGACGCACACGATCATCGCGACCTGCTTGACGATCGTCGGCGTGGAGGTGAAGCGCGAATCGAGCTCGGCGCGCACCGACAGTCGCTCCGCAGCCGGCCCGGTCGTCAGATCCTGCGCGGCGCCCTGCAGGTCCGTGAAGATCCCGACCATCTGGGGGCGCACATCGCCTTCGACGGTCGTGACGGGCTCGTCACCCGGGCCGACGATCTCCGCGGCGGTCCGCTCCGCGTTGGCGGCGACGGTCACCGCCGTGCACGGCTGATCGGTCGGAGCCGATACCAGCACCGAATTGCGCAGGACCGCCTCGATGCTGCCCGGGGCGCCGTCCCGGCCCGGCACCGACCGGATCACCAGCGCGTTCTCGGTGGCGTCGGGGGCGTCCGGGGGAACGGTCGAGACGAGGGTGCCGCCGTCCTCGCCGAGCAGGCCCACCGCCGAACACGGGACGCTGACGCGCAGCTCCAGCGGCGAGTACGTGATGAGGGGGACTTCGAGGTTGGTGAGGCTGCCGTTCTGCGGCCAGCTCACGCTCGCGGATTCCTGTTTCACCGGCAGGAACGGCAACGACAGGGCGAGGACGAACCCGAGCAGCCCGGTGACGATCGCGACGATGCGGGCCGTGCGTACGGTCACGCCGGTAGAAGCGGTCGTTTCGGGCGAAGGGGAATCGGCGGGCACAAAGGTCGATGCTAGGCGAGTACGCGGCAGCGGGGGACCGTGCCTGTTCAGCAGCACCTGCGCGGCACGCGCCCGGATCGCGCTCGAGCCCGCGAGACGTCGGACTAGCATCGTCCGGTATGGCCCGCGCGACCGATCCCGTCGACGCACCGCCCGCCCGAGGCGGGGCCGGGCCGCTGCACGACGGAGATCTCGTCGCGGCGCTGCGTTCCGCGGGCGTCGCCGAGGTGTGCGGCGACACCACCACCCGGGCCCTCTACTCCTCCGACGCGTCCCTGTACCGGGTACCGCCGCTCGCGGTCGTGCGGCCCCGTGGCGCCGACGAGATCGCCGCGGTGCTGGCGGTGTGCCGCGAATACGGTGTCCCGCTGACCGCGCGCGGCGCCGGCACGTCCGTCGCGGGCAATGCCGTCGGGACCGGTGTGGTGATGGATCTGTCCCGGCACCTGAACGAGGTGCTGGAGGTGGATCCGGCGACGCGTACCGCGCGGGTCCAGCCGGGCGTCGTGCAGGCGCAGCTGCAGCGCGCGGCAGCTCCGCACGGACTGCGCTTCGGCCCCGACCCGTCCACGCACAACCGCTGCACCATCGGCGGGATGATCGGCAACAACGCGTGCGGAGCGCGCACCCTCGGCTACGGGCGCACCGTCGACAACGTCGTCGGCCTCGAGGTGATCGCCGGGACCGGGGACGTTCTGTCGCTGCCGGGCGCCGGGTCGCTGCTCGAGCAGTTGCGGACGGTCGCGACCGGTCATCTGGCGACCATCCGCACCGAATTCGGCCGGTTCGGGCGGCAGGCGTCCGGTTACGCGCTCGAACACCTGGCCCCCGAGAACGGATTCGACGTGCGCCGCATGTTCGTCGGCAGCGAGGGCACCCTCGGTGTGGTCACCGAGGCGACCGTGCAGCTGGTCGCCGACCCGCCGGTGCGGACGCTGGTGGTGCTCGGCTATCCGGACATCGCGGCCGCCGGCGACGCCGCGCACGGTGTGCTCGCATTCGGTCCGACCGCGTGCGAGGGGCTGGACTCGCGGATCGTCGAGGTCGTGCGCACCCGGCGCGGTCCCGGTGCGGTGCCCCCGCTCCCGCGCGGCGCGGCGTGGCTGTTCGTCGAACTGTCCGGGGACGAGGCCGGGGAGGTCCGGGCCCGCGCTGCGGCGCTGGAGAAGGCCGGGGGAGCGGTCGACTCGCTGCTCGTGGAGGACGCGGTGCGCGCGGCCGCGTTGTGGCGGATCCGGGAGGACGGTGCGGGACTGGCCGGACGCAGCCCGGCGGGCCTGCCCGCGCACGCCGGGTGGGAGGACGCGGCGGTCCCGCCGGAGCGGGTCGGTGCGTATCTGCGCGAATTCGAGTCGCTGCTCGAGGGGTACGGGATCACCGGGTATCCGTACGGCCATTTCGCCGACGGCTGCCTGCACATCCGGCTGGACATTCCGCTCGAGGTTCCCGGACTGCTGCGGGAATTCCTTTTCGCGGCAGGACAACTCGTCGCGTCGTACGGAGGGTCGATGTCGGGGGAGCACGGCGACGGCCGCGCCCGCAGCGAACTGCTGCCCCTGATGTACTCGCCTGCGGCACTCCGGTTGTTCGGTGCGGTGAAGACGGTGTTCGATCCCGACAACATCCTCAACCCGGGGGTGCTCGTCGACCCGGCACCGGTCGATCGTGACCTGAGAGTGCCTGCCGCACAGATCATCCGGAAGGACCTGGCGTTCCGGTACGAGGACGACGACGGTGATTTCACCCGCGCCGTGCACCGCTGCACCGGCGTCGGCAAGTGCCGCGCCGACACGACCGCGACCGGCGGGGTGATGTGCCCGTCCTATCTGGCGACACGCGAAGAGAAGGACTCCACCCGCGGGCGGGCGCGGGCGCTGCAGGAGATGCTCAACGGCGGTCTGGTAACCGATTCGTGGCGCTCCCGCGAGGTGCACGAGGCGCTCGATCTGTGCCTGTCCTGCAAAGGTTGTGCTTCCGACTGTCCCACCGGCGTCGACATGGCCACGTGGAAATCCGAAGTGCTGTACCAGACTTACCGGAACCGTCCGCGCCCGGCCGCTCACTACTCGCTGGGACGGTTGCCGCGCTGGGCGGCGTTGGCGAGCCGCGCCCCGCGCCTGGTCAACGCCGTGGCGCAGATGCCCGGGGTCGCGGCCGCCGGGTTGACGGTAGCCGGACTGGATCGACGACGCAGCGTCCCGCGGTTCGCGACGCGCACGTTCCGGCGCTGGTTCGCCGACAGCGCGGCCTCGCGGTCGCGGACGGGTGATCCGGTGCTGTTGTTCGTCGACACCTTCACCGACTACTTCACGCCGGAGGTCGGGATTGCCGCCGTGCAGGTGCTCGAGGCGGCCGGATTCCGGGTGTGTGTCACCGAGCGGCAGCAGTGCTGCGGTCTCACCTGGATCACCACCGGACAGCTCGACGCTGCACGAAAAATACTGGGCCGCACCGTCTCCGAGCTGTTCCGCATAGGGGTGCCGATCGTCGGGCTCGAACCTTCGTGCACCGCCGTCCTGCGATCGGACACCGTGGATCTGCTCGGGTCGCAGTCGGCGCGGGTCGTCGCACGGTCCACGGTGACGCTGGCCGAACTGCTCGCCGACCGGCCGCTGCCGTCGCTGGCCGGCACCACCGTCGTCGCGCAGCCGCACTGCCACCATCACGCCGTGATGGGCTGGGACACCGACGCCGACCTGCTGCGGCACGCCGGTGCGAACGTGACCCGGCTCGGCGGATGCTGCGGTCTTGCAGGGAACTTCGGCGTCGAGCGCGGCCACTACGAGGTGTCCGTCGCGGTCGCCGGGCACCAGCTTCTCCCGGCGGTCGAGGCGGCGGCCGACGACCACGTCGTCCTCGCCGACGGCTACTCGTGCCGCACCCAGATCGCCGATCTCACCGATCGTCGCGGGCTGCACCTGGCCGAGCTCCTCGCCTCCCGCATTCCCCCGTCCTCCGGGTCCTGACCTGAGCCTCCGCCGAGCGGGAGGTTGTGTGCGATATTCCCGAGGATTTCGCGCACAACCTCCCGCTCGGGTGGTCACAGGCCATGTTCACCAGAGTCGTCTTCTGTCGACGCGCTTTCTGGTGGGGCGTGGTCCGAGTTCGTATGGGATTCGGAGGATTCGGCGGGTCTTGGCGTCGATGTCGCAGTTGCCCGACGCCACCGAGTGCAGGATGCCGTTGTAGACGAGGTCCCACAGGTCGGGGTTGCCTTGGATGTCGCTGATCTTGAACGAGCGTATTTCGTTGCCATGCACGTCTTTCAGCCGTAGGACGCGGGAGTATCCGTCGGCGGAGAAGCGGACGCGCGTGAGGTGGTAGGTGTCGACCCAGCTGCTGCGCCATTGCACCCAGGTGGCACCTGCGGCGGTCCAGACATTTCCGTACGTGCGGAACATCATCCATGCGCCCGTAGCGATGATTAGCCACGCGCCCCACCAGTGGATCCAGCGGAGATCACCGTTGGTGATGGTGAAGAATGCGATCGTGATCCCCGCCATGAGGATGGCAGCGGTGTACTGATCGCGGACGGTCGGCTGGATCCATTCGAGCGTGGGGCCCAGATGGTCCGGTGGTTCGGGTGGGTTTCGCGGGTGCCGGTCCGTCGGCGTGTGTTCGGTTCCGCGGTGGATTCTGGGTGCAGAGGGTGGACGAGGTTGGCCGGTGATCGGGTCGGGGACCGGGGGCAGGTCGGATATATGCATGATGTTCCTCAGAAGAGATTGCCGACCCAGCGCGCTGCCGAACCGGCAGCGCCGGAGATGTCGTCCCAGTGTTCGATCACTTCACCGACACCGAACGCGACACCGACTCCCGCGCCGACAGCGAGCAGCGTGACGGGTCCGCCTGCAGCACTAGCGAGGATCAGCTCGGTTGCTATGGTTCCCGCAACGAAACCGCCGACGTCTTTGGCGACTGCTTTCACCGCATCCCCGGTAGTTTCGGCATTTGCGACATCGCTGAAGGTCTGAGCCCCGGTCAGAATTAGTCCAGCTACCGGGATCTTAGATCCGAGTGACGATCCGATTGGCAAGAAAGTGTCCAGGTTCCTGCCGAGACTCTGTACAAATCTGTTGCCTCCAAGTCCTGCGAGCAGCCGGGAGTTCTCAGCAGCAAAACGAGCGGCGTCGTCGGCACTACTCTGGAATGCACGGATTGCCCTGGCGGCGGTCGCTTCCGGATACGGATCGCCCAGTCGAGCAGCTTCCGCTGCGAGTTCACGGAACCGGGACAGCATCGCCGCCCGATCCTCTGCAATCGGACCCCATTTCTTCAATTCGTTGAATGCGGTTCCGATGTATCCGGTGACGATGAACGCCAGGAGCCAACCCCATTGCGCCTCGGCGTCCTTCAGGATCGTGGTCGGTCCGCGGAGCGCCTCCGCGAACCTGCTGTGCGCCGCGCCCTCGATTTCGCGACCTTCGGCAACGAGCTCGAGCGCGGCGTTGTATGCCGCCACCTGACGGGCGCGAAGGACCTGCGGTGCAACGTCGTACGAATTCGGATCGATCTCGATCGGTTCACCGATGCCGATCCCGAACTCCACCGGCAGACCTGCTTCCGCCGCGGTAGTTTCGGCCTGCGTCATGCGGGCACGAGCGGTGACGAGCTGGTCGGCGAAGGTGCGCAGGGCGGTGGCGATCGCGTCGGTTTGGTCGGCGACCTCGGTGGTCCCGGAGATGATGCTGTCCAGGCGTTGTCGGAACTCGTCACCGGTGGTGCCGATGAACTCGTGCTCCGACTCGGTGCGACCTGCGCGAGCCGACGCCAGTTGCCGGTTCACGCCGGCAGCGAGAGTGGCCAGCGAGTCGGCGCAGGTGTAGCACGTCGCGGGGTCGCCGAAGACCCGGGTGTCGATGCTCATCGCTGGCCGCCCTGGGCGATGTTCTGCGTGTTCTGTGCTTCGAGTGCCTGGTAGTCGCGCAGATTGTTCTGGGTGAGATCGGCTGCGTTGGCCAGCGACCGCACGGCCAGATCCAGCGCAGACGCGAGCGCACCCAGGGATTCCGCGAGCAGCGCGGTGGATGCTCCGGCGTCGGGCAGATCGGCACTCTCGGAGCCGAGTTCGTTGATCCCGTCGGCTCCGGTGGCCAGGTGCCGGGCCACCGCGTTGAGATCCCCGATTTCGATGCTCACGAGGCGTCCGCCCGTCCGAGCGGGTCGCGCAGCCAGCTGCGTGGCTGCGTGTACTCGTCTTCCGACGGGGGAGGGGGCGGTGGTGGCTGTTTGCCGTCGAGGAGGACGACGTCGTAGCCGGTGGTGCGATGGATTTCCTGCAACCCGGCGCTGTCGACGCCCATCCACGCCTGGCGTGGGCCGCAGCAGCGGGTCAATTCCGGGAGGGAGGTGTACGCGGGCAACGCCAATCGGCCGTCGGGCAGTGCCCGCATCTCCAGCTGAACCTGCCCTGAACCGTCGCGCCGACGGGTCGGCACATACAGAATTTCCCCCATCGAATCCCCCGATTCCGCCGCACCCCCGTACGACCTGCCCGGGACGATACCGCAACCGCGATGAGTTTCCGTGCGCTGCCCGGTCTGTACACGCGACCGTACTGATGCGACCTCAGGAGACCGTCATGACCTCGACTTCTACGTTCACGAGCACCGCCCCCGCCGATGGTGCGCCGTCGAAAGGCGCCCGGATCGCCGGGCTGATCGTCAGCGGACTCGTCGTGCTGTTCCTGCTCTTCGACTCGGTGATCCACGTGCTCAACACGTCCCAGGTGCAGGAGGCCATGGCCGACCTGGGATTCGATCCGAGCCTCAACCGCGTGTTCGGCATCGTGCTGCTCGTGTGCCTGATCGCGTACGTGGTTCCGGCGACCTCGATCCTCGGTGCCGTGCTGCTCACCGGCTATCTCGGTGGCGCGGTCGCGACGAATCTGCTGACCGAGCAGCCGATCGTGAGCACGACCCTGTTCCCGATCTACACCGGCATCTTCGTGTGGGGCGGCCTGTGGCTGCGCGACCTCGGGGTCCGGCGGATCATGCCGATCCGGCGCGGGTGACCACGACGAACGGGCCGACCTCGGTCACCGTGAAACGCGGATCGTCGAACAGCGCCTTCGGGAACGTCACCGTGTAGCGACGCACGTTCGGGTCGTTCGGGTACACGTCTTCGGCCAGCCGGAGCGTGTACCCTTCGGCGTTCTGCCGGAACACCACCGCGTCGGGGGCCCGCCACGGCGCGGCGTCCCATGCGGCGAGCAGTTCGTCTGGGGTCTCGAGTTCCGACCATTCGGCGATCGCCGCGGCTCGTGCCGGGAAATCGGCGAGGGGATTCGCGTAATGCGAAGTGAGAGCCTGGAATCCGTAGTACGGGTAGTAGGCGAGGAAGGTGGTGTCGGCGGTGAGGACCACGATGTCGTGGCGGTCGCGGCCGAGCTGCGAGGTGATGGTCTCGTCCACTTCCGCGAAGTACGACGCCGCGCCGGGCGGTCGCTGGTCGGCGCGTTCGCCGTTGCCGTCGGTGTCGGTGTAGGCGACGGTGATCTCCCCGGCGAGGACCTGCGGGATGTTCTGGGTGAACGCGACCGCGCCGAGCGCGCCGACGGCGACGAGGGACCAGCGCACCCGCGGATTGTCGCTGCTGGCCAGCACGATCCAACGGGTGAAGTCGACGAACGCGAAAGTGCCTGCGGCGCCGAGCAGCACCAGCAGGATCACCTCGAGCCGGAACGCCAGGAGCGTGGTGCCGACGGCGGTCAGCGCCAGAGACGCGAGGTACCACAGGTATACGGCGACGACACCGAGCCCGAGTGCCTGCGCCCGCCGCGACGACGATGCCCGGCCGACGAGCCACACGGTGCCGAGCAGGCACAGCAACCCGATGAGCGAGGCATGGAACATCGGCAGCGGCAGGCGCGCACCGGCTTCGGGCAGGTAGTGGGTCGCCGTGCCGGACCCGGCGAGTTGCGCACCGCCGAGCACCTCGAGCAGGAACGGTAGCCACACGATGAGCGCGACCACGACCGCGATCGCAGCCATGACGGCCAGGCGGACGACGACGGGAACTACCGCCCGCCACGTGCCGGCCGCGCGCCACGCGAGCGCTGCGGCCACCACGGCCATCACCACAACTGCGAACGCGGCCAGCCCCAGGTAGAGGGTGTAGAAGGTGGCGGCCAGGCCCAGGAACAGGCCGGTCCCCAGCACGGCGCCCCATCCCTGCCGCGTCCCTTGCGGTGTGCCTTTGTGGCGGTCAGGGCCGCCAGAAAGGCACACCGGCGCGAAAGCGCCCCACGCCAGCACCAGGGCGGCGGGCAGCAGCAGCGCGATGATCGCCCCGTACGGCTCGGGGGAGCCGTAGGCGAGCACGATCGCGGTCGTCGCGGTCGCGACGAGCACCGCCAGATCCGACCGCACCAGCTCCGACCACAGCACGACGGCCACCGCCGCCGTCACCGCCAGTGACGCGATCGCGTACGGCTTGAACGCCTCCCAGCCGTCCATGCCGAGCACGTTCGCGACGCGACCGCCCACCCAGAACCAGCCCGCCGGATAGAACGGCGGCAGATCCGCGTACGTCATGTCGTGCAGCGCTGCCGAATCCGTGAACCGCGTCAGGTACTCGGTGCGGAACTCCTGGTCGACGGAGACGCCGTGCAGATACAGCTTCGTCGCGGCAAGCGGCATCCCCAGCGTCGCCGTCACCAGGCCCGACAGCCCGGCCCACGACAGCACCCGCGCCACCCACGGCCACCGGCGCCGCCGCAGCATCCACACCGACACCGCGAGCACCGCCAGCGCCGCGACCTGCAGCACCGTCGTGATCGCCTGCGTCACGTTCGACGAATTGAACGCCGGCCACTGCACCCGCGCGAACGCGAACAGTCCGACCGCGGCGACCACTGCGGCGACGACTGCGGCGCACGCGAACTGCGTGAGCGCCGAGACGACGCGGCGTGCGGGGGCTACTTCGGAAGCGGTGAGCACCATCCGAGCATAGGGGGACGCGTGGTGCCGCCCGCGGCGCGGCAACCGCAGATTCGAGTAGTGCCAACGCTGGCCTCGAGCCCACCTGACCTTGCATGCTGGATGGAAGCGACGGTGGCCGGACACGCCACCGGCAGGAGCATGTCCGCCATCGCGTCAGGGGGTCGCCCGGAAACACCGGGTGAAGTCGAACGGAAGGCTGGACTCATGAGACGAACATCCGTGCGCGCGTTGTTCGCTGCACTCGTGGCAGCACCGCTCCTCGTGGCCGGGGCCGCACAGGCAGCGGCAGACCCGGTGATCCTGCCGGGACCTCCCGGAGGCCCCATCGACGGGAATTTGTCCGACAACGAAGGCGTCGAGTCCTATCAGTGCGTCATCGTCGGGCAACCGGGCGTCGGCTACGCGTCGAACGCACCAGGTCAAAGCGGCGACGTGAACGGCGTCTTCACCAACGAAGGTTACGTCAACCACGCCTGTTACGGGCTGAACGACGGATTCTCGACCGGAGTCGGCTACCTGCAGTAGAGACGCGACCGCCCCGCCGGATATCGAACCCGGCGGGGCAGCGGTGAAAAAGCGGTGAAAAGAACTCTAGACCGGCAGCTTACGGAAGATCGCGCGCGGGATGTGCCGCAGCACGACCATCACGAAGCGGAACGGCCCCGGCGCCCACACGATTTCCTTGCCCTTGTCGGACGCGGCGACGGCCAGCGCGGCCACGTCCTCCTTGTTCACGGTGAGGGGCGCTTCCTTGACGTGGGCGCTGAACTTGGTGCGCACCATGCCCGGTCGCACCACGGTGACCTTCGGCCCGAACGGGGCGAGCGCCTCACCGAGACCGAGGTAGAAGCCGTCGAGACCGGCCTTCGTCGAGCCGTACACGAAGTTGGCGCGCTTGACGCGCTCCCCGGCCACCGACGACATCGCGATGATCCGGCCGAAACCCTGCGCCTTCATCTTCTCGCCGACCAGCACACCGACCGACACGGACGCGGTGTAGTTGACGTTCGCGACGAGCACGGCCTTGCGCTGGTTCTGCCACAGTTCCTCGGGGTCGCCGTCGAGCGCGAACGCGACGATCGCGATGTCGACATCGCCACCCGCCCACGCCTCGTCGATGACCTTCGGGTGGCTCTCGGTGTCGAGGGCGTCGAAGTCGACCAGGTCGACCTTCGTCGCGCCCGCGGCCTTCACCTGGGCGACCGCGGACTCGCGCAGCGGATCGTTCGGCAGCGCCGCGAGCACGACGCGGGCCGGTGCCTTGCGCAGGTACTCCTCCACGATGGCCAGGCCGATCTCGGAGGTGCCACCGAGCAGCAGCAGGGTCTGGGGGTTGCCGACGGCATTGATCATCAGTGGAGTTCCAACCTTCTGGACATATCGGAGGCGAAGACGTTGGTGGGGTCGACCGAGCGGCGGACCTTGAGCCACTCGCCGATGCGCGGGTACATCGCGTGGAACGTCTCGGCGGTGGTGCGCGAATCCTTCGCCGTGTAGAGACGACCCCCGAATTCGAGGACGCGCTTGTCGAGCTCGGTCACGAACTCGTTCAGGCCCGCCTTGATCGGGAAGTCGACGCAGATGTTCCAGCCCTTCATCGGGAAGCTCAGCGGCGCCTTGTTGCCCTCACCGAACAGCTTGAACACGTTGAGGAACGAGTAGTGCCCGGACTTCTGAATGTCGACGATGATGCGCTTGAACTCGTCGACGGCCTCGGGCGGCACCACGAACTGGTACTGCAGGAAGCCCTTGGAACCGTAGGCGCGGTTCCACTCACCGAAGAGGTCGAGCGGGTGGTAGAACTGCGTCAGATTCTGGACCTGGCCGGTGGCGTTCTTCGTCTTCCGGTAGTACAGCTCGCCGACGATGCTGAAGTCGAACTTGTTCGCCAGACCGTTCGGGAAGACGTCGGGGAGTGTCAGCAGGGTCGGCGCGTTGAACCGCAGCGGATCCTTCTGCAGCTTCTTCGGCAACTGATCGAGCTTGGCCAGCGAACCGCGCGACACGGCGGCACGGCCGAGCTTCGGCGGCGCCGAGATCGCGTCGAACCACGCGCTCGAGTAGTCGTAGTTGTCCTCGGAGCCGTCGCTGTGGAGGGCGATCGTCTCGTCGAGACCCGAGGTGCGCACGCTGTCGGCGATGAAGTACGCCGTCTCGGTCGGCGTCATCTCGATGGTCGCGCGCAGGATGATGCCGGTCAGGCCCATGCCGCCGACGGTCGCCCAGAACAGCTTCGAGTTGCGGCCGCCGGGGGTGATCGTGCGGACCTGGCCGTCGGCGGTGAGCAGATCCATGGAGCGGACGTGGTTGCCGAAGCTGCCCGCGCTGTGGTGGTTCTTGCCGTGGATGTCGGAGCCGATGGCGCCACCGATCGTGACCTGCCGGGTGCCCGGCAGCACCGGAACCCACAGGCCGAACGGCAGCGCGGCCTTCATCAGCTGGTCGAGGGTCACGCCCCCGTCCACGGTGACGAGCCGGGAGTCCCGGTCGATCGTGTGGATCTTGTTCAGCGCCGTCATGTCGACGACGAGGCCACCGGCGTTCTGCGCGGGGTCGCCGTAGGAGCGGCCGAGGCCACGGGCGATGACGCCGCGACGCAGGTGCGCCGGCTTCGACTCGTTCTGCTCCGCGACCCGGGCGACCGCTGCGGCGATCAGCTCGACGTCGGGGGTGGACAGCACTTCCGCGGTGGTCGGCGCAGTGCGCCCCCAGCCGGTCAGAGTGCGGGTCTGGGTTGGGAGCGGCGCAGTCGCCTGCTCTGCAGCTGTCGTGGACATCGGCATAGAGGCTACCCGCGCGTCCGGGCAGGTCCGCAAGATGCCGTTTGTCACCCGCCGTACGGTCGCGTGATGATCTCGAGGCTGTGACCGTCCGGATCGTTCCAATACACGCCGCGCCCGCCGTCGTGCGTATTGATTTCGCCGGACCGTCGGTGCATCGGATCGGCCCAGTACTCGAGGCCGCGTTCGCGGATGCGTCCGAAGATCGCGTCGAAGTCGGATTCGCCGACGAGGAAGGCGTAGTGCTGGGGCCGGACGGGCCCGCTGTCGCTCATGAAGTCCAGCGAGACGTCGTTGTCGACCTGCACGACCAGGAACGGGCCGAACGGTTTCGGGGCGGCGAGCCCGAGGATGTCGGCCAAGAACCGGGCCGAGGCGTCGCGGTCGCTGGCGTGGACGATGGTGTGGTTCAGTTCGACGGCCATGCCCCGATCGTGCAACCTCGAGTCGGCTCGAGGTCAAGGCCTGCGTGACCTGGGCGTTATTCTCGACGTCGTGCCCGAAACCCACGACGTGTCCGAGCCCGAGCACCGGGCACCCCTGCCGGTCGAGATTCCCGTCACCGAGAACATCGCGGACGAAGCTCTCGACCTGAAGACCCAGATCGTGCGGTTCGTGCTCACCGGCGGGCTGTCGGCGATCGTCGACTACGGCCTGTACGTGCTGCTCATGGCGCTCGGCGTCACCCGCGACCTCGCGAAGGCGATCTCCTTCGTCGCCGGCACGACGACCGCCTACCTGATCAACCGCCGCTGGACGTTCAAGGCGGAACCGAGCCGGGCGCGGTTCGTCGCGGTGGTGATCCTGTACGCGGTCACGTTCCTCGCGCAGGTCGGGATCAACCGTCTGCTCAACGAGTCGCTGCCCGACCAGTGGTGGCGTATCCCGTTCGCGTTCGTCGTCGCGCAGGGCACGGCGACGGTGATCAACTTCGTGGTGCAGCGCGCGGTGATCTTCCGCATCCGCTGACCCCGGTCTGCCCTGCCGTGACCGAGCGAATGTATCGCTCGTCTCCTTGGATCGACTGAGCGATACATTCGCTCGGATACGAGGGGCGCGCGGCGCGCTCGAAATCTGCGGGGCCGCTCAGCCGCGCTTGGCGCGGCGGAAGGAGAAGTCCCGGTAGCCGAAGAAACTCGCGGTCGCCGTCACAACCGTGATCGCGATCTGCGACGGGATCGGCGGGAACCCGAGCACCGAGACGGCCACGGTCATCAGGGCGAGGTTCAGCAGGAACGCGCTCAGGTTGACCGTCACGAACCGCCACAGGTCCCGCAGCACGTGTCCGCGCACCCGGAACACCAGGTAGCGGTAGGTCGAGAAGGCACACAGGACGTTCGACGCGTAGCCCGCGACGATCGCGAAGTGGTAACCGAGGGTGTCGCCGACGGCGAGCTGCCAGACGATGAACCACGCGGTGCCCAGCGCGGTGTTGAACGCGCCGACCAGCAAAAACGCCACCGCCTGGTTCCGGAACAGGCGCATGAGCGGGCCGGGCGCCCCCGACATCCCGCCGGGTGCGCGGACAGGATCGGGAGCGGACACCGGCTTCGCACTCACCCCTGGAACCGCGGCAGCGAACCCGCCGCGACCGCGTCGGCCAGCGACGGGGCCGCCTGGTCCTTCGCCGAGAGTTCGTAGCGCAGCGGTTGTCCGTCGCGGCCCGTGGTGGGCCAGTCGATGCCGATCTGCGGGTCGAAGGGGTTGATCTCGTGTTCGCGCTCGGGGTTGTAGGTGGTCGAGCACAGGTAGGCGACGGTCGAGCCGTCGGCGAGGGAGCAGAAGGCGTGGCCGAGACCTTCGGTCAGGAAGATCGCGCGGCGGTCGACGTCGTCGAGCAGGACCGCGTCCCACTGTCCGAAGGTGGGGGAGCCGACGCGCAGGTCGACGGCGACGTCGAGCACCGCCCCGGCGACGCAGGTGACGTATTTGGCCTGGCCCGGCGGGACGTCGGCGTAGTGGATGCCGCGCAGCACCCCGGCGGCGGAGACCGAGCAGTTGGCCTGCGCCAGCTCGAGTGGGCGACCGGCGGCGTCGGTGAAGGTGGGTTGCTTGAACCACTCGTAGAACACGCCGCGGTCGTCACCGAACTGGCGAGGGGTGATCTCCCAGGCCCCGGGGATCTTCAGTTCGCGGTAGTGCACCGTCAGTTTCCTTCCCGGTCGAGCAGGTCGAGCAGATAGCTGCCGTAGCCGGACTTGACCAGCGGCGCGGCCAGGGCGCGCAGGTCGTCGTCGGTGATGAAACCGAGTCGCCACGCGACTTCTTCGGGGGCGCCGATCTTGAGGCCCTGGCGTTGCTCGATGGTACGGACGAAGTTGCCGGCGTCGAGCAGTGAGTCGAAGGTGCCGGTGTCGAGCCATGCGGTGCCGCGGGGGAGTACCTCGACCTGGAGCCGGCCGGCCTCGAGGTAGGTGCGGTTGATGTCGGTGATCTCGTATTCGCCGCGGTCCGACGGACGCAGGCCGCGGGCGATCTCGACGACGTCGTTGTCGTAGAAGTACAGACCGGGAACCGCGAAGTTCGACTTCGGGGTGGCGGGCTTCTCCTCGAGCGACAGCGCCCGGCCGTCGGCGTCGAACTCGATCACGCCGTAGGCACTGGGGTCGGAGACGCGGTAGGCGAACACCGCACCGCCGTCGAGGTCGGCGAAGCGGGTGAGCTGGGTGCCGAGCCGGGGGCCGTAGAAGATGTTGTCGCCGAGGACCAGGGCGGCGCCGCCGTTGCCGATGTGGTCGGCGCCGAGGACGAACGCCTGGGCCAGGCCGTTCGGTTCCGGCTGGACCTTGTAGGTCAGGTTCACCCCGTAGCGGGAGCCGTCGCCGAGTAGCCGCTGGAACTGCGGCGCATCCTCGGGGGTCGTGATGATCAGGATGTCGCGGATCCCGGCGAGCATCAGCGTCGACAGCGGGTAGTAGATCATCGGTTTGTCGTAGACCGGAACGAGCTGCTTGCTCACTCCCAGCGTGATCGGATGGAGCCGAGACCCGGTGCCGCCGGCGAGAATGATTCCGCGCATGAGGGACAGTCTCCCATCCCGGGGCGGACGCGAACCAACGAGCGCGCCCCCGGTAGGGTTGCCGCATGCGGCTGCTCGTCACCGGCGGTGCCGGATTCATCGGCGCGAACTTCGTGCACCAAACCGTCGCCGAACGCCCCGACGTGCAGGTGACGGTGCTCGACAAGCTCACCTACGCCGGTAACCGCGCGTCCCTCGACCCGGTCGCCGACCGGATCCGTTTCGTGCAGGGCGACGTCGCCGACGCGGACCTCGTGGATGCGCTGGTGGCCGAGTCGGACCTGGTGGTGCACTTCGCCGCCGAATCGCACAACGACAACTCCCTCGCCGATCCGTCGCCGTTCGTGCAGACCAATCTGATCGGCACGTTCACCCTGCTCGAGGCGGTGCGCCGGCACTCGGTGCGCTACCACCACATCTCCACCGACGAGGTGTACGGCGACCTCGAACTCGACGACCCGGCGCGGTTCACCGAGGCCACCGCCTACAACCCGTCGAGCCCGTACTCCTCTACCAAGGCGGGCTCGGACCTGCTGGTCCGGGCGTGGGTGCGCTCGTTCGGGGTGGCCGCGACCATCTCGAACTGCTCGAACAACTACGGGCCCTATCAGCACGTGGAGAAGTTCATTCCGCGGCAGATCACCAACGTCATCGACGGCGTCCGGCCCAAGCTGTACGGCACCGGGGAGAACGTGCGGGACTGGATCCACGTCGACGACCACAACCGCGCGGTGTGGACGATCATCGACAAGGGCGAGATCGGGCAGACCTACCTGATCGGAGCGGACGGGGAGACGAACAACCGCACCGTCGTCGAGACCGTGCTCGAGCTGTGCGGCAAGGACCGTACCGACTTCGATTTCGTCACCGACCGGCCCGGCCACGACCTGCGCTACGCCATCGACGCGACCCGGCTGCGCACCGAACTCGGCTGGGAACCGCGCTACCGCAACTTCCGCGAGGGTCTGGCCGCAACCATCGACTGGTACCGCAGCCACGAGGACTGGTGGCGTCCGCAGAAGGACGCGACCGAACAGGCCTACGCCCGCTCCGGCGAGCGCACACTCGGCCGCGCCGACTGACCCATCGCGCGTCGCGTCGACTCCAGCGTCGCGGCGATCCCGGCCGGCAGCGGCCGATGGCTGCGACGGTCCAGCTCCGGCCACACCACCGACCGTAACCGCAGGTCCCGGCCCTGCACCGACGCGAGCGGCGACGACGCCAGCACGACATTGGGGCGGCGTCGGAACACCGTGCGGCAGGCGCCGAGGATCGCGCCGATCGTCACCGACCGGCCCGACGCGAAGATCTTGGTGCTCACCCCGCCCGGTTCGGCCTCCGCCCGGTCCAGCGCGTCGGCCACCATTTCTCCCGCGTCGGCGACGAACAGGTAGTCCCGCAGGGTGTCCATCGAGACGTAGATCGAGACCGGCGTCCCGGTGAGATAGCCGCGGCACAGGTGCGAGATGAGTCCCTGCGGCTTGTCCAGGTTCTGCCCCGGCCCGTACAGGTTCGCGAAGCGCCCGATCACGGCGGTCGCGCCGGTCTCGCGGGCGAAATCCGTGATGACGGCCTCGGCGGCCAGCTTGGCGTGTCCGTACGGACCGAGCGGGGCCGTGGGGGTGTGCTCGGAGTGCGGCGCGCCCGTCGCGGCCGCGTACACCCCACCCGCCGACGACGCGTGGAACACCGTCCCGTTCTCGGCGCTGCCGCCGGACGCGCGGGCGAGGCCGTCGAGCACGTCGCGGAGCAGGTCGTTCTCGGCCGCGAAGGCTTCCGGAGTCGTCCCGTTCACGCCCGCACCGGCGCACCACGCGACCCGCCACCGTCCGCCCCGGGTGCTCCGGACGAACCGGTCCGCATCGGCCAGCAGCACGGATCGGGCCTGCTCCGACTCTTCCCACGGCACCGTGCTCGTCGTCACCGGGACGTCGCGGCGACGCAATTCGCGGGTCACCCACGAACCGAGCAGTCCTCCGCTTCCGACGACCCAGGTCGGTGCCGGCACGGTTACCCGCTCCGGAAGGATTCGAGGTCGGGATAGCGCTGGGTGCGGCCCAGCGGGCCGGCCTCGGGATCGCTGACGATCAGATAGGGCGGCTTGCCCATCGCCGTCTTCACCGCCACCCCGACGTACTCGGCGATCACCCCGAGGGAGAACAGCACGGCCCCGAATCCGAGCAGCAGGATGACCGTCGTCGACGCCCAGCCCTGCACCGGGATGCGGTTGCCGAAGAACAGGGAGGACACCAGTACCCACACCGCCCACAGGAAACCGCCGGTGGCCAGGACCACGCCGAGCAGGCTCACCATGCGCAGGCCCTTGGTTCCGCTCGACAGCACCATCCGCCAGAAATGCGAGAGCAGGGTGCGCAGCCGGTAGCCGGATGCCCGACCTTGCTCTTCGCGCAGCTCGACCGGGCTGGTGGTCACCTTCCCCGCGATCCAGCCGAGCGCGACGTCGAGGTAGGCCTCCGACCCCGCGTAGGCAGCGAGGGACCGTCCCACCTCGCCCAGCACCAGGCGGAAACTCTGATAGTCGGTGCTGTCGGACACGGCCAGCGCCCGGGACAGGAACCACTTGGATCCCCGGGACGCCGCGTTCCGCAGCGCGCCGTGCGGCGCCGGATTCGTCGGTTTCGCGTACACGACGGTCGCGCCCTCGTCGAGCGCGGTGTCGAGCAGGCCACCGATCGCGGCCGGGTCGTGCTGGCCGTCCTCGTCGAGCGTGACGATCCACTCGCCGCCGCTCGACGCCATGCCCGCGAGGGTCGCCGGATGCTGGCCGAAGTTCCGGCTGAGCCACACCCCCGCGACGAACGGGTACTTCGTGGACAGTTCGCGGATGACACGAGCCGAGTCGTCGGGGCCGTTGTCGTGGACGAGCAGGACCTCCTCGACGACCATGGGTCGACCGCCGGGGGTCAGCGTGACCTCGGTCCACGGAACGATCTGCTCGAGCAACGTACCGAGGGTGTGTTCGCCCTGGTAGACCGGCACGACAATCGACACGCGGTGTGGCGTGCCCGTCGGCGCCGGGTTGTCGCTGCTCACAATTCGGCAGTTTATACGTCGGGTGGGGCAGTTTCCGGGCACGAACCGTACCGATGTACGGTGTCGCCGTCCACCGGCCTGCCCGCGCGGGCCCCACAGAGAACGGGATGAGCAGTGACGAGGCCGAAACTCTCCGTCGTGATTCCGGCCTACAACAACGCGCCGTTCATCGAGGCCACGGTCGAGTCCGTGCTCGCCCAGGACTTCGGGGATTTCGAGCTGATCATCGCCGACCACAGTTCCCCCGACGGCACCGCCGACCTGCTCCGCAAATACGAGGACGACGCGCGCGTGACCCTGCTGTCGACCCCCGCGGGCGGCGGCGCTCCCCGGAATTGGCAGCGCGTGACCGCCGAGGCCACGGGGGAGTACGTCAAGCTGGTGTGCGGCGACGACCTGCTCTATCCGGGTGCCCTCTCGGCCCAGGTGGCGGCGCTGGATGCGCATCCGTCGGCGGTGGCGGTGGCGTCGCAGCGGGACATTCTCGACGCGCGCGGCGAGAAGATGATCGCCGGACGCGGGCTCCAGGGACTGTCGGGCCTGGTGCCGGGTGCCGAGGCGATCCGGCGCACGGTGCGGCTCGGCACCAACGTGTTCGGTGAGCCCATGTGCGTGACGATGCGGCGCGACGTTCTCGAACGGGCCGGCGGATGGGACGGCCGCTTCCCGTACCTCATCGACATGGCCTCCTACTCGAAGGTGCTGTTCCACGGCGATCTGTACGCGCTGCGGCAGGTCGTCGGCGGGTTCCGGGTCAGCGCCGGTCAGTGGAGCGTGGCGCTCGTCGCCGAGCAGGCCCGGCAGGCGAAGGCCTATCACCGGTGGGTGGCCGAACAGCTGCCCGGCGGGCTGCGGGCGGCCGACGTGTGGCAAGGAAATCGTCGCGCCGAACTCTCCGCGCTGCAGCGGCGGGTGTTCTACACCCTGTTCCGGTCGCGTCTCACCCCCCCTGTAGCGGCCACTACCCGGTAGCGGCCGCGACCCGCGCCTGGGCTTCTTCCGCGTGTTCCTTCCGGGTCTTCCGCCGGTCCCGCAGGTACAGCAGTTCCATGACCGCGGCGCCGGCGATGCCCAGGCCCAGTCCGACGAATCCGATTCCCTGTCCCGGCGGGGTCCACCTCACGACGAGGTCCCCGGCCTCGGTGCCGGCGGGAATGTCCACGGCCAGGAACATCTCGTCCACCGACCGCGCCTCCAGCGGCCGGCCGTCCAACGTGACCGTGTAGCCGGGCCAGTTCAGGCGGGCGAAGACGACGCGTCCGCCGTCTGCCGAATCGACGCGGACCCGGCTGGTCGCGTAGTCCTCGGCCACCGAGGTCGCGGTGACTCCCTCGGTGAAGGAGATGCGCCCGTTCCGGCCGCTGATCGGCCCGTCGATCCGCTCGAGGATCACCGCGTCGACGGCATCCGCGGACCCGGGCGGGGACTGCACCCACCGCCAGCCGGGCGGTGCCGGCTTCGAGTCGGCGTCCGGGTACTGCCGGCGCTGGAGCACCACCCGATCCACGAGCATCAGGTCCACGTAGGTCCGGCCGGTGCTGGGTTCGGTGGCGAAGGCGGCGGCGAACGCGTCGTCACAACTCGATCCGTCGTGCCGCATGCACAGGTGGAAGGCGAATTCCTCGAAGCCGATGGGGGTGTAGGCGTTGACGTAGATCTCGTCGAGGGACTTGGCGAAGTTGCCGAACACGAGGGAGCGGTAGACGCCCTCCGGGTTCGCCGTCCAACGCAGCACCAGCGCGCGGTCGCCGAGTTGCAGCGTGGTCCCCGGCCGATCCGGGAAGTTCGCCTTCGCGACCGACTGCCGGGCCGGCAGGTCCCACGCGAGCGGGTGCGGGGTCGTCGAGGCCACTTGGAAGTACACGACCGGCAGGGCGGAGAGCAGCAAGATCGTCGTCACCACCCACTCGCCGGCGTGGCGCGCGGTCCACAGGACGAGGCCCCCGACGAGGAGGACGGCGGCGGCCCAGAGCACGTGACGATTCATGAACTCCGGGGACGAGGACCCGGAGCGCAACGTCATCACCAGCACGAGCGTGGCCGCCGCGCCCGCTCGGGCCGGGAGGTTGCGGAGCGTGCCGTGGCGGCTGACCAGCACGCACACCACGACGAGTGCCGCGAGGGCGAACATCGGCAGCAGCCGCGCCGGCCAGCGCAGCGGCCCCATCACGCTGGGTCCCGCGGTCGCGATCAGCATCGCGGCGAGGAAGATCAGCGCGCCCGCGAGGCTGCGCACCGAGCGGTGCACGGCTTTCCAGTTCACGAAGGCGAGCGCCGGGACGGCGAACCAGGCGATGTAGGTGACGGGGAACGGCTGCACTTCCCCGAACCAGGCTTCGATGGCGGGCAACGCCGAGGGAATGCCGGAGTTGAGGGTGTCCGACCAGGGTGCAGTGAGGAAGTTGTCGTTCTGGAAGCCCTGGTCGGAACGCCAGGTCACGGAGCTCGACAGAACCCCGGGCAGGTAGGTGATCAGTCCGCCCGCCGCGGCGCAGGCGGCGACGATCGCCAGCCGGAGCGACGGCCCCCACGACTGCCGATGGATTCGTTCGCCGATCACGAGGCAGCCGGTCAGGATCCCGGCGACGAGCGCGGGAAAGACGTAGCCGACGCTGATCGCGAGATAGAGGAAGACGAATGCCGGCAGGGGGCCGGAGCGGCCGCGCAGGTAGCGCAGCGAACTCGCCCATGCCTGGGCCACCCAGGCGGAGCCGGTGAGGGCCGTGACCCAGGTCGCCTGGTCGAAGAACAGCGCGAACCCGGTGAAGGGAACCGCCGCGCCGGCCACCGCGGCCCAGGGCGCGCGGGCGCCGTACTCCAGGCAGATCCGGTACACCCCGAGCGCCAGCAGGATGGAGAAAACCCACTTCACACCCGTCGCGAGCAGCACCATGTTGTCGACCGACGGTGAGATCAGGTTGACGAGCAGCTGCGGCGGATTCCAGAGCCCGCCCTGTCCCTCGACCGGGTAGTTGCCGGCCATCCACTGTTCGGGCACGAGACTCGGGAACTGCCCGGTCCGCAGGATCCGGCCGAGGAAGATCCAGTTCGGTACCGCACCCGATTCGGTGTCGTCGGTGTAGAACCACCGATCGTCGGCCGCCAGGATCACCAGGTAGGTGACCGTCACCATCGCCGTCACCACGGTGCCCCAGAGCCACCGCTGCCGTCGCGTCGTGAGCTCGACGGCGGACGTCACATGTGCTCCAGGGGTCGGACGGGGCTGGCCAGAGGCTCAGAATAACGCGGGGGTTCTCGGGAAATGCCCGACCCGGCGGGCGGCGATTCGCGGTCCGGTCTGCCGCTGCCAGGCACGTTGGTAGCCTTGGACAAGTTGTGTCCTGGGGGAAGACAAGGCTCTGAGAGCAAGGCTCTGAAAGGTATTCGGACGGAATGGACAAAGCCGAAATCGCTGCGATCGAACCGACAGGAGGGGTCGGCGACGCGGCCGACGGTTCGTCCGTCCTCGAGCGTCCTGCCGCCCGGCAGACCGCTCAGCGAGCGCTGTTCGCGGGGCCGTCCCCGCTGGTCAGCGACGACATGTACGTCACCGTCAAGGGGACCGTGGACCGCGAGCGGACCCGCGTGCGCCTCGGCCGCCGGAGCCGTATCGAAACGGACACCTACTTCGGCCGGTTCCCCGCCAGCTACTGGCAGCGCTGGACCGCGGTCACCGAGGTCGCGTTCGAAGCCGAGATCGACGGCGACGGCCGCATCGAACTGGTCGCCACCGACACCCTGGGCCGGCGACGGATCGTCGCCACCATCCCCCTGTCGTCGAAGGGCACGTCCACCACGGTGACGGTGTCCACCCCGATCGACCGGTTCGTCGACGGTGGTGCCCTCTTCGCCCGGATCTCCACGAGCTCCGGCGAGCTGACCGTCGAGAACGCCCGCTGGACGGTTCCCACACCGAAGTCCCTGCGCAAGGCCGCGGTCGTCATCTGCACCTTCAACCGCGCCGACGACTGCGCGGCGACGCTGGCCGCCATGGCGAACGACCCGACGGCGATGGCCGACGTGCAGTCGATCCACGTGGTCGATCAGGGCAACGACCGGGTGGAGACCCGGCCGGAGTTCCGGCGCGTCGCCTCCGAACTCGGCGACCGACTCGTCTACATCACGCAGCCCAACCTGGGCGGTGCCGGCGGATTCACCCGTGGCCTGTACGAGGTCGCCGGGGCGTCGCGCAATCCCGGGGCCAACATCGTGTTCATGGACGACGACGTCCTGTGCGAACCGGAGGCGGTGGTCCGGCTCAACACGTTCGCGAACTGCACCGTCGAACCCGCGATCGTCGGCGCGCAGATGCTGTACCTGCTGCATCCCGACCGGGTCCACGTCGGTGCCGAGGTCGCGGACCTGCAGCGTCTCCAGGCCGGTATCGAGGTGCAGAACGCGTTCGCGGACAAGAGCACGCTCAAGAAGCAGCAGGAGATCCGCGTCGACGCCGGTTACAACGGCTGGTGGTCGTGCCTGATCCCGTCGGAGGTCGTCGAGAAGGTCGGCTACCCGCTGCCGCTGTTCTTCCAGTGGGACGACATCGAGTACGGCTACCGCTCGCGGGCGAACGGTGTCGCGACCGTCACGCTGCCCGGTGCCGCGGTGTGGCACGCGGATTTCGCGTGGAAGGACTGGGACGAGTGGCATCGCTACTTCAACCTCCGCAACGCCATGATCACCGCCGCGCTGCACACCGAACTCGACGGCAAGGCACTGGCCAAGCAGCTGCGGACCGACCTGTTCCGCTACCTCGTCTCCATGCAGTACGGCATGGCGTTCACCCTGATCAAGGCCATCGAGGACTTCCTGCGAGGACCGGAATTCCTGCGCGACGGGGGCATGGAGGCCGCGGCCGCCATCCGTCGTGAGCGCGCGGAGTACGGGGAGACCATCCGCCACAACGCGAACAACGTGCCGGACCTGCGTGCGGCCGACATGTTCATCACCCCGGCCGGACCGCACCCGCGCAAGAGCCTCGAATGGGCGGTGCTGGCCAAGCGCGCCCTCAACCAGTGGCGCGGCACTCTTCCGGCCGATCCGGTCGCGATCCCGTCGTCGGACGCGCACTGGTGGCACGTCTCGCTGTTCTCGCACGCCGTGGTCACCGACGCCTCCCAGGAAGGTGTCCGCGTCCGCAAGCGGGACAAGAAGCGGGCCGTCGCACTGCTCCGTCGCGGAATGAGCGCGCTGCAGGCGCTGAAGAAGGAGACGCCCGCGGTGTCCCTGCGGTATCGCGAAGCTGCGCCGCAGCTCACCAGCCGCGAGAACTGGGCCCGCCTGTACGGGCAGTAGCCCATGGCCGATCGGACCACAGGGGGCGCGCGGGACGCTGTCCTCGTCGCACTGCTGGGTTCGATCGTCGCAGCGTGGGGGTCGTGGCGGCCCTCCTTCTGGTACGACGAGCTGGCCACCCTGTCGGTGGCGCAGCGCTCCCGCGTCGACCTGGACCGGGTGCTCGGCAACGTCGACGTCGTCCACGGCCTCTACTACGTGGCGATGCGGTACTGGTTCGCCGTGTTCGGGGCCTCGGAGTTCTCGGCACGGGTGCCGAGCGTCCTGGCCGTGGGCGCCGCGGCCGGCGGCGTCGTCGTGCTGGGCCGGAAACTCGGTGGCCGACGGCTGGGCGTGATCGCGGGGGTCGTCTTCCTGCTGCTCCCGCGCGTGACGTGGGCTGCGGTCGAGGCCCGCAGCTACGCCCCGTCCGCGGCCGCTGCCGTGTGGCTGACCGTGCTGCTCATCGTGGGGTGCGAGTCCGGCCGGGTCCGATGGTGGCTGCTCTACGCCGCCGTGCTGGCGCTGTCGGTGGTGCTGTTCGTGTACACGATCGCGCTGGTACCGGCCCACCTGATCACCCTGGCGCTGCGGGGCGACCTGCGGCGTCGCGGGCTCGCGTGGCTGGGGGCGGTCGTCGCGGGCTCGGCTGTGGCCGTCCCGCTCGTGGCGGAGGCGTTCGCCCAGGCCGGGCAGACCACGTGGATCCCGCCGATCGACCGGAACCTGCCGCGGATCGCCTGGGAGTACCAGTGGTTCGTGGGCGCCCCCTGGTTCGCGGTGGCGTTCACGGTGTTGATCGTCGTGGGGCTCGTGGCGGCTCTACTACGACGCACGCGGGTGCAGCGACACGGTGTTCTCGTGGTAGCCGTGCCGTGGATCGTCGTGCCGATGGCGATGGTCGTGACGTACTCGCTCGTCGCGTCCCCGGTCTACCTGGACCGGTACCTGACGTTCACGACCCCGGCGGTCGCCCTGGTCGGTGCCGCTGCCGTCGCGGCCGTGGCCGTCCGGACGTGGGCGAGTGTCGGCGTCACCGGTGCGCTGGTTCTGCTGTCCGTGCCGTCGTTCGTCGCGCAGCGTGGCCAGTGGTCCGACCCCAGCGGCATGGACTTCAGCACGGTCAACCACGACGTCGCCGGTCGGCTGGCGCCCGGTGACTGCGTGCTGTTCGGGGGCGCCGCGTGGAATCCGGCGTCGCAGCGGCTGGTGATCACGGCCCGGCCGGAGACCTTCGCGGGCACCCGTGACCTGGGCCTGGGACGGACCGCCGCCGCGGAGGGCTGGCTGTGGGACGAGAACCTGCCGTTCCAGGCGGTCGCGGGGCAGCTGTCCACGTGCGAGGTGGTGTGGTTCTTCGCGGACGCCGAGCGGACGACCGAGCAGCGGATCTACCACACGTCGAACCAGTGGTGGACGCTCCCGCCGCACCGGTTCGAGTCGACGCCGGAGTACGCCGGGCTCGTGCAGGCCGGGTTCCGGATCGACAACCGCCGGCAGTTCAACGTCAGCCAGGTGATCCGTTTCGTGCGGTGACGTTCACCGCGGGTGCACTCAGACCCAGTAGGCGACGCGCGAGCGGTAGTTGCGCAGTACGACCAGCGCCAACGCCCAGCCGACGACGGTCACACCCAGCACGATCAGCCAGTGGTAGAGCTGCTGGTCGCCGCCGAGCAGCGGCGTGCGCACGATGTCGAGGAAGTGGTACAGCGGGTTGATCTCGGCGATCCGGGCGCGGCCCTCGTTGCCGGTGCCCTGGAGGGTCTTCTCCGTCCAGATGATCGGCGTCATGAAGAACAGCAGCTGCACGAGGCTGCCGAGCAGCGGAGCGATGTCGCGGTAGCGGGTCGCCAGGATGCCGAACACCAGCGACACCCACACCGCGTTGATCGCGATCAGGGCGAGTGCGGGGATCGCGAAGACCGCCGTCCACTTCAACGGCTGCGGGAAGATGATCAGGATGACGAAGTAGATGACGATGTTGTGGGCGAACAGGATCATCTGCCGCCACACCAGCCGGTACACGTGCACGCTCAGCGGCGTCGGCAGCTGTTTGATCAGGCCCTCGTTGGACATGAACACGTCCGCGCCCTCGAGGATGGATCCCTGGATCAGGTTCCAGACGATGAAGCCGAGCGTGACGTACGGCAGGAACTCGGCGAGGTCCAGGTTGAACAGCGTGCCGTAGAGCAGACCCATCGCGACCGCGGACACGGCGGTCGCGATCGTGATCCAGAACGGGCCGAGTACCGACCGCCGGTATCTCTGCTTGATGTCCTGCCATCCGAGGTGGAGCCACAGCTCACGATGGTTGAAACCTTCGCGAAGGTCCTTGAACGCACGCTTGAACGTGCGCGAGGACGATTCGATCGGGGCATCGTCGAGGACGGAAGGGGCAGACACGGGTACCGAGGGTACTCGGCGCGCGGGTGAGCCTTCCCCGGCGAGGGCGTCGTTCAGGCTCCGACGAAGCGTTCCACGAGCACGTCGATGCGCCGGGACGTGTCCTGCGCCGGGATCCGGTCCGAGCGGGTGAGGCCGACGAGGCCGTGCAGGGCGGCCCAGAAGACCTCGGTGAACAGCTCCGGATCGACCGCGCCGGACAGAGGTCGCAGAGTGTCGAGCAGGACCTGGAACGCGTCGCGCAGCGGTGCGGGAGTTTCGGCGTCGGCGAACTGCAGATCGGTCGTGAGCTCGAACATCGCCTCGTACACGGCGGGGTGGGCCTGTGCGAAAGCGAGGTAGGTGGTCGCCAGCGTGCGTGCTCCGGGCTCTTTGCGGACGGCTTCGGTGAGTTCGGCTCCGAGCTGGGTGAATCCGTCCAGCGCGACCGCTGTCACGATCTCGTCCTTGCCGCAGAAGTGGCTGTAGAGCACGGGCTGGCTGTATTCGATCTGCTCGGCCAGGCGTCGGGTGGTGACCGCACCCCAGCCTTCGTCCTCGGCGATCCGGCGGGCGGTCGAGATGATCAGGCGGTGACGGGCGGCTCTGTCGCGGGCTCTGCGTTCGTTGACCGGCATTGTCGAATTCTAGCATTGCTAGTTCTTGGATCAGTGCTAGTGTTGTCATCGACAGAAGAACTAGCACTGCTAGGTACTGGAGGTCCCCATGTTGGACTCGGTTTCCGTGGTCACGGTTGTCGTCGTCGGTTTGCTGGTGGGGGTGGAGTTCGCGGTCGCGGTGTTCGTGAACCCGATGCTTGCGCGGCTCCCGGGCGACGGCGCATTCATCGCACGCAGTGACGGCGCCCGCGTGCTCGGTCGCGTCATGCCGTTCTGGTACATCGCCTCCACAGTTCTCGGAGTGCTGTGGTCGATCCTCGCGTGGGGCGAGCCGCGCGCATCGCTCGCGATCGTGGCGACGGCGCTGCTGGTGCTCAGCGTGGTGATGTCCGTTGTGCTGCTCGTGCCGATCAACAATCGTGTGGCCGCCTGGGCGGGTGGGGGAGCGCCGGACGACTGGCAGGACCAGGTCGGGCAGTGGGATCGCTACCACTACGCGCGGGTCGCCGTCCTCGTCGGGGCGTTCGTTCTGCTGGTGGTCGCGCTCGCGTGACGTTCCGTCAGAATCGATAGCGGCGTCTATATACAGTTCTGCTGGTCTCTACGAGCAGAACAAGGTGGTAGCGCCGAGTGAGTACCGGTGACGGCAACAGCGAGAACGGGTATCCCTCGGCATCCGAGGAGAACTTCCGCGAACTCGCGAGCGACGAGGACGTACTGATCATCTGCCTCGACCTCGTCGCGTTGTATCTGGACCTGGCCTTCGACGATCCGGCCTCCGGTGAAGTCGAGAGATGGACGCTGAGTTGTCTGCCGGCCACCGACCGAGGGCGACGGTTGTTCACGCTCAATATCGGACCGATGGAAGTTCTCCACGTCGAGAACCCATTCATCGAGGACCGGGATATCGACGTGTGGTCTGTGTCGGTGTATGTCTCCCGTTCGGCGCTCGAGGGTCGGACGGGAAAGACGTTCGACGAATTGACTTCGCAGTTTCCGAATCTGCGATTCCACCGCTCCCAGCTCGCATCGGCTGAGGGCGACGCCGTCGTCATCAGGATCAACCTGCTCGACGACGCCTCGAATGAACAGTTCGTGACACTCATCGATGATGCAGAGTTGGTCAGGCGCCTCGCCGACAGGTTGGTTGCCAAGGGGAAGGGGCCGTACGGCCGCTACCACAATCGGTGGTTTGCCCAGGCAGTCCTCGATCATTTGCGTGAGGCGTGGGACGAGGTGCCTGCGTAGTCTCATCGTCTCGACGAGTGATTTTGGGGTGCAATAGATTTCGACCTGAAGGGCGAGGCTCGAACGGTCGAAAGGGCTACCGCCTGATGTAGTCGCCGTAGGAGCGTGAAGCCACGGTGCAGGTTACGTTGTATGCGCTGCAGTCGACTTCGCTGCGGATGGGATGACGGCAGAAGCAGGAGATCGCGGATGAGTGCAGTGATCAAGGGGTCGAAGACCGACCTTGTCGATCTCGGATATGAGGTCGTGCTCGTCACCGGTGGTCCTGTGGGCGCGGTCGATCTCACCGCCGTACTGCTCACCGCCGATGGACGGGTGCGATCGGACGAGGACTTCGTCTTCTTCAACAACCCGAAGGCCCCCGGCGTCCGGCTCACCTCCGACACGTCCGCGACCGTGGACCTGTCGGCTGTCCCCGCCGACATCCACCGAGTGCTCATCGCGGCGAGCACCGAAGCGCAGGGGCGGCGATTCGGTGACGTGCCCGGGCTCCGCGCAGAGATTCGGGGCGCTCGACAGACCATCGAGTTCACCCCGCCCGACCTGACCACCGAGACCGTTCTGCAGGTCGTCGCGTTCTATCGTCGCGGCGCGAGATGGCGTCTCGACGCGGTCGGTCAGGGCTATCAGGACGGTCTGGCGGCGTTCGCGACCGACCATGGGATCGTCGTCGACGAACCGGGATCTGCTCAGCCGCAATCTGAGTCGGCAACTGTGTCGGCTGTTGCGGCCCCGCCTCAGCCGGCAGCGCGCCCGATCTCGTTCGAGAAGGTTCAGGTCTCCCTTACGAAGGATTCGGCGGACAAGACCGCCCGGATCGACCTGCGTAAGTCCCAGGGCGATCCGAACTGGGTGCTCACCGTCGGCCTCGAATGGGACGGCCGTGGAGCCATCTACGACCGATCCGGGAACGTGAAGAAGTTCGGCGAGGGCGATCTCGACGTGTACTTCTACTGCCGCAACGAACACACCAACGAATACGTCGTGATCAGCGGCGACCGCGGCCACCGCGGCGATCTCGGAACGTGGCCGTACATCCATCACTACGGTGACAGCAAGGGGCCCGGGCGCGGCAAGAAGCCTGCCGTCGAGCAGGTTCGGGTGCTCCCCGACGAGAACGGGGATCTGCTCGTCAACATCTATCAGAGCGTCGACAACGGCACCGGCGCGATCGACACGTTCGGCCGGCCGCGCGTCGCGATCCGATACGGCCGGGCCGGCAAGGACGGGCTGCCGGGTCCGGACGCCGACGAGATTCTCGTGTACGTCGGGAACGGGAAGAACGCCTACTGGGCGACCGTCGCGCACATCGACGTGCAGGACGGTGTGCTGACCGTCGACGGCGAAACCCGTTACAGCAGAATCGGAAGCGAGCGCATGCCCGGGCTCGATTCGAAGGGCACCTGGGTGCGGAGCCCGAAGGGTGGTCCTACGGGTCGGAGCAAGAAGCGCAACGGCGGCCGCGGTCTCGACCGTTACCAGGGGACGTGCCCACGATAGATTCGGACGCCCTGCGGGCGGCTGTCTTGAACCGGCCAGCACTTCTGGCCCCACGTCGGGTGGTGACGTGTGGCTTCGGCTGGACCCGGTCGTTCGTGTCGACCCGTGCGATCGGGTGCTCCGCCACCAGCTGCGGAGGCTGAAGGTGCTGGTGCCCTGCCGGTTTCGGGTTCGGCTCCGTGGCCGGAGACCCGCAGCGTCGATGCGCTGACGTCGGACTGCGGGAGGGTGCTGGGAGAAACGAGCCAAGAAAGAATCGACCTCGGGGACGTCGATAAAGCGCCGCGCTACCGCGCGTTCTGGGAGGCCGTATCGGATACAGATCCGGCTCCACCATCCTTGACATGATCTTCGTTGTCGGCAAGGTGCTCTGTGCAGGTATGCGGCGCACGAATTGGCCGAAGGCCGAGGCCATCACGCGCCCGCATCTTCACCTACATCCCGAAGACCGGCTACGTCGGCGTCGGTGAAGTAACCAGCGAAGCCCAGCCAGCCGACGAGGAAATTCTCACCGTCTACGGGAACGAACTGCCGTCCCGCAGCCTTGAGCTGAGCAGGCCCTACCGCCATGAGATCCACGACGAGAAGGACGGTGAGGACTACAGAGGATGGGTCTTACCGGTCCGGTGGATCACGACCACCTTCACCCTCGCCGACCTTCCCTACATCATTCCGGCAACGGCTGGATTCTCCACCTGATCCACCCTGATTTGAGCTGTGCTGTTTGACGATCCTCAAACAGCACACCCGCAACACCCCGGCGCCCGATTGGCGTCCCGCGGTATCCGGCCATGTGCAGTGCAGCGTGCCGGCCGCCTTCTGTCGACGCGGTCGTCGTCCTTGACGGTGGGGTCGCCGGCGACCGTGCTCTGTGTGCCGGTGAGGCATTGAGGTCCACCTTCGATGCGTTTGTCCACCCGCAACGAGCTCACCGGCACGGTCACGGAGGTCACCGTCGGCGCCGTGATGGCAACTGTGAAGGTCAAGCTCGACGGCGGTGAGCAGATCGTGACCGCCCCGATCACCAAGGAGGCCGTCGACGAACTCGGTCTCGCGGCCGGAGTCGCAGCGACGGTGTTGGTCAAGTCCACCGAGGTCATGCTCGGGGTCGAATAGTCCCGCCGGCGACCGGGTCGGGCGCACCCCGGGTGCCTGTAATCCGGTGCAACCACAGCCGATCTGGTTGAATGCGGCCGTGAAGCCCGCACCGAAAGCAGCGTCCGGGGTCGTGTTCGACTGCGACGGACTGCTGACCGAAATCCTCATCGGGTATGCCCGATGCTCCACCGTGGGCCGTGATCTGCGGGCGCAGCGCACATCCCTCACACGCCTCGGCCGGTAGGCAGGATCCTTACGGGCGGGGGCTCAGTGTCCGGCACGTGTCCCGTGGCGACCGTCGTGGGCGGTGACTTCGAGGGCGACGCGGGTGAGGGTCTCTTCGGCGGGGAGAGCGGCCTGGGCGGATGCCGTCAGGTCGTATCGGGAAAACAGCGACAGGGTACCGGGTGCCGGCGAGGGCGTACCGGACGACGGTTTCGTTCTTCTCGGCCACGAGGAGCATGCCCACCGTCGGTTGGTGTATGTCGTGGAGCCGCAGTCGATCCTCGACCAGAGCAACGTAGAAGCCGAGTTGCCCGGCATCACGCGGGTCGAACTTCGTTGTCTTGAGCTCGATGACCACGTAGCGCAACTGCTCGACGTGGAAGAACAGCAGGTCGACGTAGAAGTCGTCCCCGTCGACGTCGAAATGCACCTGGCGACCGACGAATGCGAATCCCCGACCCAACTCGCGCAGCGTGTCGATGATCCGCGCGACCAGACGCTCCTCGAGTTCCCGCTCGCTCGCGTCGCCGCCGATCGCAAGGAATTCCAGCGCGAACGGATCCTTGGTGAGCTGCTGCGCCAGCTCGGAGTCCCGCTGTTCGAGCGCGGAGCCGAAGTACGAGGGCGCAGCACCCTGACGGCCGTGGAGGCAGGTGGTGATCTGATGAGCGAGCACCGAGCGTGACCACCCGTGCTCGACGTCCCGGGCGGCGTACCACTCACGCAGGTCCTGGTCGTCGAGCTTGTCGAGAAGTTCGGCGATGTGACCCCACGGCAATTGTCCAACGGGTCGTTGGATGATTGCTTCTTCGTCGGGCCATGCCTCGGCGAAGCGTCGCATGTAGAACAGGTTCGCTCGCGAGAAGCCCTTCATGGTGGGGAACTCGGCGCGTAGGTCCGCGGCGAGACGGGACAGCACCTTGGTTCCCCAACGCTCGGTCTGCTGGCGATCCAAGATCGTGCGGCCGATCTGCCAGTAGAGGCCTATCAGCTCGGTGTTCACCTTCCGCTGCGCCTGATACCGCGCCTGGTGTACGCGGCGCTTGAGTTCCTCGAGCGTAGCGGCGTAGTCCGTGGGTTCGAGCTCTGCCATGCCTCGAGCATTGCACCCGCCTCCGACCAGTTCGTTCGAGGCTCCCCGAGCCGGTACACCGCCATGGCGGCCAGGGACTTGACCCACGTGAGCCAGGACGGACTTCGGTCCTGATCGGACATGGCTACTCGGAGATACCGACTGCTGCCGTGCGGACCGTGTACCGGGTCCGAGGCGATGGGCGTGCGGTGCGTGCATGGCGTGCACGCACCGAAGAGACATTGTGCGGCCGCGCTTGCAGATCCCGGCATGCGGACCGGGGTGGTCACAATCCGTCCAGCACGGCGAACAGGTCCCTCGAACGGGGTGTCGGCGCGCTGTTCGATCTCGTCGAAGACCTCGGTGAGGTCCTCGAGGGTCTTGTGGTCGCGGCGCGCATTCCGGAGTGCCGACTACCAGTCGACCAGCAGTCCTTCGTTCCCTGGATGCAATCCCCGAGGGTGGCGTGATGCCGCCCTGGTACACAGCCGCGACCGCTCTCGGAGTGCTGTGGTCGATCCTCGCGTGGGGCGAGCCGCGCGCATCGCTGGTGATCGTGGCGACGGCGCTGCTGGTGCTCAGCGTGGTGATGTCCGTTGTGCTGCTCGTGCCGATCAACAATCGTGTCGCCGCGTGGGCGGGTGGGGGAGCGCCGGACGACTGGCAGGACCAGGTCGGGCAGTGGGATCGCTACCACTACGCGCGGGTCGGCGTTCTCGTCGGCGCCTTCGTTCTGCTGGTGGTCGCGCTCGCGTGAGGTTCCGTGGGATTCCTGCACGGGCAAACACGAATCGACGCGGACGCCCTGCGGGCGGCTGGATTGAACCGATCGGAGACCCTACGGGTCGCTGAGTCTGCTCGGCCCCTTCCCCAACGCTGCCCGGTCGCCATACCCCGATAGACCGTCTCGGCCAGCACTTCTGGCCCCACGTCGGGTGGTGACGTGTGGCTTCG